>DASRIM010000099.1:0-3256 GCA_035649995.1 Pyrinomonadaceae bacterium | reverse complement strand
GGAGGGCCGCCCCTACATTTGTACCGACCGTTCGCATATGGACCAGTCGCTCAAAGGAATCACCGTTGTGGTCACGCGCGCGGCTTCTCAGGCGGCGGAGCTGTCGGACGCACTCGAGAGCTACGGCGCGAAAGTGTTCGTTTGCCCAACCATCGAGATTCGCGAGCCTGACAGCTACGACCGCTTAGACGAAGCACTGGACCACCTTTACGGTTACGACTGGCTAATCTTCACCAGCGCCAACGGCGTCGAGTTTTTCATGAAACATTTAGCCGAGCGCGGACTCAACGTTGCCGACCTTGACGAGATCAAGGTCTGCGCCATAGGACAACGCACCGCCGAGAAACTGCACGACGCACACACGCACGTCGACGTGGTTCCAGCGCAATCAACAGCCGAAGGAGTATTCACAGCCTTAAGTGAATTCGTCGGCGGCGCTGAACATCTTCGAGGCCTCAATATCCTTCTGCCGCGCGCTGCTTCTGGTCGCGACGTGTTACCAAAGGCTTTAGAAGATGCCGGAGCACGTGTCGATGTAGTTCCAACGTATCAAACCGTGCTGCCTGAGAACCTCGATCGCGGCCGCTTTCGCGCCATGCTCGCGGGCAGTGGCGACTGCATCGCCTTCACGAGTCCCTCGACAATCAAAAACCTCGCGAAACTCTTCGACACGCACGACCTCGGCAATGCACTGCGCGGCGTCGTGATCGCCTGCCTTGGCCCAATAACCGCCGCCGCAGCCACCGAATACGGGCTGCGCGTCCACATTCAACCGGGTCAACAGACCGTCAAGGAACTAGCGGCCGCTATAGCGAAACACTATTCAGCCACAGATTAACGCTGATTGAGACCGATCCGTCTGCATCTGTGTAATCTGTGGCTATGTTACACTGGCGCGGATGGTGGATCCCGCACTCGAACTCGAACGAGCCAGACTTGAAAACGAAATGTTGAAGCGCCAGCTTCAGGATCGCGGCGCTTACGGCGAACTCGTCGGCAACTCAGATTCGATTCGGAAGATCTATACGCTCATCGAACAAGTGGCACCCTCATCAGCTTCGGTTCTCATCACGGGCGAATCAGGCACTGGCAAAGAACTCGTCGCACGCACCATTCACAACATGAGTCCTCGTCGTGACAAACCCTTCGTCGCCATCAACTGCTCTGCAATTCCCGAATCGTTGATGGAATCGGAACTCTTCGGACACGAGAAAGGCGCCTTCACGGGCGCAGCTTCACGACGCCAGGGATGTTTCGAGTTAGCTGACACCGGAACCCTCCTGCTCGACGAAATCGGCGAGATGCCCGCGCTGCTACAGGCAAAACTGCTGCGCGTAATCGAAGAGCGCGCGGTGCGACGCCTTGGCAGCCGCAAAGAGATCGACGTGGACGTGCGTCTGCTCGCCGCCACTAATCGCCCTCCGCACCAAGCAGTCTCAGAGGGTAAACTCCGCACCGATCTTCTCTACCGGCTCAACGTGTTTGGCATTCACTTGCCGCCACTCGGCGAAAGAAAAGAAGACCTGCCGCTACTCGCGCAACACCTTGTCACTCAACTAGCAGAAAAACATGGCCGGCCGGCACGCTTTCTCAGTTCAGCGGCGCTGACGGCGTTGCAGTTTCATAGCTGGCCCGGCAACGTACGCGAACTGCGTAACGTCATCGAACGAGCAGTAATTATCTGTTCCGGCGAACAGAACGAACGCCATCACTTCGCTCCCTACCCGATCGAACAACGCGAACGCCTGCGTAACGAAGATACGTTGACGTTACCGGTGGGCACGCCTCTCGAAGAGGTTGAGCGACAGATGATTATGCGGACTCTTCAGAAAACGAAGAACAACAAAACGCGCGCGGCCGAGCTACTGGGCATCAGCCTGAAGACTCTCCACAATAAACTCAATCTCTATCGCGAACGTGGTCTGCTGCATGATGACGAGTGTTGATTCGGTCGTACTATTCTTCATCGACGGCCTGGGAATCGGCACACGAGGTCCATTCAATCCACTCGACAACCTGAAGGACGCCGCCCCGCTCGCGGTTTTCCAGAACGAACCGCCTCAGCCACTTTTTGACGGCATAGTGGTGCCGACTGACCCGCGTCTTGGAGTCGAAGGACGGCCGCAAAGTGCTTCGGGACAAACAACGATCCTCACGGGCGTAAACGCGCCCGCTCAGCTCGGCTATCACAAACAAGGATTTCCAAACAAGCCTTTGTTGGAGATCATCGACGCGCATTCAATCTTCCGGCAGCTTCGCGATGCTGGTGTTGGACCAGTTACGTTTGCGAATGCTTACACCGATCGCTTCTTCACCGAACGACCCCGATGGATCTCAGCTACCACAGCCGCAGTCGAAGCAGCAGGGATGACTTTTCGAAACATCGAAGACCTGAAAAAGGGCGCCGCTGTTTTCATGGACTTTACTAATCGCGTCCTGATCGAAAGAGGCGTGGACGTTTCCGTCCGAACCGAGGAAGAGGCGGCGGAGGTGCTCGCAGGTGTTGCATCAGAAAACAGGTTCACGCTTTATGAATACTTCATCACTGACAAAGTGGGCCACGAGCAGGACATGCCGAAGGCAAAGGGGGTACTGACAAGTCTCGCGCGCTTCATCCGCGAACTGCTCGTCAAGCTTGATCTGAAACGCACGACAGTTATACTCACCAGCGACCACGGCAATATCGAAGATCTTTCATCACGCAATCACACGCTGCATGAGGTGCCCACGATCATCTGGGGCGCTCAACGTGAACAAACCGCGGCGAGGATCAAAACCCTTGCCGACATCACACCCGCTATCGTCGCCTTGCTAGCCACAAAAGGCACCAAACAAGCACACAATGAAGGGTAGCGAAGCTGACAAAAACAATCCGCGGGAGCTGTTTGGCTGGAAGATGTACGACTGGGCCAACTCGGCTTTCTACACAACAGTCGTCGGGGCGCTTTTCAGCCCCTACATCACGCGTCTGGCCCAGAGCTCCGTGGGCGAGAACGGGGTTGTGCTGGACCTTGGACCACTCGGCGCAGTCACCGCCAAATCGTTGCCGACGTTGTGTGTTTCGATTTCCGTGGGCGCTCAGGTTTTTCTCCTTCCAATACTCGGCGCGTTGGGCGACTACTCGAACTTGAAGAAGCGCCTGATGGCGATCTTCTGTTACATCGCAGTGACGGCCAACTGCCTGATGTATTTCATCACCGAGGGCAGGTATCTTTTCGGCGGCGTGCTTTTCATCGTCGCGAATGTTTGCTTCGGA
>DASRIM010000098.1:0-22865 GCA_035649995.1 Pyrinomonadaceae bacterium | reverse complement strand
ACGCGAGCTTTTGGGTTCGCGCCCGGCCCGGATGATTTGTATTCGCCAAACCACGCGGTTTTTTCTCGCGCCGGGTCGCGCCAGTTGTCCCAACCTTGCGGTCTGATGTGCTCGCCCAACCAGGAATCGATGAAGACCACTCGCGCGTAGGGACGCCACGGCCGGCCCAGATAAACTCCCTTGCCGGTGTCCTGGCCCGTCAGACGGCAACGCAGAAAGACAAAGCCCGTCTTCTCCTCGTCGCTCGTGCGGTAGTGCGCCGTCACATAGCCTTCTCCCTTGCTATGAATCGTGCAGTTTTCAAACACGGCCGAGGCGCTGCCGAAGATGAAATCGACGTGCCCCTCGATGTAACAGTCTTTAAAAAAATGGCGGCTGCCGTTGACGAACAACGTGTCCTGCCAACCGAGAAAGCGGCAATTCTCGAAAACGGCGTCTCCCGCATCGACGAACAAAGCGACCGCTTGCGAGCCAGTGCCGAAAGTGTTCTCGAACGTCAGGTTCTCGGCGCGAAAGTTATTTGCGTTGACGTAGGCAGTGAATGCGAGTCTCGTGCTTCCCGCTTCCAGCGCGCTGAGGCGGTGAGTGATGACGGTCTTCCGCGCATCCTCACCGCGAAGCGTGACGTCTCGCTTGCCGGTAACGCGGATCTGTTCCTGATAGGTTCCAGGCTTGATTTGGATCACGACCCGTTGACTGTTGTCATCCGGAACGTGATCCAAAGCCTGTTGGATGGTTTTGAAATCGCCTGAGCCATCCGCGGCAACGACGATGCGTTTTTGAGCCGCTGTCCCCGCTGCAAAAAACAGCGTGATGACTATGATTTTGCAGCACGAACGAAACACAAGCTAAAAGATAAACTTGACGCCGAATTGAATGTCACGCGGATTGTTGCGTTGCGTCGTCACGATACCGAACGCGGCATTGGGCGACGCCGCCGTGCCGGGATTCAGACCTATTCCGGCGCCGAAGTACGGATGATTGAACGCATTCAAAGCCTCCGCGCGAATCTGCAATCTCTTCGACTCGGTAAAGTTGAAGTTCTTCGTGAGCGACAGGTTCGCAACTGAGAACGGCTGGTTACGCAGGTTGTCGAGTGTCGTCGGAACGTTGCGTATGCCGAACCCCGTCAGCGCCACCAGTCCCGGCGCATCGAACGCCGATCGATCGATGCCGAACTTGCCACCCTGACCGTCGCCGTCGCCGAGCCTGCTGGTCATCGTCGTCGGATCGCCGGGGAAGAACAGGTTTGCCGCCGTCAGCAGGAACGGCTCGCCGCTTTGCCATTCGTACGTGCCGTTCAACTGCCAGCCGCCGATGACGGCGTCGAGCACGCGATTCATGTCGTTGCCCCACGCGCGGCCGCGGCCAAGCGGAAGTTGATAGACGCCCGCGAACGTAAAGCGGTGCGGACGATCGAACGGAGAGATGCGATCCTCGAGAACGACGTCACTCGGATTCAGGTAATTCACCTTTTCGCGAAGGTTCGAATAAGTGTAGGTCGACGTCAGCGTCAAGTCGGTCGCGAAACGCTTGTTGACTTGGACCTGGAGCGAATTGTACCGGTTCGAGCCGTTGTACTCCTGGACCCACAGGTTGGTGAACTGCGGATACGCGAGCAACGACTGCGCGCGGGTGATCGTTGTCGCCGTGTTGAAAGGGCTGCCGCCCGGAACGAGGTTCCGGAACGGGTTCGGAATCGTCACGGACAGGAACGTGTTCGCGGCTGTGTCCGTCGCCGGAGTGTCGCCGAGGAACGAGCGCGGAACGAAGTTCAAGTTTCTACTGACGGGAAGATGGTAGCCGTTCGCGTGAATGTAGTTTGCCTCGACGACGATCTGGCCCGGCATCTCGCGCTGAATGCCGAGCACGATGCGCGCGAACTTCGAGTTCTTGCGCAGCACGCCGATGATTGGCAGCTCGCCGCTCGCGACGTCAGCTCCGATTCCCGTCAATAGTCCCAGACTGGATCCAAACGAAGGTTGAACTCCAGCGAGGCCTTGCGGGAATGGATTCGTCAAAGTCGCGACAAACGTCAGACCGTTGTTGTTCGATGGAATGAATGGCGTCGTGCCCGCGAATCCGATCTGCTGAGGCGTTTCGATCATGAACGGCGCCATGAAGATGCCGAAGCCGGCGCGAACCACCGTCTTTTCGTTCAAACTGTAAGAAAGGCCGATCCGCGGCTGGAAGTTGCTGCGATCGGCTTCCCAAACGTTGCGGTTGTCTTCGTCGGCAAACGTGTAGCCGCCGAGCACTTGAAACCCGCTCGGAGGCACGACGAAGTTATTCGGGTTGGCGTTGAAAGCTGCTGTGTATGCCGCACGCACCTGGTTGTTGATCGGGCTCGGCGTGCCGAGATCGAAGTCGCGGAGGATGCGGTCGTAGCGCTCGGTCAGGCCTTGCTCGAGGTCGTAGCGAAGACCGAGGTTCAGAGTCAGTTTCTTCGAAAGCCGCCAGTCGTCCTGGATGAAGAACCCGTGATACAGCGACTGGACCGAGTAGTTGATCGAGTTGTCGATCTGACTGGCGTTGCCGCCTGAGCCCGTCGTCGGAACGCCGAGCATGAACGCAGCGACGTCGCGGCCGAAGACGTTGCGCAACGTGGCGTTAGAGTTCGAAGCCGGCGCGGTGAACGTGCCGTCGAAGAAGAACTGGCCGCCTTTGTAAGCGTCGGTGCTGAAGTTCTCGCGCACCACGCGGAAGTCATAGCCGTACTTCAACGTGTGGTTATCGACGACTTGCGTCAACGTCGGTTGGACCGAACCCATGTAGAACGGGCGGACGCGGCCTTCGTTCCAATCGGATCTGGTGGAGCCGAGTGTCGAGCGAATCGGTCTCGTGGCATCGAGGTTTCTGATCATGACGCGCGGGAAGTACTGGTAACCGCGCATCGCGGCGAGCGACGCCTGCGCGAAGCCGAGTTGCGCCGGATCGAAAGACTGCGCCGGCCGGCGTTCCTGCACGAACCGGTTCAAGCTGACGCGAATGTCGAACACCATGTTCGAGTTGATCGCGTTGGTGTAGTCGATGTTGCCGCCGTCGTTGGTCCGAAACTCAAAGCCCTGCGTGATCGGAAAGCCGTTGACGATGCCGGCCCAGTCCTGGCGATCTTCGGGATTGAAGCTGTGATAGTACTTGCCGAAGATCGACTGGTTCGCGCTGATGCGGTGGTCGATGCGCGCGAGCCAGCCGCGATAGTCCTGGTGGCGAAGCTGGTTCGAGAAGAAGTTGTTTTGCGTGCCGTTTCCCACGCCCGCGATGTTCGGGGACGGATAAAACTTGACGAGGTTCGCAGCGACCGGATTGATCAGCGCGGCGGGAATCTTGTTGCACGTCGAGTTCGCCGCAACGGCGCCTGACGTTGGACAACCGAACGACGTTCGCACGACGTTGTTGCCGCTCTGCACGCCCGAGAAGGGATTGAAGATGACGGTGTTGGCCGGGTCGGCGATATTGTTCCGGTTGACGATCAGCGCCGAGAAGTCGCCTTGGCGCATCGCTTCGGTCGGAACGGTGAAGATCTGCGGCTCGGCGATGTTGTCCTTGAGACGTTCGTAAGAGGCGAAGAAGAACGTGCGATCCTGTCCGTTGTAACCAGGCAGCACGACGGGTCCACTCACGACACCGCCGAAGCGGTGATACGTTCTGATCGGCCGCGCTTGATTGGCGCGGTTGCCGAAGTAGTTGTTGGCGGTGCGGCTGCGGTCGCGGTTGAAGTACCAGGCGGAGCCGTGCAGGTCGTTGGTGCCGCTCTTCACGGCCACGTTGACCGTCGCGCCCGCTGAGTAACCCTGCTGCGCGTCGAACGTGTTTGTTTGAACTTTGAATTCCTGCACTGCGTCTGACGGTGGCGAGAACCCGACGCCGCCGTCGAAGGCGTAGTTAGGCGAGCCGTCCAGCGTGATCTGGTTCGCGCCGGACGCACCGTTGGAGCGGAAAGCCGCAAGGTTTCCGTTCGACGTTGGACCAGTAAAGAGCGGATTGCCTGTGTAGGCGATTCCCGGAGCGAGTGTCGCTAACTGGTATGCCGTTCCTTCCGTCAGCGGTAGCTCGCTGATCTGCTTGCCCGTTACGACGGTGCCCGTGTTGACGGTGCCGGTGTCGAGTGTGAGCGCGGAAGCGATGGTGGTCACCATTGCGGTCACACCGATTTCGAGCTGCACGTCTAGCGTTAGCTTGTCGGCCACGCGGACCTCAATGCCGTCGCGGACGGCGGTATTGAAGTTCTCCTTGGTTACCGTGAGCTGATACTTGCCGGGCGGCAGCAGGGGAAAACTGTACGCGCCGTCTTCGCTGGCGTTGACGGTCGAGACGATTCCGGTTTCGACGTTTTTGATTTCGACTTTGCTGCCGGGAACGACGGCGCCGTTCGGATCGGTGATCTTGCCGGCGAGTGATCCTCTAAACTCCTGAGCGGTTGCGGTGAAAGCAGCGAGAATTAGGAGCAAACCAGCCCAAAAAACTCGTCTGTTCGGGTTCTTCGTAAGCATAACTTTTTTCTCCATCAGTAGGACGGCTGAACGGACGCTCGCCGGCTCGGTTACGTCGAGTGGTATGACCAAGAGTTAATGGAGTTGGTGCATGGCATAGCCTGAACTCACAACTGGCGGTGGCTATGGAAATCCAGTTCGGCAACCACTCGAACTCACTCGCTTGTGTTTATTCTCACGATAGACGAGGCGTTTGCCTCATCACTGATTTGCTTTTGCAGGCGGCGTATTTTGCCTTACACGCTTATTGGGTGTCAAGGGCAATTTATTACCAATCGCTGCGATCGAGGTCGCGCGGTAAGACCAATTGCGGAGATAACATCGGGGAGGAAGCCTCGTGTCAGTCCGGTCAATAACTTGTGCAACCTAACGCTCGGCTGACGTCACGCTCGACGGCTCGTCGAGGTATTTCTTGAGCCAGCCGTAGACTTCCTGGTACCAGTAGCGGCTGTTTTCGCCTTTCAGGATCCAGTGGTTCTCGTCCGGCCAGACCAGCAGCCGGCTCGGGATGCGCAGCCGTTGCAGGACGCTCCAGTTTTCCAGCGTTTGATTGAGCGGGACGCGGAAGTCGTTCTCGCCGACGGAGAGCATGATCGGCGTCTTGAAGTTTGCCGCAAAGCGAATCGGGTTTTGTTCACGCCAAACCCCGCCTTGTTCCCACACCGGTCCGCCGTTGTTCAGCTCACGCGAATAGATCGTGTCGCTCGTGCCCCACTGCGACTCCAGATTGATCAGACCAGCGTGACTGATCAGTGTCTTGTAACGTGTGGTCGTCGCTTGCATCCAGTTTGCCAGGTGGCCGCCGTAACTCGCGCCTGCCGCTGCCTGTCGCGATCCGTCGACGAACGGATAGAGCCGGATCGCTTCGTCGGCCGCTTCGTTGATCTCGTTACCCGGGCCTTTCAGCGGATCCAACTGGATGCTTTGTGCGAACGCTTCGCCGAATCCTGTCGAACCTGAATAGTTCGTCATCAACACGACGTAGCCGGGTCGCGTCAGCATGAAGTAGTTCCAGCGCAGGCCCCAGTTGTCGCGCCACATGCTGTGTGGACCACCGTGCATCAGCACAAGCAGCGGGTACTTCTTCCGCTCGTCGAAGTTGGGAGGCAGCGCGATCATGTTGTGAATGCGTTTGCCCGCCTTGCTGGTGAACCAGAAGTGACGAACCGGTTGCCAGTCGATCTTCGCGACCTGGTCGGCGTTGAAGGTGGTGAGCGGCTGGTGCGTCTTCGAATTGAGATCGAGTCGAAATATTTCCGGGGGATTGATCGCGCTTTCCCAGCTTGCGATGAGAATCGTCGAGGCTGCTTTCGATGGGATTCTCAGGTTGGTGTAGACGCCGCGCGTCATGTCCATTGCGCGCGTGACGTCGCCGCCGTCCGCGGGCATCGTGTAGAACTTTTCGTTTCCGGCTTCTTCGGCGGTCAGGTAGATCGAGCGGCTGTCGGGCGAGAAAGCGAAGCTGCCGACTGAGCGATCGAATTTGGCGGTCAGGTTTGTGGGTTCGCCGACGTTGGGCCACGAGAACTTCACCAGTCGCTCGAGATGGTAAGGCTTGTTATCGGTTTCGAGTTCCGCGCCGGCGTAGAGCGCTTTGCCGTCGGGGCGAAACGTTGGGCGGCTAAAACCGTCTGCGCTGGTAGTCAGACGCATCGGCTCGCCGCCGGTTGCTGAGATTTTGAAGAGCGACGTGTTCGTCTGCGCGTAAGCTGCGCGATCGCGGTTGGTGGTGGCGACGAAAACGATGGCGTCGCCTTGCGGTGTCCAGACGGCGTCGAGCTCTTCGCCGGAATCAGTGACGCGTCCGGCAAAGCCGCGTTCGCTCACCAGCTTCGTTCCGGCGAGCAGGTCCTTCGCTTTCGCACCGGGTTGCGCGTCCTGGACGAAGAGATGCGCGTGCATGTCGTCGAGCCAACGGTCCCAGTTTCGGATCGGGAAGCTGTCGTAAACGCGCACGCGATACTTTTGCGCTTTACGTTCGGCGGCGATCTTTTTGTTGGCGTCGTCGTCGGCTGCGCCGGGATAGACCGAGCTGACAAACGCGAGCGCCTTGCCGTCGGGGCGCCATTGCGGGGAGCGCGCGCCGGTCGAAAGCGAAGTCACGCGGACCGCTTCGCCGCCGTTGGCGATGTCCAATATGTATATCTGGCTTGCTTCGTCACCTTCGCGTCTGGCGGAGAAAGCGATCTGCCTGCTGTCGGGGCTCCAGGCGACGCCGCTCTCGCCGCCTTTGCTGAACGTCAGTCGTCGCGGTTTGGCGTTTCCGTCGGTCGAGACGATCCACAGATCGGAGACCTGATCCTTTTCGTCATACGCGGGCTCGACGAGCGAAAACACGACCCACTTTCCATCAGGGCTCGGCGACGGCACCCCGACGCGCTTCAACATCCACATCGTCTCGTGCGTCAGCGGAACCTTCTGTGCGGCGGCCGGCAGCGCCGCGCTCAAAAGCACAACAAACGTAAAGACAATCGACGATACTCTGACGGAGCTCTTAATGAACATGGAAATCCTCCCGCGAAGCTGATGGTTGGCGGACAAATAATATCCGTGTTCTCTCTAAACTTCCATCAAGTCTTTGCCGACGACGATTCGGCCTTTGAAGTGGGTGCGGATGTCCGCGGTCCATTGATCGTCGGTGATGGAGGGATCGTCGCCGGGGACGAAGTGGGACAAGACGAGGGTTTTGACGTTCGCCTGGGCCGCGATTTTGCCGACGTCTTCAGGCAGAGTGTGAGAAGCCATCAGGTGTTCGCGCAGGCGCTTTGCATTCGGCAGTTGCCTGATCAGTCTCTCGATGCCGGGAAGATACATGACTTCGTGTACTAAAACATCGGCGTCCTTCGCGAACGCAACGAGCTCCGGCGCGTACGCAGTGTCACCTGAAATCACGACCGATCGATCGCGGGCGTCGAAACGGTAGGCATACGCCTCGTTGATCGGCGGATGCCGGACGCGACAAGCGCTCACTTTCACGTCGTCATTCGCCAACACCACTCCCGGCCTGGTGACGTCGTGAGTGGTGATCAGGTTCCGCGGGTCCGAACGGCCTTCGTCGACCATGCGCGTGTCGATATCAAACTTGAGATAGTTGAAGAAGTCGCGCGCCATCTCTTTCAATCCCGGCGGCCCATACGCGTCGATGCGCGCAGGCACGCCGGTGATCCACGCGTTGTACAGCAGCGGTCCGAACTCGAGATTATGATCGGAGTGATGATGAGTGACGAACACGTAGCGGACCTGGCTCGGCGCAATTCCGGCGCTGACGAGTTGCCTTGTTGCTCCATAACCGCAGTCGACAAGATATGGAACGTCGTTGATCACGATCAGCGTGGCAGGATTACTACGGCCCGATCGACCAACGCTTGGACCACCCTTCGTCCCCAACAACACGACACGCGTCGGCTTCTTTTGTTGACCAAATCCAATACGACCGACGAACGAATGGGCAACAGCAAAACTTGCCGCGGCGGTAAGAAACTGTCGACGAGTGGGCAGCATCGAAAGGGCGAGAATTAAGGGTTAGTAGACGGTCCGGTTGGTCCGCTTAGCTTGCCGGAGTTCTCCGGCGAGAGCAGCCGCGCGATCAAGAGGTGCATTCGGTCGAAGTCGATCGGTTTGGTCAGGTAACCGGACACGCCCGCGTCGTAAGCCGCCCGCTGAAAACCCTCCGTGCCAAACGCCGTGATCGCAATCACCGGCACTTCTCGCAACGCGTCGTTTTCAAGTATCCGGCGCGTGGCGCCCAATCCATCCAGCGTCGGCAAATTGATGTCCATCAAAATGAGGTTCGGCAGCATCTGCGTTGCGACCGTAACCGCGTCTTCGCCGTTGCCCGCCGTGACCACGCGATAACCCTGCTGCTGAAGATCGAGGCTGATCATCGCGACGTTATCGGCCGAATCGTCGACCACGAGGATCAAAAACTTCGGCTCGCTCGGCTTGTCCTCCCGCGAGATCCGATTGGAACTGAATGTGGGAAGCCCCGAGGTTGCTAGCGGGTCTTTCATATGCCGGCAATTATATGCTAAGTACACTCCTGACACATTGTCGCAGCCATCATGGACGCTAAATTTCATCCTGCAATCAAGGCAATCAAGTCAGACGACCTGGAGACTTTGAAATCCCTCGTCACCGCCGATCCATCTATCGCTACGTCGCGGTCGTCGACGAGTCATCCGACGCTGCTTCAGTGCTTAGTGTTGGAAGGCAAAGGCCAGCCTCATCACGATCAGATGGTGCAGCTCCTGATCGATGCCGGCGCTGACCTGGATGGACCACTCGTCGCAGCAGCCAGCATCGACAACAGGCGCGCCGCCGAGTTGCTGCTCGATCACGGAGCGGCGATTGACGGCTCTGGCGGTTGGTCTCCGCTGGAAGAAGCCTTGTACTGGCACAGCAAGGACGTACTCGCGTTGCTCGTTGAACGCGGCGCCGCGGTGCGAAACCTGCGCATGGCGGCGGGGCTTGGCCGCACCGATCTCATCAAAGACTTCTTCAATAGCGACGGCACTCTCAAACCCGAAGCGGGAAACATAAACTGGCCCTGGGGCGACGTCGAGACGATCGCAGCCTCGAACCACGACGACGCAGGCAAGCAATCACTCGGCTCGCGCGTCAAAGCCTGGTCGCAGGACCAACAGGCAATCGTGAACAACGCCTTCGTCTACGCCTGCATGCACGGCCACGTCGACGCCGCCAAACTGCTCCTCGACCACGGCGCGCAGATCAACGCGATTCCGGGCGGCTTCGACTACGCCGGCACCGGCCTGCACTATGCTGCTCTCAACGGCTATCGCGCCATGGTCGAATTCCTTCTCGGGAACGGCGCCGATAAAAACATCAAAGACACCAAAACCGATTCCCCCGCCGCCAACTGGGCCGACTACGGCGGCCACCCCGAAATCAGCGACTTATTAAGAGGATAAACATGGCCCATCACCTCGGCGTCGTTCTGTGCCTGTTGCTGTTCACGTTCGCAACCCCATTCATCGCCAACGCAAAACCGGAGAAACCGTGGCGCGCCGTGCATCTGCTCGACTACAACTCGGACAGCGTGCTGGATGCGCTCGGGCAGAACCTCGAGACGCTCGCGAAGCAGGGAATCAACGTCGTCATTCTCGAGGTCGATTACAACTTCGCTTTCAAGTCGCATCCTGAGCTGCGACGCGGAACGGATCCGATCACGCGCGATGGCGCGCGGCGTTTCGCGGCACTGTGCAAGAAGCTCGGCATCCGTTTGATTCCGCAGTTTCAGTCGCTGGGCCACCAGTCGTGGAAGGCGGAGACGTTTCCGCTGCTCACCGTCTATCCGAAATTCGATCTCACGCCGGGCGCGTTTCCCAACAACGACGGTATCTATACCCGCGAGTGGGATCCGTTGAACCCGGAAGTCTGGCGCATCGTCTTCAAACTGATGGACGAGATCCTCGACGCTTTCCGCGCCGATGCGTTTCACGCCGGCATGGACGAAGTCTTCCTGCTTGGCTCGGAAAAGTCACCATCGACGAAAGGCAAAGATCCGGGCGTGCTCTTTGCAAACGCCGTCAAGGAGATCCACAACCATCTCGTGCGGAAACGACGGGTGGAAATGCTGATGTGGGGCGATCGGCTGATCGACGCCGCGAAGTACGACTACGGCGAGTGGGAAGCAGCGAAGAACGGCACCGCCACAGCCGTCGACATGATTCCGAAAGACATCATCATCTGCGACTGGCACTACGAAGTCAGAGACAGCTACCCGTCGATCCCGATGTTCGTCGAGAAAGGCTTTCGCGTCCTGCCGGCGGGCTGGAAGAACGTCGAGGCCACGAAGACGCTGATCAATCACAGCCGCTCGCACAACAGTCCAAAACTACTCGGTTACCTGTTCACCACGTGGGGCGTGAAGAAAGACGAACTGCTCGTGTTCCCGCCGCTTGTCGAGGGTTTGAAGCTGCTGCAAAACAATAAGTGAACACGGATAAACGGGTCATTCGTAGCGCAAGGCGATCAAAGGATCGGTCTTCGCCGCGCGCCGCGCCGGGATGTAACAAGCCAGGAAAGCCGCCAGCGACAACAGTAACGAGATCACGATGAAAGTAATCGGGTCCGTCGTGCTGGTATTGAATAACAAGCCCTGCATGAGTCTTGTAAGCGCGATCGCGCCGCCGACGCCAACCGCCACGCCGATGATAGTCAACTTCATTCCGCGCCCGACGATCAGCTTGAACACGTCTCGCGCCGTCGCGCCCAACGCCATGCGCACGCCGATCTCGTGCGTTCGCGTCTGAACCAGAAACGCCATCACGCCGTAGATTCCGATCATCGCCAGCACCAGCGCGCCACCCGCGAAGACCGCAAACAACATCGCGTACAACCGCGGCTGCCAGATCGATTCGGCCACCACCTGGTCCATCGTCGCGATCTCGCTCACCGGTTGATCCGGATCGAGCTGGGCCACTTCTCGACGGATCGCGCCGACGACGTCCTGCGGATTCAACGAGCTCGTCCGCGCCACCAGCGTCAATCCGTTTGTCGGAACTTGCTGATGCGGCAGATAAACGCTCTTTCTCGTGTCTTCCTGCACGCGTTGATGGCGAACGGTGCCGACTACGCCGACGATCATGTGCCACGGTTCGTTGTCTTCCGGCGGCCCGAACCGTATGCGCTTTCCGACTGCGCTTTCGTTGGGCCAGTACTCGCGCGCGAGTCGCTCGTCAATGATCGTGACGGGCGGCGCGCCTTCGACGTCCGCGTCCGTGAAGTCGCGGCCGGAAAGCAGAGCTATTCCCATCGTGCGAAAGTAACCGGGCGTGACGACCGTATGTTGAATCATCGGCGCCTGTCCGACTGACAGCACCGGAAAACCCTCGACCGTCAGACTTCGTCCCCAGCCGCCACCGCTCAATGGCAACGTTGCAGTGGCGCTGGCTGCTTGTACGCCTGGCACTGCGCGCACGCGTTGAGTTAACTGTTTGAAGAAAGTTGCGGATTGTGCAGACTCGCGATACTTCGCGCGCGGCAGGGCCACTCCTGCGGTTATGACGTTCTTCGTGTCGACGCCGATGTTCACATGCCGCAAGTGAAGGAAACTGCGGATCATCAATCCTGCGCCCGCGAGCAACACGAGCGACAGCGCAATCTCCGTCACGACCAGCAGGCTCCGCGAGCGTGCACGCAAGCCGATGCTGCCGCGTCCGCCTTCTTTGAGCGTGTCGTTGAGATCGACGCGCGAGGTCTGGAGCGCAGGCACCGCGCCGAAGATCAGTCCGGTCAACACGGTGATTCCAAGAGTGAATCCGAGGACGCGCAGATCGACTCCGAAGTTCATCCAGAACGGAAGCTCGATCGGAATGGCGGTGAGTAAAAGCCGCAGCGCCCATAGCGAAAGAACGAACCCGAGCGCGCCGCCTATGACCGCGAGCAACAGGCTCTCGACCATGACCTGGCGCACGATGCGCCATCGGCTGGCGCCCAATGCAGCGCGCAGCGCAAACTCTTTCTGTCTCGCCGTCGCGCGCGCGAGCATCAGGTTCGCGACGTTCACGCACGCCACTAACAATACGAACCCGACAACGCCGAGCAGAATCAGCAATGCTTCGCGATAGTCGCCCGTCAGCGTCTCGTGCAGACTCGTGACTCTGACGCCGAGGCCTTCGTTTGTAACCGGGTTCTGCTGTTCGATACGCGCGGCGATGTTGTGCATCTCAGCCTGCGCCGCGGCGAACGTCACGCCGTCTTTCAAACGCGCGATTCCGTCCAATCCGTGATCGGTGCGCGTAAACATCTGCGGCGTCAACGCCAGCGGCACCCAAAGCTCGGCGACGTCCGGAAACCTGAAACCGCGCGGCATTACGCCGACGACAGTTCGCGGACGATTACCGAGCACGATCTTCTGTCCGATGACGTTCGGATCGCCGCCGAAGGTCCTTTGCCACAGATCGTGACCGAGTATCACGACCGCGTCCTGCTCGGGCCGATCTTCATCAGCGGTAAAGGTGCGTCCGAGTTGCGGTGAGACACGCAGGATTTCGAAGAGACCGTGTGAAATGCGGCTGCTGCGAATCTCGACCGGTTCGCCGGCGCCGGTCAACGCAACCCTGCCGGTGCCGAAGTAGACGGCGACGTCTTCGAAGACGGTGTTTTGCTCACGCCAGTCGAGAAAGTTTGGATACGAGACGCTCATCGAGTCGATGCCGCGTTTGAGCGCGGTTTCGTCGAGCACGGCGAGTCGATCGGATTGCGGGTAGGGAAGCGGGCGGAGCAGAATGCCGTTCGCAAAACTGAAGATCGCAGTGTTGGCGCCGATGCCGAGTGCGAGCGTGAGAATGACGACGGTCGTGAAAGCGTAACCCTTGACGAGCACGCGCACGCTGTAAGAGACGTCACGAATTGTGTTCTCGAGCAGCGTGACGCCGCGAGCGTCACGGCATTCTTCCTTCGACTGGTCCACCGCGCCGAACGCTTTCAACGCAGCAAAGCGCGCGTCTTCGGGAGACATGCCGTTGCGGATGTTTTGTTCGATGTCTTTTTGGAGATGGAAGCGCAGCTCGTCGTCAAGCTGGTCTTCCAGTTCTTTTCTGCGGGTCAGTGCGCGCCAGCGACGTAACAAGTTTCTTAAGTTCACCGGAGAAGACCTCACGCATCTCGTAGAATCAGATCGACGGCGCCTGAGAAGCGCTCCCACTCTTTGCGTTGTGTTTCGAGTTGTTTGCGGCCGCGGGTGGTGAGGCCGTAGAACTTGGCCTTGCGATTATTGTCGGAAGGCCGCCAGACGGCGGAGATCAGGCCGCGTGCTTCGAGCCGGTGGAGTGCGGGATAGAGTGCGCCGGGAGTAACGGTGAGCACTTCACCGGAGACGAGCTGGATGCGCTGCATGAGGTCCCAGCCGTTGAAACTGCCGGAGCTGAGCAGTCGCAGGATCAGTAGTTCGAGTGTGCCTTGTTTGAACAGGTCAGCCGTTTGCTTCTTCATCACGCTCCTATTGTCGGTCGATAGGAGCGGAGTCTACGCCGGCATCCTATCGGCTGTCAATAGGAGTTAGCGGCGCGCAGATTTTCATTGATTCCTTCGGACGGGCTGAACTATTTTTTGTTTGGGAGGGCCACCTTGCGAATCAAATACCTAATCCTTTTTACGCTCGTCGTCGCATTGCAGCTTTCGTGTGGTGTTAAGAAAGGCAAGGAGAATGCGGAGCGAGCGGTCGAGAAGTTTCATAGCCAGTTGAATGCAGGGCAGTTTCAGCAGATTTACAGTGAATCAGACGAGGCGTTTCGGAAGGCCGTCACCGAAGAGCAGGCGCTGCAACTCTTCGACGCCGTTCACCGTAAGCTCGGCACTGTGCAGCAAGCAAAGCTGACCGGTTGGCACGTCAATGCCACGACGGGAGGGACGGCGGTTACGCTTGGCTACGACGTCGACTTCAGTGAAGGAAAGGGAACTGAGCAGTTCGTGTATCACGTGAGCGGCGACAAGGCGCTGCTCTTTAATTACAACGTCAACTCGCCGCTCTTGATCACAAAGTAATCCGTGTTCTTCCTAAGTTAGACGCATAGGAGAGAACACGGATTACGTGCCGAATCAGTGATGGTGATGTTGAGCGGAATTACCCTTCGCGGGCGCCGCCGGCCCATGACTTCCAGCCACTTCTATGACCGTGCGCATCCACGGATGAATGCAGCATTGAAAGCGGCTAACGCCGACCGGAAGATCCGAACTGCCGGCAACTGGTCCTTCCTGAACACTGCCTGCCGGAATGAAAACGATTGACGCAAAGTTGAGGCACTCGGGCGCCGGAACCGGATTGCCGGAGATGCCGTTAAGTTCGTTTACGAATCCGCCGCCAAAGGCGGCGACAGGTGTAAAGGTGTGAACCTCGCCGCCGCGATTCTCAATCAAAGTCGGGCGTCCGACGTTGAGATGCGCCTGGCTCGGTTGGTTGCGCCATTTGTGAGCGTCTTGAGTTTCCTCGAGCTCCTCGATGAACTCTTGAAACGTCGTGTGACCGTTGCCGATGCACCCGCCGGGTACTCCGGCAAAGGTGACAGGATCACAGTCGTCGTACATTCGAAACTTCTTTTCGCCCTCGATCGCGCCCGCGCCGGCAGTGAGACTCAGCAAGGCGATAGCTGCAAAGCCCACCAGGATCGCGGTGCGAAAACTGAACTTGCGTTTCACGGGATAACCTCCTTGACTTGCGCGCCGGCTCGCATTCAATTCGGGGCACGAGGCGGCGGAGACTGCTGGAACGTGAGAAAGCGTGGAAGGATATACACCTCGCCGCAAATGTTTGTCAATTCATATTAATGTGGCTTTGTACGTTTTACGGTAACGTTCTTTAGCGCAGTTTAAACGCAGCCATCTCTTCGGCGTTGCGAACCAGCAGCATGTCGCCGACGACGACCGGATGGTTCCACGTCTTTCCATGCATCGCCGTAAACTTCGCGAGCTCCGTGAACTGATCGGTCGCCGCTGACACCAGCGCCAGCTCGCCTTCTTCAGAGAGCACGAGCAGCAGGTCTTGATCCGGCAAAAGGACGAGCTGCCCGTTGCCGTAACGGCCGCCTTTCCATTTGCGTTGTCCGTCGCGGAGATCGATGCACGAGAGGATGCGCCCGTCGAAGCCGAAGGCGTGTCCTTTGTGAATGACGAAGTCGTTGAAGTAAGGCTTCAGACCGTTTGAGGTCCAACGCTCTTCGACTGTCCATCCGCCGGCGTTCTGCGCAACGGCGAGACGCCGCGCGCCTGCTTCCTGGCTGGTGACGAGGACGCTGCCGTCGGGAGTGATTGCCGGTTGGACGATCGTGTTTGCGGACCATTGGTGTTGCCAGAGTTGCTTGCCGTCCGCGGGCGAGACGCTGGTGACGCGTCCATCGCTCGTCAGCAGAACTTGCGCGACGCCGTTGAGTGTGACGAGATGCGGAGAGCTGTAACTTCCGCCAGCCTTTGGACCAAGCCAGCGTCGATTGCCTGTTGCCGTTTCGTAAGCGGCGAGTTGACCCGCGGCGGCGATGATCACGACGTCGTCGACGATCAGCGGCGAGCTCGAGAAGCCCCAGAATGGGACCTTAGTGTTCGTGTCCTCGGCGACGTTGCGCGACCAGATGACTGCGCCGTTGCGTGCGTCGAGTGCGTTGAGGATGCCGGTTGCGCCGAACGCGTACACGCGGCCGTTGCTCAAGGTTGGCGTGCTGCGTGGGCCGGCGCCGGCGTTTGATTCGAAGAAGCGCGCTTTGTCGCTGTGCGTCCAGACTGGTTGACCGTTACTGGCTTTGTAGCAGGTGACGACTTCGTCGTCGCCGCGCTGCTCCTGCGTGTAGACGAGATCGCCGTTGACGGCGAATGACGACCATGCTGGTCCAACTGGTCGGCGCCACATTTGTACCGGTGGCGATGCTGACCAATCGGTTTTGATCTTCACGCCACGGACGATGCCGTCGCGGCGCGCTCCGCGAAAGCCGGGCCAGTCGGCGCGCGTTTCGGTTGTCGTTGCCGGGGCTGTTGGTTGAGTTTGTTTTTCAGGTGTCGCCGTGGGGGTTGCAGTCGCGGATGGTACTGCTGACGGCGTTGCCGGCGCGGTTGTTGTTGCCGGCTCGGTGGTTGCTTGGGCCAGGAGTCGTTCTTCGGGACTTGGCGACCAGCGCCAGCCGAACTCGGCGTTATGATCGCCGTTGATGCCGTCCTGGCGAAGCAGCAGCCATGCTCCGCAGGCGACGAAGACAGTTGCGACCATCGTCGCGTATCTGATTTTGTTTGGCAGCCGGCGAGTGGCGACGGCCCAGATGACAAACGCAAGACACAGCACGGGGATCGCGTAGGCAAACAACCATGGAAGCCACATCGAGTCGTGTTTCAGCAGCCACGTGGCGCCGACTGCGACTGCGATGGTGGCGAGTCCGAAGAGACGCTCGAGCCAGCGTGCGCGGCTGAAGAAGGCCCACCACACGATGAGCACGAGGGCCAGCGCCAGCGAGCCCATGACGGCGTAACCGAAGCCTTGTATTCCGGGGAATAGTTCTTTGACGCCGAAACGGAAGAGCCATTGCACCACGACGGCGGCGATGGCGGGCCACACGCGTAGGAGTTTCCGGGGAGGGTTGTCCCCGGTCTGGGTCGTGTTCATGCCGGACTATACTTTCGCGGTGCGGAGTTTGTTCCGTTGAATGTTTTGTTTTAGATTCTTCGGCCTTTTGGAGTTGGCGTGCGTCAGAATACGGGTTGTAAAAAACTGATGGTATGGAGGAAAGCTAAATGAAGGTTCTGCCGTTGTTCTCGTATCGCGTTGTGTTTACGTGTATGGTGATGGGCATCGCTCTGCTGGGTTCGATGGTTGCAGGTTCAAATGTTGTTAGTTCGTCTGGTGCGCAACGTGTGTGGTATCGCGGCAACGTGCGCGAGATCATTCGCGAGCTCGAGAGCGACACGGATCGGTTCAAAGGCTCGCTCGACACAGCGCTCGATCACAGCCGTCTGAACGGCAGCCGCGCTGAAGACGAGATCAACGGTTACGTGAAGCGCTTCGAGGAAGCGACGGACCGCCTGCGCGATCGCGCCGAGGACCGCGAGCACGCACCTAATCTGGCGCGTGAAGTCCTGAACCGCGGACGCTCCATCAACGCCTTCATGCGCACCCACCGCCTCGGCGGCCGCGCCGAAAGCGACTGGGCCCAGGTCCGCACCGATCTGAATCGCTTATCGAACAGCTACTACATCAACTGGCGGTGGTAATGTTTTGTGTCAGCCGGTTGAAAGTCGGTTGGGGATCCGCGACATACGAAGCTGTGTTGGGTAGGCTTAGAACATCAGTCATTAAGCCCTTTTACTGTTGCTACAAACTCGGGGCGCTGAAGGTGTCGCCCTGGCGCATGTCGCCGGTGTCGTAGCCGCGCTTGAACCAGCGCAGGCGCTGTTCGGAGGTGCCGTGGGTGAAGGAGTCGGGCACCACGTAGCCGGTCGTGCGGCGCTGGATCTGGTCGTCGCCGATCGCTGACGCCGCGCGTAGTGCTTCTTCGATGTCTCCAGCTTCCAGGATGCCCTGGTTCTGCACGTAGCGCGTGAACATGCCGGCGAAGAAGTCCGCCTGCAACTCCAGACGCACCGAGAGACGATTAGCTTCAGCCTCACTCATTCGCCCGCGCGCGGCATCAACTCGATCCATGATGCCAAGCAGGTTCTGCACATGATGGCCCACCTCGTGCGCAATCACGTACGCCTGCGCAAAGTCGCCCGGCGCGTTGAACCGCCGCCGCAACTCCTCATAGAACGAAAGATCTATGTAGACCTTCTCGTCGCCCGGACAATAAAATGGACCAACCGCCGAGCCCGCTATCCCGCACGCCGACTGCACCCGCTCCGTAAACAACACAAGCGTCGGCTCGCGATACTCTCTTCCGTTCTGCCGAAACACGTCGTGCCAAACGTCTTCAGACTTCGCCAGCACCACCGACACAAACTGCTTTAAATTGTCCTCTTCCAGATTCGCCGGACGCGAGCTCTGAACTCCCGACGACGGCTCCGACGGCGCCTGTTCCAGCAGTTGTCGCGGATCGGCGCCAAACAGCAACGCGAGAATCAGTATCACTATCGTACCGAGCCCGCCTCCGACCGCTATCTTGCCTCCACCGATCCCACGTCGATCTTCAATGTTTGTGCTCTGGCGTTCGCCTCTCCAACGCATAGTCTTCCGTCCTCCGCTTTTCTTGTAGGCGAAGGTTTAAAAACGTATGTGTCGTTCGAACGATCCTTTAGTTATTTTTTAGTCACACGACTATTTCGCGGCGGCTTGAAGCGGCAGGCTCAGCAGTTGACCTCTATAGACCACGTATACTTTTCCCTTATTCCCATCGACCCACATCGCCATGCTGTCGAAAACAATTTGCGGCACGCTCATCACCTGCTTGAACGTGAAATTGCGGACGTTGTAACGGCCGACCTGCGTTTCGTTCTTCGCGTAGTCAGGTATGGCGGCCCAATACTCGTCCGCGTTATCGGTGCGTTGAAGGAAGCGGTAGCCAGACTGAAGCAACGGCTCGAAGTTACCTGACACCAATCTCGTCTCGCCCGTTGCGGCATCGAGCGAATAAAACTCAGGCTGATCCGGCCCGAGCGGCTTCGACGAATACTTGCCCTTCGCGCGACGCAGCAAGACCTTGTTGACGTTCGCCAGGAATGCGATCGGGACGAAATCGTCAGCCGGTTCCAGCTTGATGCGAAACTCGCGACCGGTTTGCAGATTCAACCGCACCACATAATTCGGATCCGACCAGTCCGTATCCGATTTACCGACGACGACCCATTTACGATCATCTGTAACGATCGGATTGCCGTAGGCGCCTTCCTGCGTGCCAATGCGGACGGGTTTCGCGCCGGCAAACTGTTTCCACAATCCGTCGACACCCCGCGCGATGATGATCGAGTTCGGAGTCAGCAGTTGGGCGTGCGTCTCAAACGTCTCCTCGTCGTCGTCTTCATTGGACAAGAACTTAACAGGGTCGACGAAATTGTAAACGTCAGGCTGAGAAGCAACGTCACCCAACTCCCCGTTCGCGAACACGCGCCACGAGAAGCGCGCCCGCTCTAGCGCAAGTTCCTTGCGTCGCACTTCGACGCGCGCGGCCTCGTCAGGTTCCTCTTCTTCCTCGTCGTCAGGATCGCCGGTCGGCTGCGGCTCTTCCTCCTCTTCCTCAGGACGTTCGACGAACAATCGGAGCTGACCGTTCTCGTGCTGCCAAACGTCAATGGCCGACAGATCCGAATCGTCAAACAACACTTCGAGCCCTTTGATCTCCTTCTCGAGGTTGTAATGTATTTTCGCGCTGTCACCGAATTGCGTGAAGTTCTCCGGGAAAGGCAGCGCACCGAGAAAACCCTGTTGACTATAAACACGCCGGCCCTTCTCTTTTGAAATCATTAAAAACTGCATCGATGGACAACCGTGATGACACAACGCGACGTCCGGGCCGCGATCTAAAAGATCACTCGTCGTCAAATAATCCCTGAACGCGGCAACTTCGGCCTTCGAAACCGTGCGCTCGCGATAACGCGATGCATCCTCGTAATCGGTGTAGACGGCTTTGTTGGAATAAACGCGCAGGACCTGGCTGATCGGTTCCTGCCCACCCAGGAGCGCAAAAATCTCTACTGGACCATCCTCTTTAAACAACTCATCGCGCAGTTTCGCCTCCATCTTGCCCATCGCTTCGAGACTGCCGCCAACAGAAGGAATACTTTCACGCCATCCAGTCACAAATGCCTGGTTCGGATAGTGCTTCCACAACAGCTCGCGCGCTTCAGGACTGTCGTCCGCCAGCAAATAAAGCTCGGCAGCCTGCGACAACAATGAGTCCTTGCTGGACAGGAACGAGCCCACGAGTTCAACCGGCAGAGACGTTTGCGTCAGCCGCGAACACGCTAGCGCGGCAATCTGCGCCGGCCGCTCGCCTGACGTGAGCACTGACTGGAGCAGCACACTGTCGTCGAGCAAAACGGCGCCGACACCCGGCGCGATTCCATCAGCGGCCGCGAGGCTTTCCAATTCAGGACGCAGCTTGTCGATCATTGTCTGCCGGCGAGTTAACGCTGCGGCAACCATGTTTGCGTCCGCCGAGCCGTTCGCAATGCGATTGATCATGTCGAGATCGACCTGCCGCCCCCGCCAGCGATGCGCGGTGTTCAGGAGGGCCTGGGCCAGCGCGCCGTTCTGTTGTTTCAAACTTTCCGCGCGGGCGACGACTGCGTTCACCAGCGAGTCAGAAGCATCGGGCATCTGGTTCAGATACTTTCCGATACTGATCGGTAACTCGAGCGGACCGCCTGGAGGAGGATACTGATTGAGTTGTGCGACACCCTCGGGCGTTGCGGCCTTCGCGAGGAATGCTTCAAGCGCCTGCACCGCTTCGGTGTCGCTCAGTCCCTGACAAGCCACCAGTCCTTGCATGATCCGGTGCCGGTTGCCCTCGTCCTTCTCCTCGGCAAGCGCTCTTTTCAGCGCCGGACCAGCGCGAGGATCTTTGTAGTTTGCGAGCGCGTACGCTGCGTAACTGCGATTGTGATTGTTCTCGTCCTTTTCGTTTTCGACCATCCAGATCAGCCCCGGCACGCTTTCCGGCAAATTGATCACGGACGCGGTCTGAATCAACCGCATTCGCTCGCCTGCTGATTCGTTGATCCATGAGGGATTCGAAAGCCAGGGCAGCAGCGGCACCAGCGCATCTTTACGCGCGTCCGGGGGCAGGAGGGACATCAGGCAGGAAGCGGCGGCGCTTCTGACTGCCAGGTCCTTGCTTTCCAATAGCCGCGCCATTGCGGGAATCCACTTGTCCGGATCGGACATGACTCGTTTGTTGAGTGGCGTATACACGTGATCGCCATCTGTGAGTTTGATCAGAGTCTCATCTTGAAAGAGGCTGAGATACCACTCGTCGCGGCCAGACCATTCAGTGAAAGCAAGCGCCTGGATCGCTGAGTCTCGCGCGCTGCCCGGCTGACTGTGATCCGCCGCGATCTGTTGCAAGGTGCGGCGGTAATTTTCCTCGGCGCCGGCCTCCTTCTCTTTGATCGCGTGCTGATAAAGCAACGAAAGCGCCAGACTGCTGGACCGCGGCTGTGCGGAAGCGAGCAGGCTGCGCACGAGAGGTTCAGCACCGGTCCAGTCGAGTTCGGCCAGAGCTATCAACGCGTCCTGCTTGTTTACGTAACCGCCTTTCGAATTGTCCTTAGCCTTACGGGCCAGGGCCGCCAATTCACTGAGAAAGTACGGAGACTTGAAGAGCAGCCATTCCTTCACGCTTTCGCTCCAGGAAGAGTCGAATAGCTGCTCGTTCTGCTCTTTGTCGTAAATCTCTTTGACTTTCGCGACGACGGTGTCGTTCGGAGGAACTATCTGAAGCAACGAGGGAAGCAGGTCCGGCTTACTCAAGCCGTAGTCGAAAAGCCTTTGGACGACGGCCGGCGTTGGCTTAGGTCCATGGCGCAACGTGGACCAGCGGCCCCAGTACATCATCAGGTCCTCGACTGGAGCGTCGTCCGGCGGTGGGTTCTGCCTCCAGAAAAAGTTGGGTGGGCCCTGTTTGGTCTCCGGCGTGGCCGGCTCCGGCGACCCGCGCGGCGTGGGCGCAGGCATCGCGAGTAGTTGTTTCAGCAGTTCAACGGAATCGGATTTCCCGGTTTGGCCGAGCGACACAGGTACGCCAGTCGAGAAGAGAATGATTGAGACGATGAGAAGAAGTCGGGACACGGTCGATGTAATCCGCACCGGGCGAGCATTTTGTTTACTTGCAGCTTCTTCGATGCCGCCAGGTACCAAAAAGTTCCGGTATTTTAGCGCAGCATCAATTAAACTGACGGACCGAATGCTCTTAACAATCACTACCACGCAGCAGCCGGCTACGGATCTCGGTTATCTGTTACACAAAAACCCGGCGCATCTGCACTCGTTCGACCTGTCGTTCGGCAAGGCGCACGTCTTTTATCCTGAAGCGACGGCGGATCGCTGCACTGCCGCGCTGCTCCTCGACGTCGATCCCGTCGGGCTGGTCCGCAACCGCAAAGGCCCATCAGGTGAAGGTGGAACGCTGGATCAGTACGTGAACGATCGCCCGTATGTCGCTTCGTCGTTTCTGAGCGTCGCGATCTCGCGCGTGCTGAGCACGGCACTCGGCGGCCGCAGCAAGCATCGACCCGAGCTGGCCCAAACGCCGATACCGTTGCAGGCGAGGATGTCGGTCGTTCCATGCCGCGGCGGCGAGAAATTCCTGCGCCGGTTGTTCGAGCCGCTCGGATACGAAGTAGAAGCGCAGCGTCACGAGCTGGACGAAACGTTTCCCGAATGGGGCGAAAGCAGTTACTACACCGTCCAGCTAACGGCGACGGTTCGTCTGCAAGATCTACTGACGCACATCTACGTTTTGATTCCCGTGCTCGACAACGAGAAGCACTACTGGGTTGGCGACGATGAAGTCGAGAAGCTGCTTCGTCACGGGCAGGGGTGGCTCGACAGCCACCCGTCGCGCGACATCATCGTGTCGCGCTATCTCGTGCACCAGCGAGGGCTCGTTCGTGACGCCATCGCCCGGCTGACGGCGGAGGAACAGCCCGAGGAGGAGGCCGTCGCCGCCCAGAAGGACGAGCAAGAGGCGGCGATCGAGCGCACGATCAGCCTCAACGATCGCCGGCTCGACGCCGTGCTCGATGCATTGAAAGCGTCCGGCGCGTCGCGTGTCCTGGATCTGGGATGCGGCGAGGGAAAGCTTCTCCGCCGGCTCCTGGCCGATCGCCAGTTCGCAGAGATCGTCGGCATGGACGTCTCCGGGCGAGTGCTCGATCTGGCGGAGTCTCGCCTCAAGCTCGATCGGCTGGCTCCGAAACAGCGCGAACGCATTCGTCTGCTTCATG
>DASRIM010000097.1:0-15367 GCA_035649995.1 Pyrinomonadaceae bacterium | reverse complement strand
GCGATGTACAGCCGCTGGTCGCCGCACAAGTTCGTGCAGAACTTCAACACGCCGATCCTGATCATTCACGGCGAGCTCGATTACCGCGTGCCGATCGGCGAAGGCATGCAACTCTTCACCGCCGTACAGCGAAAAGGTATCGACTCGAAGATCCTGATCTTCCCGGACGAGGGTCACTGGGTCCTGAAACCCCAGAACCTCCAACTCTGGTTCAACACCATCCTCGACTGGGTCGACAAATACCTCCAACCCACGTCGCGGGCAACGGAGTGATTGCCTTCGTCACGCTCCTTCGGGTATTTCGGGTTCCAAACTCTCGTTTTTAGGTTCGATGGGCCCGGTGGAGAGTGCAGAAGCAACTTTCATCACATACGCGCGACCGTCCGGTTGATTTGCACTAACACGATAGGGAATGTTTGCCGGCGGCACGCCGTTGAACGTTTTACTCATATCCTGCAGCACCTGCGGAATGTAGAAATAACCCGAGTGCACGGTGACTGAGGGCGGCACCCTGTTGTTATTCATAACCGTGCGATTAACAACCAGTGAGCAATCGAGGCCATACGCATTGCGTATCAGTTGATCGCTGTTATCGGGGTTGAGCCCGAAACTAGCCGGTCCATGAAGCCCAAGCCTGTTAGGGAAGCTCGGGTTGTGGTAGTTAGTCCATCCTTCAGAATACGGCAGGGCATCATCGTGGCTCGACCAGTAAACAGTTACCCCTGTTGCGAACTGTTGAAGACTCCATGATTGCCCGGACCATGGTGGAGAATAACTGGGCGTTTGCAGCGCGCCGGTGTTGATGTCGGCCGCCATCAGGAGAATTTGATTGAGGAGAGGAGTAGGTGAGAAATCAATCCGGTTCATCGCCAGCATCAACATGTAGTTGCCCTCGGAGTGGCACATGAAGTTTAGCTTCGCATTGTTCTGCTTACAGATATTCGACAGTATGGTGAGCAAGGTGCGAAAGCTTTTGACGCTGCCATTGATGTTGTCGCGAATGGTGCCGGAGAGCTTGCTGGGCGGAAAACTATAAGGCAAAGAGCCGTAGTACTCATAGCTTTCTACTTCGCCGTAGCTGGGCCAATCAAAACCGATAACCAAACCGTTATAACCTTGCGCCTGAAGGTTGGTCCCGTAAGTGCCCAGTTCGTTGCAGGTGTCAGAGAAATAGTTGGCGAGACCGTGAACGTAGACGGTGATCTGCGGACAGCCATTGGCAATTGCGACTTGAAGGTCCCTTGTGAGTGCGGCCGCGAATGCAGGTGGGACAATGTTGGTGGCAGTTGGGTTTGCCGGTGTGTAGGCAGCCGTATTCGAATTATATTGTCCGGGTGCTGTGTAAAACCACAACGCCCCTTGCGTACAGGGGTAAATGTACCGGGCCCATTGCTCCTGAGGGTAAGCGCGGTTTGTTATCAGGTAAGTGTTCGTAAACTTCGTGAGAGCCATGTCGTTGTCTCCTTCGTAAGAAATAGATCGTGAAACACCGCGTCATTGCGCGGCATTCAGGCAGACCATCACTATCAATGGTCCATACGGATTGATCAGAAGGTGCGAGGAAACGAATGCTTATACAGCCAATTACATCCCGGGATCATCGGCGGACGGACCATAGATTGACGGGACCTTTCCACCCATAGGCCGGAGATACGCGCTCAACTGCCCACGATGATGGATCGCATCAAACATGAAGTCCCAAAGAAACTCCATCATCGGTTTCTCCATGACGACCTGTCCCTGATAAAGAAACTGTGCGTTCCTGTTCTGGGCTGCATCGTCCAGCGCAGCGACCTTCTCGACTAACTCGGTCGACCACTGCTCATACTTTGCAATCATCTCATCCAGACCCGGCGGCGTTATATTTTCCCACTCGGATTTGCCAGTGTTAACAACATCAATCAACGCCTTCATTTCATAAGTCACGGTCCAGGCGAGTTGCTCGGCCGACGGTGACCGATCGTGCGGTTTGTAGCTAAGGTCTTTGGGCAACGCCTTGAGTACTTTTATAAAGACCGGAAACTCGGCTTTCGCACGTTTTAAATAAAACTCCTGAAGCGTCATCTTGGTGTCCTCCTGAATTCACGCCATTCTAACTGCAACTTGTGTCGGAAAATAGCCGAAGGAGTGTCGCCATCCGGAACGACCTGCGCGTTACGTTCTACTCCGGACGCTCAGGCGGTGGAGCGACGGCGACGAAGTCGTCGGCGAAGCGGGAGGAGTAGCCGGCGAGGAGTTCGTTGACGCGCAATAATTGAGGAGAACGGACGATCAGACCGGCGTGGTGTCGCTTCCTGACGCGATAGACGATCTCTTCGTCAACGTACGCCGACGTGTCGGGATATTCCTGTTTCGCGAGCGAGAGGATGATGCCCGCGTAGTCTTTGCGGGTCGGACGAATCCTCGGAACCTTGCCCTCGGCGATCTCGAGCCTGGCCCATTCGCGCCAGAGATTGACGCCAGTCGCAGCCTCGAGCACCTCGGCGATATAAGCGCCGCCCACGCGCGCGGCGATCTCGAGAAAGTAAAACTTCCCGTCGTCTTCGCTCTTGATGAACTCTGCGTGCGCGGCGCCGCGTTCCAAACCAAGCGCCTTGATCAACTTCTTGTTCGCATCAAGCAGCGACTTCTCATCACTCGAACCTCTCTCGACAGTCCTCGAAATGTATGCGCCGCCCTGATGCGCTACCTGCATCGGCGGCCGTCCATACTGGTTCGCGCCGGAAAACACCACCCTTCCGTCATTCACAACCGAATCGACGTGAAAAACCTCGCCGGCAACGAACCGCGCCAACAAGTAATAGGACGCACGCTCGCGGAGGTTCTCACGCTCGTTCATCTCGTCCATCGCGCGCATCACTTCGTTCGCGGTATCAACCTTTCGAATGCCGATAGCGGACACATCCGAACGCGGCTTGATGATCCACGGCGCCGGAACACGCTCCATGAAATTTTGAACCTCGTCGCGATTTATCAACGGCACGAATTCCGGCAGATTCACTCCCGCGCGTTTCGCGTGCACGGCCATCGAAAGCTTGTCGCGAAACACCTTCGCCCGCGAACTGTTCATTCCCGGCAAAACAAGATGCTCGCGCATCAGCGCCGCCGTCACCACGTCAAACTCTTCCAGCGCGACGACGCGATCGATCTTCCTCTGCCGCGCCAAAAACGTAAGCAGATCGATAAACAACGCCGGTCCCGCATCGTTCGGCACGGCAATCAGATCGTCGAGACTCTCGCGCGGCCAATCCTCGCGCAGCATCTTTTCTTTCGTGATCAGAACCACATGACAGCCGTGCGCCTTGCATTCATGAATGAAGTCGACGCCTTTGAAGTAAGTGGCGAGGCACACAATGTTGAGCGGATAACTCATACGAAATCGGTTCCTTTTATAGTAATCTGTGGCGCATGATTATCAAGGGCCCTTACCCGGACGTCGACATCCCCGAGACCGCTCTGACCCCGTATGTGTTGCGCAGGGCAAAAGAACTTTCTGACAAGCCCGCGCTCATCGATGGCCCGTCGGGGCGAACACTTACGTATTCGCAACTCGCCGACTCGATCGCGATCGCGGCCCACAACCTGAGGGAACGCGGGTTCAAGAAAGGCGACGTCTTCGGAATCCTGAGCCCGAACTGTCCGGAATACGCCATCGCCTTTCACGCCACGGCAACGCTCGGCGGTATCGTAACTCCGATCAACCCGCTCTACACGCGAACCGAAATCGCCCATCAACTAAAAGACTGTAGCGCGCGCTTTCTCGTAACTATCCCCACGTTCATGGATAAAGCACGCCTGGCGGCGGACGACGCGGGCGTCGAAGAGATATTCGTTTTCGGCGAAGCCGAAGGCGCTACGCCATTTTCCACGCTGCTCGTCGACAACGGACGCGCCGAACAAGTCGCAATAAATGCAGCCGAAGACCTGGTCGCGCTTCCGTATTCCAGCGGAACGACCGGCCTGCCCAAAGGCGTCATGCTAACCCATCGCAACCTGGTGGCGAACATCTGCCAGATGGAAGGCCTTTGCTATTTCTTCGAAACAGACACGCTGATCTGCATCCTGCCTTTGTTTCACATCTACGGCCTCGTCGTCGTCCTGAACATGGGCCTGTACACAGGCGCGACGATCGTGACGATGCCGCGGTTCGAGCTGGAGTCGTTCCTGAAAGCGGCACAGGACTACGACGTGAGTCTCGCTCATATCGTGCCGCCGATCGTACTTGCGCTGAGCAAACATCCGGTCGTCGATAACTACCGTCTGCCAAAGTTGCGTACGATCTTTTCGGGCGCGGCGCCGCTCGGCGAAGAACTGACGCGTGCGTGCATGGAACGGCTCGGTTGCAGTCTGCGCCAGGGATACGGCATGACCGAAACGAGCCCGGTTACGCATTCGTCACCTGCGCCGCCGCACGAGGTCAAGTTTGGCTCGGTCGGCGTGCCGGCGCCCAACACCGAGTGCAAGATCGTCGATCTCGAAACGGGCGAGGCGGTCGGACCCGGAGAGCGCGGCGAGGTTTGCGTCCGGGGCCCGCAGGTCATGAAAGGATACCTGAATCGTCCCGACGCAACGGCGCAAACAATCGATCCCGACGGTTGGCTGCACACCGGCGACATCGGTTACGCCGACGAAGACGGCCACTTCTTCATCGTCGATCGCGCGAAGGAACTCATCAAGTACAAAGGTTTCCAGGTGCCGCCGGCGGAACTGGAAGCAGTGCTGCTGACGCATCCGTGCGTTCTCGACGCCGCCGTGATTCCCTGTCCCGACGACGAAGCGGGCGAAGTGCCGAAAGCGATCGTCGTTTTGCGCGAGGACTCGGAGCCCGAAGCGATCATGGAGTTCGTCGCTGAGCGGGTCGCGCCGCACAAGCGAATTCGTTATGTCGAGTTCGTCAACACGATACCTAAGTCACCTTCCGGGAAGATCTTGCGGCGTTTGCTGGTGGAAAACGACAGAGCGAAGAGCGCGTCCTCTTGACACTGCGGAATGCTGCGACTAGAGTCGCCCCACACTGATTCTGCGGGTGAGACAAACGAATCAGCTCTCTCCACGTGGTCAAAGCAACAACCTGAGGAGGTAAATGACATGTATTTTCGTCGTCTACATTTGGCGCTCCTGATCACTGCGATAGCGGCGGTCGCAGTTTCCGCACAGGTTAAACCGAGTGCCACCGACTGGAACGAGTGGGAAACCATCAGTCCGGAAGGCGAAGAATTCACCGTCACGATGCCAAAGAACCCGACCACAGAGGCAACGAAGTTTCCCTATCACAAGATGGAGCTCAACACGCGCTTGTACCTGGCGAAGGCGCCAACCGGAGCGCTGCTGGCGATCGCTTCACTGAGCGGGATCAAGTCGGACCCATCCGCCTATTCAGATTTCGCCAGGTTCAACTCTTATATCGACGCATTCAAAGATTTCTTCCCGCCAAAGGTGCGAACAAAAGATAACGCGCTGACGAGAATGACGCTGGTGAGCAGCCGTCCGTTCCACGGTCACACCGGCCGCTCGTACAAACTTTCGATCGGTGAACTGAACGGCATTGCACACGCTTTCGCGACCAAGAAGCGGTTCTACGTAATCGTCTCGTTGAATACCAAGAAGGACGAAGCACTCGAAGACAAGTTTCTAAGCTCGTTCGTGCTTCCTGAACGCCAGGCTGAGCAGCCCAAAGTCGCCGCAGGGCAGGCGCCCGTTCCGGAGCAGGGCGTGGAAGCCTCCGCGCAAAATGCGCAGAACGAAACCAAACTACCGGAGCCTAACCCGAACCAGACCGGCACCGAAGGAAACACCGAGGGCCCAACACCGACTCCCGACAATACAACCAAGCCGCAGCCAAACCCGAACCAGAAAAAGGGACCAGTCTCCGGAGGCGTGTTGAACGGCAGGGCGATCTATTTGCCGCAACCGGAAGCGGGCGCTGATGCCACTGGCGTAGTTATCGTCCAGGTGTTGATTGACGAACAGGGTGCCGTGGTTGAAGCAAAGGCCGTGTCCGGACCGCAGAACCTGCACACCGCCGCAGTAAATGCCGCGCGACTCGCAAGGTTTACGCCGACGATGCTGATGGGCGAACCGGTCAAGGTCACAGGCACGATCAGTTACAATTTCGGTCGATCAAATTAAAAGTACGCTCAGAACGAATTAACAACCACCACCGATGACACAGCTCAGGACTGATATGGCCATTTCGTGTCCTGCCTGGTCCATCTCCGGTTACCTGGAGGTGCGTGAAGGCCACTTGAATATCAGCGGCGCTGACGCGTTGGACCTCGTAGAACAATACGACTCCCCACTTTTCGTTTTCTCCGAAACACGTATCCGCGACAACATCGCGCGCCTGCAACACGCGGCGAGCGCCGTCGACCGCCCGATAAAGTTTTGCTATGCGTCGAAAGCAAACTCGAACATGGCGATTCTGAAGACCGTGCTCGATTCCGGAATCGACGTCGAGGTCAACAGCGGCGGCGAGCTGTTCAAGGCGCTGCGCGTCGGGTTCCAGCCCGATCAGATCATCTTCAACGGCACGAGCAAATCAGACGACGAGATCGACGAAGCCGTGCAAGCCGGGATCTACGCGATCAACGTCGATTCGATTTACGAGATCGATCTCGTGGACGAGTCAGTCAAGCGGCTGCGCGCGCGCGGCGAAGATGTTCCGCCGGCGCGCATCACGCTGCGGCTCGTGCCGGAAATCGGCACGCGCTCGCATCTCGGTTTGCAAACGGCGCTGCTGACTTCGAAGTTCGGCATCTCGTCGTCGGAAGTACTGGCTGCCTTTCGCCGTGGTCTCGAAAAGCGCGACACGATCAAGGTCTGCGGTATTCATATCCACGTCGGGTCTCAAACTCCGGACGTCGAACCGTTTGCCGAAGCCTTCCGGAGCATGTGGGAGCACCTCGTGACTATCCACCGGGAAACGGGGCACACGCTTCAGCACATCAATCTGGGCGGCGGAATTCCGGTCAACTATCTGCGCGACCGTTCGCAGGCGGACCAGCTTCCGGAACATGAACGCGACATGCTCGGCGCTGAGCTCGAACCGTCCGTCGTGCTGAAGGAAGCATTGCGAGTCGCGCGCGAAGCGGCGCGCGCAGCCGATGCCGAACATCTTCTCGATCAGGTCACGATCGTGCTCGAACCCGGCCGCAGCGTCATCGCCGACGCAGGCCTCGTACTCACGACCGTGCGCAACATCAAGAGCCGTCCGGAAACCGGTGACGTTTGGCTGCTTACCGACGCCGGTTACAACATCATGCTCTCGATGAACAACTACAAGTGGTACTACCACCTGATATCCGCATCGCGCGCGGGCGAGCCTTACCCGCGCGACTATAAAGTGGCTGGTCCATTGTGCGATTCGGGCGACGTCTATTTCGACATCGAGCGTGAAGGACGTCTGCCTGATTATCGAAAGCTGCCGGAAAACGTCGCGCCCGGCGAAGTCCTGGCGCTGCTCAACTGCGGCGCCTATTCATTGGCCCAGATGTTCCACTACAATGGGCGGCCTCTCCCCGCGGCAGTTTTGATTCGCACTAACGGCAAGGTCGATCTGATTCGACGACGCGACAACTACGAAGATCTGATCACGAACGACGTCGGTTACTGACCCTCGAATAGAAACCGTGCAACCTGAACATACCCAACTGATCCGCGGTCTTGGACTGATCGCGGCGATCTCCGTCAACGTCGCCAACATCATCGGCACCGGCGTGTTTCTGAAAGCCCGCGTCGTGACGTGTAACGTCGGCAGTCCCGGAAAGGCCCTCGCGATCTGGGTATTTGCCGGATTGCTTTCACTCGCCGGCGCGCTGACTTATGCCGAGTTGCTCGCGATGATGCCGCGCGCGGCAGGTGAATACGGCATCATCCGCGACGCGTACGGACGTCCGTGGGGCTTCATCTACGGCTGGACGCAATTCTTCATCGCCCGCACAGCGTCCGCCGCGGCGCTCGCAATGGGCTTCGCGATCTTTCTCAACGATCTGATCGGCGGCGGTCTTAAAGTCGCGATCTTCGACGTGCCGCTTCCGTGGGGAGGCGTTTTCAGTTTCTCACGTCTTCAAATCGTCGCGCTCGGCGCGATCATCATCACTACGATCATCAACTGCGCGGCTGTCAGTTTCAGCGGCGGTGTCGCCTCTGTTCTAACCGGACTGAAAGTTTTGCTTTTGCTCGGCGTCGGCTTCGGGGCGTTCTTCTATTCCGGCGGCGACTGGGGCAACTTGTCTCTCATCAACTCGGGCGGAACTTGCGAAGGTGTTTCGGTGACAACCGGCGGTTTGGCCGGGTTCGCCGCGGGAATGCTCGGCGCTCTGTGGGCCTACGACGGTTGGAACAACATCACGTTCATGGCCGGCGAAGTGAAGAACCCCGGACGCAATCTGCCGCTCGCTCTGATCGGCGGCATGTTCCTGGTAATGGGCCTGTACCTGTTCGTGAACCTCAGCTACTACCACGTGCTCACGCCGACCGAGATCGCCAGCGTTCCGGCTTCGTCCTCCGTAGCCGCCGAGGTGGTGAGACGTTTGTTGGGCTCGATCGTGGTCACGCTGATGGCTGCCGCTATGATGACCTCTTCATTCGGCGCGCTGCACGCATCGATACTCGCAACAGCTCGACTGCCGTACGCACTGGCGCGCGACGGTCTGTTCTTCAAGAGTCTCGCCGAAGTATCGCCGCGTACGCGCGTGCCGGTGAGATCGCTAATCGTGCTCGCGTTCTGGGCTTGCGTGGTTGCGCTGTCAGGTTCGTTCGATACGCTGACTGACTACGCGATCTTCGCGCTCACGATGTTCTACGCGCTTGTCGCGGCATCGGTCTTCATCTTTCGCAAACACCACCCTGACGCCGATCGGACGTATCGCGTCTGGGGTTATCCGTACGTGCCGATTATCTTCCTCACCGTGTCGACGTGGCTGATCATCCAAACGATCTGGAGCCATCCGCGACAAACGGGAATCGGGCTCGGTTTGATTCTGTTGGGCCTGCCGGTTTACTGGCTTTTGGACCGAAGACGTTCCACCTGAAGCAGCGGCGGCGATTTTCCTTCACTCGTGGCCAGCAGCGCGTTTCCGTCAGCGCGATAAGCAATCGACTCGCCTTGTTCACGCTGACCTAAAGGAAACGAGATCATTTTCTCTTTCCAGATGTCGTTGAAGTTTTTCCTCGACGCCGGCAGTGTCAATTCGTATGCCTGCAAGTAATCGCAAAACGCGACGCGCCGGCCGTCGGGAGAAACGCTGCCGCCCGTCAGCGCGCCGCCCAGCAGACTCGGCACTCTGATCTCGCCAATTTTCGTCATCGTGATCACGTTCGCTGTGTTAAAAGGAGCAGCCGCTTCGTACACGACCGGGTTGCGCAGCATCACTTTCGTCACGATGTAAAGATTGCCGGTGACTGGATGGACCAGCAGAGTTTCGGCGTCATGCTTGCCGTCGGGAAAGCGCAGGCGAATCGCTTCGGCGGCAGCGGTTGTTCGCGGTTGCTTTTTGGTTGACGCGTTGTCGGCGGCCGTGAGCTTAGGTTCGGCGACGCGATACACGACGATTTCCGCTCGTGCTGCGTTGTTGTCTCCGATGTCGCCGATGTAGAGATATGACTGGCCGCGTCTCGGTCCAGGACCGATCGACATGTCTTCCCAATCGCGCGCCTGCGCGCCGCTCACGCGAAAGACGCCGCGCGATTCGCCCGTCGCGTCGAACGCATAGATGAATGGGCCATCGCCCGAATCGTTATGCGTCCAATACACGCCCGGCATCGAACGCGAAGCGACCAGTCCGCTGCTTTCGTTGATGGAAGGATTCTTGAGAGTCGCAAGCTTTGTGGGAGTTCCAAACGACGCGACCAGGATCAACGCAAGAATGAACACGAACTAACCTCTCGCCGCCAGCGCCGCCCTGGCGACTTCCTTGTCGTCGAAGTGAAACACCTCGCGGCCGATGATCTGATAATCCTCGTGGCCTTTACCGGCAATCAGGACCAGATCGCCGCTGCGGGCTTCCGAAATCGCCTCGTGGATCGCTTCGGTGCGATCGGCGATCTTGCGATACGGCTTCCCTGTTTTACGAATTCCCTCTTCCGCGTCGCACAGGATCTGTTCCGGGTCTTCGGTGCGCGGATTGTCTGACGTCAGTATCACGACGTCGCTCAGACTGCCGGCAGCTTCACCCATCGGGGCGCGCTTCGTCCGATCGCGATCGCCGCCGCAGCCGAAAACGGTGATGATCTTGCCCTGGACCACCTGGCGGGCCGTGCGCAAGACGTTCAACAGCGCGTCGTCGCTGTGCGCGTAATCGACGACGACGGAGAAGTCGCCGTCGTGCGCGACGCGCTCGAAACGTCCGGGCGCGCCCGTGCAACTCTCGAGCGCCTTCGAAATCACGTCGAGCGAGTAACCGAGGGCAAGCCCGCTCGCCACCGCGGCGAGCGTGTTGTAAATGTGCGGCGGACCAACGAGCGGCGAATGAAAGTCCCGCTGGCCTGCCGGAGTCGTGAGTCGAAAGCGCATTCCGGTCAGCGAAAACTCCGCGTTGTGTGCTGTCACGTCGGCGTCTGCGTTCACGGCATAGCGGATGACTTTCAGCCCGTCGCGTTCAAGCGAAGCTGCAAGTTCGACGCCGTATGGATCGTCCACGTTGATAACTGAATTGCGTGGGCGCGTACCGAGACGCCCGTCAAACAGTCGCTGCTTGGCGTACCAGTAGTTCTCCATCGTCTTGTGATAATCGAGGTGGTCGCGAGTGAGATTGCTGAACACGGCGACCGCGAACTCGAGTTCGTCACAACGATGAAAATCCATCGCCTGCGACGAGCACTCCATCACCGCCGTGCGGCAACCGATCTCGACGGCTTTTCGCAAAAGCCGCTGCATGTCGGTCGCTTCCGGCGTCGTGCGATCGGCTTTGAATCTTTCCTTCCCGAGCCGGTACTCGACAGTTCCCGTCATCGCGACAAGCTCGCCCGCAGCTTCAGGAATGGACGCGATGAGATAAGCCGTCGTCGTTTTGCCGTTGGTGCCGGTGATGCCGGTGAGTTGAAGCTCGCGTGAAGGATGATGATGGACTTCGCTCGCGGCGAGGGCCATCGCACAGCGAACGTCGTCAACCTGGAGCCAGACGCCGGCGAAGTCCTCCGGCGCGGGACGTTCAGACAAAACGCCGGCCGCGCCCTGCGACATCACTTGCGGCACAAACTTGTGCGCGTCGAACACCGCGCCTGACACGGCGGCGAACAACGTTCCCTCGCCTGCGCGACGCGAGTCGTGACTCACGTCCGTAACGACGACGTCTGCGTCTCCGGTGAGCGTGGCCCCTGTTTTTTCCGCGATCCGTTTGGTGGTTACCGGTTTTTGATCCACGAGCGCTACTTTACCACCACCGCGGGAATATTTTGATCGCGCACCAGTTTATTGAACGCGGATACGTCGGTGCTCATGATCTGCGCCAGCTTTTGCAGTTGCGCATCGATCTGCGTGACGACTTCGTCGTAAACGGCGTACGCCTGCGCCGTTGGCGCTGTCTCAGCGCTGCCGACGACGCCCGCCAGCGCCGCGAGTTTGTTATTGAGCCGGATCGGGTAGTTCAGCGGATCCTGATTGCTCTGGTTCTTCGTCTGGTATAGGGCTTCTTCGATTGACGTCAGGTTCTTGTTCAGCGCCGTGCCTGCGTCGGTCACGGCTTTGTACTGCGACTGACCGGCGACGCGCTTCAACAGATCCTCGACCTGCCGTCGCACTTCGCGAATCTGGATGATGGCGTTGTGCGTCTCGCTCAGCTTGTCGCGAATCTTCAGGCCCAATTCGAGTTGTTTAGCGTAATCAGCCGCGGTGGTATTCAGACGCGGATCCGATTTGATGTCGAAGTTCTGCGTCAGCGTCTGGCCGTCGACTTTCATTCTCACCTGATATGTTCCCGGCGCCAGCTTTGGACCACGCATCTCGCCCGCCCACAGGATCAGGTTCGGAAAACGCACCGCGTCGGCGTATCTCGTGTCCCAGATGAAACGATTGAGACCCGGTTCGGTCGGTGGAGGCGGCGTTTGCGGAGGACCGAAACCGCCGCCGCCACCAGCGCCCGGCGCGGCGGATGGTTGTTCGCCCGGCTTCGGCAGCCTCGCCGTGAACTTCTGCACCGTCTTCCCCGCAGTGTCGAGAAACTCGAGCTCGAGATCAGTCGTGGGCTTCGCTTTCAGAGAATAGTAGACAACTACGCCGTTCGGCGCATTCTGACCGACAGTCGCGGTCGCACCGAGCGGAAATCCGCCGCCACCCTGTGTGCGATAACTGTCCCTGGGTTTGAAGAGTTTTGTCGTCTTCACCGCATCGAAACCGCCGGCGTCGATCATCTGGTGCAACAATGGCAGATCGTCGAGAATCCAGAACGACCTTCCCTGCGTCGCCACGACCAGCTCCTTGTCGCGCTTGTGAACGGCGAGATCCGTGATCGGCACGACCGGCAGATTCAGTTGAAACGCCTGCCAGCGCTCGCCGTTGTCAAACGACACGTACATTCCCGTTTCGGTTCCCGCGTAGAGCAGTCCGCGTTTGTTCGGATCTTCGCGAATGACGCGCGTGAAGGCGGTGTCGGGAATGCCGTTGGTGATCTTCTTCCAGGTTTTTCCGTAGTCGCTCGTCTTGTAGAGATACGGCCGGTTGTCGTCCCACTTGTACATCGTGCCGGCGAGGTAAGCAGTCGCCGGATCGTGCGGCGACGCCTCGAGCGAGTTGATCTGAATCCATTCCGGCATGATGCTGTTCTGCGGAGTTACGTTGGACCAGTTCTTGCCGCCGTCGCGCGACAGGTGAACCAGGCCGTCGTCGCTGCCCGCCCAGATCGTGCCCGCCTGGACCGGTGATTCCATCAGCGCAAAGATCGTCGCGTAGTATTCGACGCTCGTGTTGTCTTTCGTGATCGGGCCTCCGGACGCGCCCTGTTTCGATTTGTCGTTGCGCGTGAGGTCCGGACTGATGATCTGCCAGCTCGCGCCTTCGTCAGTTGTCTTGAAGAGGACGTTGGCCGCCACGTAAAGCGTGTTCGAATCGTGTGGTGAAAAGAGGATCGGGAAGTTCCACTGGAACCTGTACTTCAACACGTCCGCGCCGGAACCCATCGGATTGTTCGGATACGGATTGATGTCGCGCTCCTGGCCCGTGCGTTTGTCGTGGCGAGTCGTCAGGCCGCCGTACGAACCGGCAAAAACGATCTGCGAGTCTTTCGGAGACGGCGCGATCCAGCCCGACTCGCCGCCGCCGACGTCGTACCAATCACTCGTGCCGATGCTGTTTCCCATGGTGCGGCTGGCGATGCGCACGGTTGAGTTGTCCTGCTGCGCGCCGTAGACGTTGTAAGGGAAATCGTTGTCGATCGCGACGCGATAAAACTGCGCGGTAGGTTGATCCTGTTCGGTCCAACTGCGTCCGCCATTGTACGAAACGTTCGCGCCGCCGTCGTTGCTCTGGACCATTCGATTCGGATCGTCGGGCGCGATCCAAAGATCGTGATTGTCGCCGTGCGGAACGGCGATATTGCTGTACGTTCGTCCACCGTCGTTGGAGCGCAGGAACTGAACGTTCAAAACGTAAACTGTGTCGGGGTTCTTCGTGTCAGCGTAGATGCGCGTGTAATACCATGCGCGCTGCCGAAGCCGGCGTTCCTCGTTGACCTTCGTCCACGTGCGGCCGGCGTTGTCTGAACGAAACACGCCGCCGTCTTCAGCCTCGACGATGGCCCACACGCGCTCAGGGTTTGCAGGCGAAACAGTGATGCCGACTTTGCCGACCATTCCGCGGGGCAAGCCGGGATTGCGCGTGAGCTCCGTCCAGGTGTCGCCGCCGTCGGTTGACTTGAATATGCCGCTTCCCGGTCCGCCACTCTCGAGCGTCCACGGCTTTCGATAAACTTCCCAGAAGCCCGCGTAAATCACGTTTGGGTTCGACGGATCGAGAACCAGATCGATCGCGCCGGCCTTGTTGCCGCGACCGAGGACCTTTTCCCACGTCTTGCCGCCGTCTTTCGAACGAAACACGCCGCGCTGATCGTTCGGCCCCCAGACGTGGCCCAACGCCGCGACGTAAACGAGATCCGGATTTCGCGGATGGATGCGAATGCGCGGGATCTGCCGCGTGTCTTCGAGACCGACGCGCTTCCACGTCTTGCCCGCGTCCATCGATTTGTAAACTCCGTCGCCGTGCGAAACGTTGCCGCGAATCGGCGACTCGCCCATGCCGACGTAAACGACGTTGGGATCGGAGTCGGCGACCGCGATCGCGCCGACCGAACCGGTGCCGAACACCGAGTTATCGCTAACAGATTCCCAGTTGATGCCGCCGTCCGTCGTCTTCCAAACGCCGCCGCCGGTCGCGCCGTAGTAAAAAACCGATGGCTGCGACGGAACGCCGGCAACCGCCGCCGAACGCCCGCCGCGATAAGGGCCGATGCTGCGATACTGAAATGCCTTTAGCAGATCGGCTTCTTTTGCTGGCTGCGTCTGAGCGTTAACTGAGATCGAGATCGCGGACAGAGCAATTAAGCAGAGAATGACACTCTTACGAGACGCGCAGAACGCCTTGAACATTTGCGTGGGCTCCTTTACTTTGACACTGAGTAGAGACGGCAAGCGGCTGCGAATATAAGAAATGCGGATCGGAACGGTCAAACAAATTTGGCGTTACCCGGTTAAGTCAATGGCCGGCGAACAGATCGACGCGTGCAGCGTGGGCACGCTCGGGATTCCGCTCGATCGCGGCTGGGCGATACGCGATGAGACGACGGGCGAGATCACGAATGGAAAACACATTCCGCTGCTGATGCAAGGCTACGCGCGGTATCGCGAGCCGCCGCCGCAGGCGGACGCCGGCAATGGTTCGGTTCCGCATGTCGTGATGCATTTTCCGAAGGGCGTCGAAGTGTTCAGTGATTCGGCCGAGGTGAATGCGCAACTCTCGGAATTGCTCGGCCGATCCGTTTCGCTGTGGCCGCTGCAACCGCCGAGTAACGAAGACTTCTATCGCCGCAAGTCGAGAACGGCGCGCGTGTTGGGGCGGCTCGCGCGGCAGTATCGTCCGTTTCGAGCGGCCTTGCCGGCATTGACGGCGTTCGGTCGGGCAAAAGCGGATCTGCGCGAGCTGTTCAGCCGCGAGCCGGGCGAGCCCGTTCCCGATCTCTCGACGCTGCCGCCCGAAATCCTCGAGTTCACTTCACCCCGCGGCACGTTCTTCGACGCGTTTCCGATTCACGCGTTAACGACGGCGTCGCTGGAGATGATGAAACGATTGAACCCTCAGGCTACATGGGACGTGCGACGCTTCCGGCCGAATTTCCTCATCGAAACTGATGCTGGGATAAAAGGACTGATAGAGAGCGAG
>DASRIM010000096.1:0-4887 GCA_035649995.1 Pyrinomonadaceae bacterium | reverse complement strand
GTCACGCGCGTCATGGTCGGCGGCGATTCTGTCATTCAAGCCCAACCAGACACGGCCATCGTGACGATCTCCGTCGTAACACAAAGCCGGCGTGCAATCGATGCACAGCAGCAGAACGCGGCGAAGACTGAAGCAGTCGTTCGCGCATTGAAAGCCGCAGCAGGAGCGGGCGCCGAAGTAAAAACGAGTGGCTACAATCTTCAACCGATGAGGGTGTACAAGGAAAACCAACCACCAACCATCACCGGCTTCGAAGCACGCAATAGCATCACTGTCACCATGGCCGAACTGACCAAAGTCGGAGCCGTCATCGATGCTTCAGCGCAAGCCGGCTCGAACGAGATCTCAGGCATTGGCTTTACGCTACGGCAGGATCGACAAGCAAAAGATCGGGCGCTCAGTGAAGCGACGCAGGAAGCGTTGAGCAAGGCACGCGTGATTGCTCAAGCACTTGGTGGACGAGTCGTTCGCGTAGTCGAGGTTCAGGAAGAAGGATTTATACAGCGACCTCCGCAACCGCTCTATCGGTTAGAAGCCGGGCAGGCGGCGCGAGATATGGTCGCAACACCGATCGAGGTCGGTTCGCTCGATATAACTTCGAAAGTGCAACTGATTGCAGAGGTAGAAACGATGTAAAGGTATTACCCCAAGCCCCCAACCGAACTAAAGTTCCTGGTAAGGAGGGAAGCAATGGCCAAATACAGAAACGAGCTGGATGACGAGAGGGACTATTATCCCCGCGAGGAGCGCATGAGACGCGAAAATCTCGGCGCCTGGGACGAACCCTTTAGAGACCGCCGAAACTTCGATACTGAACGGCGGCCTGATTATAACCGTAGCAGATTCGGCGAACGTGCCGACTATGAGTACGACGAACCGCGTTACGGCGACTATCGCGAGCGCACTCGCAATGAAGGTCGTAGCTCGCTATTCGACATACGCGGAGATCTTGGAAGGTCGCGCGATTACCGCCGCGAACCAGAGCGTTCACGGTTGCGTTGCCGCGACATCATGACGCGGGATCTCGCGGTCGCCACACGTGACTCGATGCTCGTCGAAGTTGCGCGGATGATGAAACAGGAAGACACCGGTGTCATTCCGGTTGTTGAATACGACACGCCGTCGGGTAACGGCCGAAGTGAAACCGAAAGAAACTATGAAGGTCGCAATTATGCGCGCGGCAAACTGATTGGCTTAATCACCGACCGCGACATAGCCATACGAGCTGTTGCCGAAAACAAGGATTGTGCAAGCACTCGAGCTGAAGACATCATGTCGGTTGACATCACGACGTTGCACGCGAACGATCGTGTTGTCGAAGTCATCCGGAAGATGGGAGACAAACAGGTGCGGCGCATTCCGGTAACGAATGAGCATGGTTACCTGGTAGGCATGATCTCGATGGCGGATATCGCACTCGAAACTCGTAACGATCGTGAACTCGCAGATGCTTTAGAAGACATCTCGAAGGGATCGTCGTTCTGGAATCGGATCTTTGGATAAAACTTGCCGCGGATTTACGCAGATAAACGCGGATCAGATCCGCGTTCATCCGCGTAGATCTGCGGCTCTTTTTGCTTTATTCTCTTGCCATGCAAAACACGAATCGCGATTTTTTGATCCGATTGGATCGGCGGGTGGTACCGTCTGGCCGGCTCTGGAATCCCGCCGCCGATGTCTACCGGGTCTCTGACGGCTGGGTGGTGAAGGTGGATCTTGCGGGTATTTGTGACGACGAGCTCGAGGTCGAATTACATGACTCGACTCTTTTGATTCGCGGCTGCCGCAAGGACACCCACATTCGCGAGGGATTCGTCTATCAACAGATGGAGATCACCTACAGCCGTTTCGAAAAATCAGTACAGTTTCCCAGCCCCATCGAGGGAGCATCCATACGGCGCGATTACCGAGACGGTTTTTTGATCATCGACGTGCGTAGCGAACAGGATTAATCTCATGCCGGAACCGACTGATACCACACCGCCAGCCGGCGGAACACCCCCAACCGGAACAGAAGTAACACCTGAAGAGCCCTTGAGAACTCCGAATCAAGCGCCAGGCCAACGGTTTGAAGTCGCCGTGCTGGCCCTGCAAAACCTCACGCTCTTCCCCGAGACTGTTGTTCCTTTGGGCGTCGGCAGACCGCGTTCATTAGCAGCAGTTGAAGCCGCTCTTGGCACGCCCGAAAAGCTATTGGGCACCATCACCGTCCGGCCCGAAGCTTCTGACGACACTGACGCAAAGACTGCTGACCTTTATGAGGTGGGCACGCTTGTGATGATCAAGCGGATGGAGCGCACCGATAACGGCATGCGCATCATTGCCCAGGGCACCGAACGTATTCGAGTTATTGAGTGGAAGCAGGAAGATCCGTTCCTGCGCGCAGTGGTGGAGATCCTGCCTGATCCTAAGGTCGTCGAAACCGAAACAGTCGAGGCGATGAAACGCAACGTTCAGGAGATGATTCAGGAGGCAATGGCGTTAATGCCAAACATCCCTCCTGAAGTTCGAATTGCGGTGATGGGTTCTGTCGATGCGATTCGGCTGTCGTATTTTCTCGCGTCGGTTCTCAATCTCGGCGTCGAAGAAGAGCAGAAGATGCTGGAGGCCGACACTGTTGACGACCTCGTTCGTCTCGCGCATACAAGTCTCGCGCGCGAACTCGAAATACTGCAACTGCGGTCGAAGATTGCGACTGAAGCGCAGACTGAAATGGACAAGGCTCAGCGCGACTATGTTCTGCGCCAGCAGATGCGCGCCATTCAGAAAGAGCTCGGCGAGGACGAAACCGGCGAGGCTGCTGAAACTGAATTGCTGCGCGAGCGACTCGAGAAAGCTCAACTTCCAGACGACGTTCGCGCCGAAGCCGATCGTGAGTTGAAACGTCTGCAACGATTGCCGCCGGCAGCGCCTGACTATCATGTCATCCGCACGTATCTCGAGTTTATTCTCGAGCTGCCGTGGTTAAAGTCCTCAGAAGATAAGCTCGAACTTGATGAAGCGCGCCGGATTCTCGACGAAGATCACTACGGACTCGAAGACGTAAAGGAACGTATCCTCGAGTTTCTTGCAGTAATAAAACTCAGACCGGACACGAAGAGCCCGATACTGCTGTTCGTTGGTCCACCTGGAGTCGGCAAAACGTCGCTGGGCAGGTCCATTGCGCGTGCGTTGGGACGGCAGTTCGAACGAATGTCACTTGGTGGCGTGCGCGACGAAGCCGAACTACGCGGACATCGACGCACGTACATCGGCGCGATGCCGGGACGCATCATCCAGTCAATTCGCCGCGCCGGAGTAAACAATCCGGTGTTAATGCTGGATGAGATCGACAAACTCGGAAACGACTATCGCGGCGATCCGGCAGCGGCACTACTCGAGATTCTCGATCCGCAACAGAACAATTCATTCCGCGATCATTATCTCGATCTGCCGTTCGATCTGTCGAAGGTGTTTTTCATCGCCACGGCGAACCAGCTTGCTCCAATTCCGCCGCCGTTGCGCGACCGCATGGAGATCATCAGTCTGGCTGGTTACAGCGATCGCGAAAAACTCGAGATCGCGAAACGCTACCTGATACCACGACAGACCACCGAGAACGGGCTCAATAGCGCACAACTAAAAATCACCGACGACGCAGTTGAGCTGATCGCAGCGCGCTACACACGCGAGGCAGGCGTGCGCCAAATGGAAAGAAACATTGGCAGCGTCGCGCGCAAAGTCGCGTTAAAGATCGCGCAGGCCGAGGCTGAGACGGTCACAGTCACTGCCGCAGAAGTGCGCGAGTACCTTGGACCACCGCGGTTCTATCCGGAACAAGCGCGCAAGGAGTTACCTGCGGGCGTGGCGACCGGAATGGCATGGACCGAGATGGGCGGCGAAGTTCTGTTCATCGAAGCCACGTTGCTTCCTGGCGGTCGAGGTCTGACGATCACGGGACAACTCGGCGAGGTGATGCAGGAGTCGGCGCGCGCGGCGCAGTCGTACCTGTGGTCGCACGCCGCGGAATTTGGGATCGAGCCGGAGATTTTTAAAGACTTCGGAGTACACCTGCACGTGCCTGCGGGAGCGATTCCCAAAGATGGACCAAGCGCAGGCGTCACAATCACGTCAGCGCTGGCGTCGTTGTACACGGGGCGGCGCGTCAGACCAGACACCGCGATGACGGGTGAGATCACGCTCTCCGGACTCGTGTTTCCGATTGGAGGAGTGAAAGAGAAAGTGCTCGCGGCGCACCGCGCGGGCATCAAGCGGATCATCCTGCCGAGTCGCAACGAAGCTGACGTCGACGACATTCCCGACGACGTGAAGAAGGATCTTCAGCTCGTGTTTGTTTCGGGAATCGGTGAGGTTATCGACGCCGCGCTCGAAGTACTCGTCGCCAATCCACCGCCGATGATTCCGGAGTCCGCACGCGGGCGAAGCCAGCCAGAACCCGAGCCACTCTCCGTCAAAGGTTAGACAGGATTACAGGATTTAGCAGGATTAATAAGATTTCAATCCTACTAATCCTGCCTAATCCTTAAATCCTGGCTACGGTAACGCTTCGACATTGATGAAGAACTTGAAGGAGCCGGTCTGCTGCACTCCCAACAGGAATTGCAGGTTGATGCTCGCTCCATTTGCTAACGGTGTCGCCAGCGTTATCGTTCCTGCGCTCATGCTGCTGTTATGACCGCCACCTATAGCTTGCGTAGGTGGTTGCTCGAGCGTAGTTCCGAACACTGTCACCGAACATGGTGGAGTGGTTCCCGCAGCCGCGCAGGTACCCGAATCTGTGATTCCGGTAACAACCACGTCCGTGGATGTCAACGCCCTCATATCAGCAATTCCTCCGGGCGTCGAAATCGTACTGATATCGACGATTCGGAATCGCAGTCGAGTTAT
>DASRIM010000095.1:0-7536 GCA_035649995.1 Pyrinomonadaceae bacterium | reverse complement strand
TACGCGCACGTCTACTACTGGCCCGGCGAGACGGTGGTGATCGCGAACTTGCTGAACAAGATCAGCGCAGTGAAGATGCACGGGAGCAACACACCGGTTAAGTTTGTGCAGGACGATTTTCGTATTCGCCTGACGGGACTGCCGAAGGCGGCGCCGGAGCTCGTAACGACGTTCGAGCTCGAATGTGACGGCGAGCCGCGGCAGAGTCACGAAGGCAAGCGAGCTGAGAAACCGCGCGATGTGACGGCGTAGCGTTTTGATGATTATTGATGCGCATCAACACTTCTGGCAGGTCGGGCGCTTTGATTATCCCTGGATGACGAGCGATCTCGGGATACTCTATCGCGACTACCTGCCTTCCCAACTTGAACCGGTGCTTCGTGAAAACGGCGTCAGCCAAACAGTGTTGGTGCAGGCGAGCAATAGTGTTGCCGAGTCGCGTTGGTTGTTGGAGTTGGCGGATGCGAATGAGTTCATTGCGGGCGTGGTGGGTTGGGTTGATCTGACGAACGCGGATTTTGAGTTAACCGCTCATCCGAAGTTCAAGGGCGTCAGGCATCTGGTCGAGAGTGAGCCCGCGGATGATTGGTTGGTACAGGTCATCCCGGGTTTGAACAGACTCGCCGCGCATGGTTTGAGTTATGACTTGCTAGTTCACGCGCGTCATTTTCCGTACGTGCGGACAGTTGCGGAAAGCTGTCCCGATCTGCGTCTTGTGATCGATCATCTTGGGAAACCAGCGATAGCTGAACACGGATTGGAAGAATGGAAGAAAGGGATTGCTCCGCTCGCGGCGTATCCAAACATGTACTGCAAGCTTTCCGGGCTCGTGACGGAGGCAAACTGGAATTCGTGGCAAACGGACGATCTGCGTCCGTACGTCGATCACGCACTGGAGTTGTTTGGGCCGGAGCGTCTGATCTTCGGCAGCGATCACCCGGTTTGTTTATTAGCGGCGTCGTACGCGCGAGTCCTGGAGTCGTTCCAGGAGATTCTGTCGGATCTCGACGACCACGATCGCAACCGGATATTTGCAGACAACGCCCGGACGTTTTACCGTCTCAACTAAATGGCAACAACTTACTTCATCACCGGCGCGCAGGGATGCATCGGTTCGTGGATCGTCAAAGCCCTGACGGAGCGCGGCGACAACGCCGTCGTCTTCGATCGCAGCGACGACCCACGACGCCTGCGCGCCATCATGGACGACGATCAACTCGCGCGGGTGCGTTTCATTCTTGGCGACATCACCGACGGCGCCGCTGTTGAACAAGCGCTCGCGGATTCGAAAGCGACGCGCGTGATCCATCTGGCTGGTCTACAGGTCCCGATTTGCAAAGCCGACCCGGTTACGGGAGCGCTGGTGAACGTCGTCGGCACGCTGAACGTTTTCGAAGCAACGCGAAAGAACGCACTGCCTTCGGTGGTCTACGCGAGCTCGGCCGCAGTCTACGGTATGAACGACGACGGCGACGCGCTCGACGAAACTGCGGCGTGTGAACCGTCAACTCACTACGGCGTCTTCAAGCGCACGAACGAAGGCAACGCGCGCATTTACTTTCTCGATCACGGCGTGTCGAGCATCGGTCTGCGGCCGCTGACTGTTTACGGAGTCAATCGCGACTTCGGGCTCACCAGCGATCCGACGAAAGCCATGAAAGCCGCGGTGCTCGGACGGCCGTTTCACATCCGTTTCAGCGGCGCTACTGACTTTCAATACGTCGCGGACACTGCCGCGGCGTTCATCGCCTGTGCTGATACGAATCCGGAAGGGGCGCACATATTCAATCTGCACGGCGAGACGGTAACGGTCGATCGCATCAGGGATTTAATCAATAGTGATCTGATAACGTTTGGTGGCCCGCCAATCCCCATTCCAGCTTCGATAAACGATGCTGCGATTCGCGCTTTTATCGGCGACCTTCCATCGACGCCGCTAGAGATCGGTGTGCGGGAAACAATGGATCGTTTTGCTACTTTGCGCGATGCGGGCACGCTCGATACCACAGATTTAAACGGATGAACGGTTCGATGAAAGCGAGTGTGTTGTGCGACGTGCGGCAGCTCGAAGTGCGCGACGTGCCGCGGCCGGCGATCTCGCCGTACGAGGTGTTAGTGCGCGTCGCGGCGGTCGGACTGTGCGGCACTGACTCGCACATCTTCGACGGCCACGCAAACTACAACTTGAATGAATACGGCCAACAGATCCCGCTCGCGTTGCAGCCGCAGATCCTGGGTCACGAAATCACCGGGGCGATTTACGAAATAGGCGGCGCTGTTCACGATCTCAATCCCGGCGATCGCGTAATCGTCGATCAGGGGTTGAACTGCGTCAGCCGCCGCCGCGACGTGTTGTGTGAATACTGCCGCACCGAGAATTCACATCAGTGCGAGTTTTATCGCGAGCACGGCATCACGGGCCTGCCGGGCGGACTGGCGGAGTTCATCGCCGTTCCCGCGGTGAATGCTTTGCCGATCACTGCGCCCGTCAAACCTTCGGTTGCGGCGCTCGCCGAACCGCTCGGCTGCATCGTCCACTCGTCCGACTTCGCCACGAAAGCAAGGGCGCGCTACGCGATTAACGCTGCCACAGCGGAATATCGTGTTCGCAGCGTGTTAATATGCGGCGCTGGTCCGGCTGGACTCCTGTTTACGCAATATCTGCGGAAGGTGCTTCAATACGAGGGCGCGCTCTTCGTTAGCGATCCAAACGCTCGCAAACGCGAACTGGCGAAGCGTCTCGGCGCGGACGAGGTCATCGATCCTTCCGCCGGCGATCTCGTCGAGGCTGTGCGCGAGTACACTGGCGGCAAAGGCGTCGAATACCTGATCGAAGCGTCAGGCGCGGGTGAAGTGTTTCGGTCAATTCCCGGGCTAATCTGCAAGCAGGCGACCGTTTTGCTTTACGGCCATGGCCACGCCGGGACTGACTTGAGTGTGCTCAACAACATTCTCTTTCGCGAGCCGGTGCTGGTGAGCAGCGTCGGCGCCTCGGGAGGATTTGAACCGGACGGCCGCCCGAGCGTTTACGCGCGCGCCCTGGACCTGATTCAACAAGACCAGATCGACGTGTCGCCGCTGATCACGCACGAATACAACTCGCTCGACGACGTGCAGACTGCGCTATCAACTGATATTCATTTGTCCGATTACGTGAAGGGCGTGGTCGTGCTCTAACTCTGTGTATTGATGCAAGTTTCGCTATTCGTCACCTGCCTCGTCGATCAAATGTGGGCCAGCGTCGGCACGAGCACCGTGGAGGTGCTGCGGCGCGTCGGGTGCGAGGTCGAATTCGACGATCGGCAAACGTGTTGCGGGCAGCCCGCTTTCAACACCGGTTACCGCGACGAGGCGCGGCAGGTGGCGCAACGCTTCATCCGCATTTTTGAAGAGAGCAAAGCAGACGCAATCGTCAGCCCTTCAGGATCGTGTACGGCGATGGTCCATCACTTTCCGGAACTATTCGCGGGCGACACGCAGTGGGCTGAACGCGCGAAGGCCATCGCTTCACGCACCCATGAGCTCAGCTCGTTCCTGGTGCGCGTGCTGAAGAAGGAAGACGTGGGCGCGAGTTGGACCGGAAAGCTGACGTGGCATGACGCGTGTCACGGTCTGCGCGATCTGAACGTCAAAAGCGAACCGCGCGCGTTGATTCGCAACGTGCGCGGCGCTGAGTTTGTCGAGGTCGACAACGCCGAGTCGTGTTGCGGTTTCGGCGGCACGTTCTCAGTCAAGTATCCGGAGATCTCGGTGGCGATACTCGATCAGAAGATCGAAGCGATCGAGCATTCGGGCGTGCAGGCCGTGGTTTCGGGCGATGCGAGCTGCCTGATGCAGATCGGCGGGCGGCTCTCGCGCAAAGGATCGAAGGTGCGCGTGATGCATTTGGCGGAGCTGCTGGCGTCGCGAACCACGGATTGACGCGGATTTATGAACCATTTGAGCAGCGAAACGTTCGGCGAGAACGCTAAGGCCGCGCTGGCCGATACGCAACTGCGCGGCGCCCTGCGCCATGCGACGTCGCTGTTCGGCAAACGCCGGCTCGAAGCGGCGCGCAGTCTCAGCAACTGGGAAGACTTGCGCACCGAAGCGCGCGCGATAAAAGACGAAGTGCTGCTGCACCTCGATCGTTATCTCGAAACGTTTACGGCCAATGCGGAGAAGCGCGGCGCGGTGGTCCACTGGGCGCGCGACGCTGCCGAAGCAAACGAGATCATCTGCGGCCTCGCGCGCCAGCGCAACGCGCGCACGATCGTCAAGAGCAAGAGCATGACGACCGAAGAAACGCACCTGAACGACGCGCTCGAAGCCGCGGGAATGCAGGTCGTCGAAACGGATCTCGGCGAGTACATCATTCAGCTCGCACACGAAACGCCGTCGCACATCATCGCGCCCGCGATTCACAAAACGAAAGGTCAGATTGCCGAACTGTTCACGGCCACGCTGGGAATGGCGCCCACCGAGGACGTCGCGCAACTGACCAGCACCGCGCGCGCCACGCTGCGCGATCGCTTTGCGGCCGCCGACGCCGGCATCAGCGGCGTCAACTTCGGCGTCGCCGAAACCGGCACGATCGTGATCGTCGAGAACGAAGGCAACATTCGGTTGACGACGAGTCTGCCCCGCATTCACATCGCCGTGATGGGGATCGAGAAAGTGATCCCGCGCTTCGCGGATCTCGACGTCTTTCTGAAACTGCTGCCGCGGTCAGGCACCGGCCAGCGATTGACGACGTACCAGTCGTTCATCACCGGCACGAAGCGCAACGCAAGCGATGAAGGACCGGAAGAGCTGCACATCGTCATACTCGACAACGGCCGCTCGCGCATGTTGGCCCATCCGCTCACGCGGCAGTCGCTGGCGTGCATTCGCTGCGGCGCGTGTTTGAATGCGTGTCCGGTGTATCAGCAGGTCGGCGGTCACGCGTACGGTTCCGTTTATCCCGGCCCGATCGGTGCCGTGATCACGCCGCAACTCATCGGCATCGAAAAGACCGCCCAGCTTCCGTATGCGTCGAGTTTGTGCGGCGCGTGCCGTGAAGTCTGTCCGGTGAAGATCGACATTCCCCGTTTGTTGTTGCACCTGCGAGCGGAGGTCGCGGCCGGTCCAAAAGGGAATGCGATGGAGCGAATGGTTTTCAAGATATGGGCGAGAGTGATGATGAGCCCGTCGCTGTACAAACTCGGTTCGCGGGCGGGACGGATGATGCAGCGCGTGATGCCGCTTTCGCGCGCGTGGACTAGTGGACGCGATCTGCGCCCGATCGAGCGTCAGAGTTTTCGCGATCTCTGGAAGACGAAGTATGGACAGTAGAGAAACCATTTTAAGCTCGATTCGCAAACACCTCGCGGCGAGCCCGCCTGACGATCAACCAAAACCCGTGTTTCCAGAGTCCGTCGTGGCGCCGGCTGCAAAATCACTTGTGGATTTGTTCAAAGAAAATGTCGAGGCTGTCAATGGTCATTGCATTGTTACGCGAGACGTATCGCAAGCGGTAACACGAATCATTACCGATCTTGGAGCGCGAAAAATCGCCGTTTCAGATACGCCGCCAAGCGCCGAGGAAATATTTGAATACGACGTAGGTATTACCGGCGCGCAGGCCGCGATCGCGGAGACCGGAACGCTCGTGCTCGACTCAGCACGCGAAAAACACCGGCTCGCGTCGCTTGTGCCGCCAGTGCATATCGCCATCGTCGACGCTTCGTCAATCTTTCAAACGTTAGCGGAAGCACTTGCTTTCATTCATCAGAACGGCGACATCAGTCCGGCCGTCACATTCATCACTGGACCATCACGCACGGCCGATATCGAGTTAACGCTCGCGATCGGCGTGCATGGCCCACAAGAGCTTTACGTCATCGTCAACCAGGGACCGTCGTTATCGCACTGAGCTAATGAAATATGCACATCATCTCCTTCGCGACTGAGGAATCACGTTGGCGCGCGCCGCGCATGGGCATCGTCCTCCACGACGGCGAACGCGACACCGGCTACCGGCTCGACTGTGAAAAATTGTTCGACGCCGACGATCAGCCATCGAGCCCGCTCCAGTGGTACAACATGGACGATCAATGGTTCGAGGGAGCGCGCCGCGTTGCGGAAACGATCGTTCGGGACGATGCCGCATTCGCCGGCGCAAAGGAAAGAGGCTGGTTGGTCCCAAGCAGCGACGCGTACTGGTTCGCGCCCGTCCCGCGTCCGGGAAAGCTGATCTGCATCGGGCTGAATTACCGGGACCACGCCGCCGAGAGCAAGATGCCGATACCGGAAAACCCGGTCGTCTTTTCGAAGTTCTCCAGCTCGGTGATCGCGCCCGGCGAGCCCGTCGTCCTGCCTCGCACGAGCAAACAGGTCGATTACGAAGCGGAGCTCGCCGTCGTAATCGGACGGCGCGCGAAAAACGTCTCTGCCGATCGTGCCCTTGATTACGTGCTGGGCTACACGGCTTTCAACGACGTCAGTGCGCGTGATTTCCAGTTTGCCGACGGCCAGTGGCAACGCGGAAAGTCGTGCGACACCTTCGCGCCGATGGGCCAAACGATCGTCACCAAAGACATGATTCCGGATCCGCACAAGCTGTCGATCAAGTTGATACTGAACGGCCAGACGATGCAGGACTCAAACACGGATCAACTGATCTTCGGCGTGCCGCGGTTGATCGAGTTTCTTTCCGAGAGCATCACGCTCGAGCCCGGCGACGTGATCGCCACGGGCACGCCGCCCGGAGTCGGGTTCGCGCGAAACCCGCCGGTGTTTCTGAAAGCGGGCGACCACATGGAGGTGCTGATCGAAGGTATGGGAGGTTTAGGAAATCCAGTCGTCGAGGAAACAAATGATTAGAATCGCATTTCTATTCGTGTTATCCGTAATCCTGATCGGTTGCACAACAGCAACCACTGACAAGAAGAAGCTAACGATCGCGGTGATTCCGAAAGGCACGACGCACGAGTTTTGGAAGAGCATCCACGCCGGCAGCAACAAAGCCGCGCAGGAGCTCGCCGCGCAGGGGACGCAGGTAGAAGTCATCTGGAAGGGCCCGCTGCGTGAAGACGATCGCGAACAGCAGATACAGGTCGTCGAAGGTTTCGCCGCGCAGGGCGTAAGCGGCATCGTGCTGGCGCCGCTCGACAATCGCGCGCTCGTTCGTCCCGTTGCCGATGCGAAACGCGCAGGCGTTCCGACGGTGATCATCGATTCCGGTTTGGAGTCGGACGAGATCGTCAGCTTCGTCGCCACCGACAATCGCAAGGGCGGATCGCTCGCCGCCGATCGCATGGGCCAACTGCTCAACGGCAAAGGCAAGGTCCTGGTCCTGCGCTACGCTGAAGGTTCCGCCAGCACCACCGAGCGTGAAACTGGTTTCATCGAACAGATCAAAGCGAAGTTTCCCGAGATCGAGCTTGTCTCGACGGATCAATACGCGGGCGCGACGCGCGACACCGCCAAGCGCGCGTCGGAGAATTTACTAAACCGGTTCGGCGACGAAGTGCAGGGTATTTTCACGCCGAACGAGTCGTCGACCGCCGGAATGCT
>DASRIM010000094.1:0-17973 GCA_035649995.1 Pyrinomonadaceae bacterium | reverse complement strand
CTCGACGAGTTCTTTGCGGATGAGAAGAAGAAGGGGAAAAAATATGACGTCGTCTTTCGCGACCCGAATGAGTTATCGGTCCGGGTGGACCTGGGAGACGATCCTTTGAACGATTGAAATCCGTATTTTTTGATATGTCCCCCGCAAGCGAGAGTCACATACCAGCAGCACGGATGATGGAAATTTGGCGGATCTACGGAACGAGGGTGAATGAGGATTCCCGTTTGATGAGTTTTTTACTGACCATGTCTTTCGCTTCGATCGTGACCGTGTAGTTTCCCGGAGGCATTCCGCTGAGACGAATGTACTCGGCGAAGGTGAGGTGCGGCACCGGCTTGTTCTCGACGTCACTAAGCACAAAATCGAACGGCTTCGTCACCGGCTGCCCGTCTTTCATCAACCGCGCCGTCACTCGCACCATCGGCTTCCCAGTGTCAGGACTGTTCACCGCATTGTAAACCGCAAGATACATCACAAGATTATCTGTCGCGCGAAACTGCCGCGCCGCCGACGGCCGTATCGCCGTGTTTCGATAAGTGAAAACGTCAGGCGAATCCGTGACCTGAGGCGTCACCGCCGCAACGTAGCGACTCAACACCAACCCCGTCGTCGCAAACTCCGAATCCGGATCCGGCAAAACAATCTGCTCCCTTTTCGCACTCAACTTCCCCGACCGCCGATCCTTAACGATCAGATCGATCGTGTACTCGCCGGGAGTGAGTTGCAGATCCTGCCGATAGAAAATGTTGTTACTGACGATCGAGTTGTAATCAGCAGCAGAGAGAGCCACGTCGAAATTTCCCCCGAGCCTCGACAGCACCTTGTCCGGCGTCGCCTTCAACACCCCAAGCACTTCCAACTGAAGCGAACGCTTGTCCCCTTTGCGATCGAATTGCACGGCGTCGGGCGGCAGTTCGATCGCGAGCGGCACCGTGTACATCCCGCCCTGCCCTCTGAACGCGCTCAACGAAACTGACACAGGAAAACCCGGGTTCGACTCAACCGCAGAAAACGTATCGAGCATCTTCTTATCAGCCGGCGACAACAGCACGATCTCTTCCGGCGGAATCGCGTAGTATCCCGAGCGCGAAATGATCTGCGCATCAGGGCGCCGCACTTCGATCTTCACCTTGCGAAACGAGCTATCGAAGTCCTGATTCGTGCTGCGATACGCAAGCGTGTAGCGCGACTGAATCTCCTCGTTGATTCGTTCGAGCCCCTGTCCGATGTCGTTGCTTCCCTTCAAAAACCTGCCGCCAGTGTCGCCGGAGAGTCGATACAGAATGTCCGACTCGCGGCTCAGACCTTCCTGCCTCGAGTTATCAAAAACAGTCTCGCCGCCGACGGCCCTGATGCGCTGCTCCTGATTCGTGATGCCCGAGATCCCAGCCAGTGGCGAGCTCGGCACCAGCGCGCCCGACGCCGGTGCGCCGGCTCGAAGCCCGGCGGAGTCGATAATGTAGATCGCGACATTCGCGCGGTTCGCGAGATCGATCGTGCTTTGTACTTGCCAATCGAGCGTCGCGGGAGTGACGAAGCCCTGTGAAAACAGGACCAGCGTCTTCTTTCCGGGAATCGAACGCAGTCCTTCGCATATCGCGGCGAGCGCGGCTAGTATCGGCCGCGACTGCTGCATACTCAGCGCTGTCCGCAACTTAAGGAACTGCGCCAGCGTCGTCCGCAGGATCATCAACCTCGCGGCCTGAGCCCCCTGGCCCGGACTCGAGACTTGACTGATCGGCGAGCTGTTCGCGTCGTTCAACTCCTGGCGCAACCTGTCAATGTTTTCGCTGAGGTTTGCTTGTTCGAGGTTTTTCGCGGCGTTAGCCGAGCCGAGTTTTTCGAGAGCGGCGATGATTTGGTTCTTGTCCTGAGTGAACTGCTGAATCAAACGCAAGTCGTTCGTCACCGAGAGCAACGCGACGATGTCGGCGTCGGTTAGCTGCTCGCGAGCGTACTCGATCATTCCGTCGCGGACGCGCTTCAGATTGGAGATGTCCGTCGTCTGTGAGTCGAGGACCAGCGCGACGTAGTTGCGGGCGGCGGCCGGAGGTCCGGACGGTTCGTCCGGTGTAGAGCCGGCGGCGGCCGTCTTCGGGACTGCCGGTTTCGTACCGGCGAGCGGCGCATCGAAGAACTCGATCTTCTGCTGCACTCCGTTTTCGTAGATCGTGAAGTCGTCGGCTTTCAGATCCTCAACGTACTTGCCCTTCTTGTCTTTCACCAGGACGTCGATGTTGACGAGGTTCGACTTGACCCGCACGACATCGTCGCTCTGCGCCAGACACGGCACGGCAAGCAACAACACAAAAACAGAGACGACGAAAAACTTCACTAGTCCCTGCCTACTCCCAGAGCGTCAGCAACGCGATTGATGTAATTGAACCACGAGGCGATTAACGTGATTTGAAGTATACCTCTATCGTCGAAACCAAACGAGCGCAAGCGATCGTGATCGGCGGGCGAGATGCGCGTGGCATCGCGGGTGATTTGTACAACGTAGTCGAGCATCGCCCGATCCTGTTCAGAGATTGGCGCGGTGCGGTAGTCCTCTTCCAGCGCGGCCACGAGCGATGAATCCAGGGTTACGCGACGCAGAAACTCTGCGTGTGACTCGATTCAATAATGACAACGGTTGGTGACCGACACCACCGTCGTAATCATCTCGTGCTGCGCTCTCGTCAGCGGCAGATTGGGAGACATCAGCGAACCGAAAGTCGCGAACGCGTGAAAGAGCGCCTGCGGAATCAAACTGTGCGAGGCCACGATGCCCGCCGTCTCGCCGTCCGCGGTCGGATGCACTGGCGTCGCGTACTCGATCGGATAAAGGTCGCGTTGGCCCTCGACGGCCTTGCGCACCTCCTCGCTTTCAGCAGGGGAAACGGTCTTGATCCAGGTCATTTAACGTAATCCTTCCTTACGAAATAGAAACAAGTAAACAGGCAAGCCAAGCAACACGACGCCAACTCCCGAGAACGCCTCTTTAGGACTGCCAACCGCCAAAAGAACCAACATGATCACCAGCATCAGCAGAAAGATCACCGGCGTAACCGGATAACCCGGCGTGAGAAAGCCTCCGCGGCTCGACGTTTCGCGGCGCAGTTTGAACAACGCGATCACGGTCAACGCAATAAAGACGATGACGACGAAGATGAAGTATGAAACGATCTTGCCGAACGTGCCAACTGCGACCAGTACGGAAGCGAGCACCGCCTGAAGCGCAGTCGCGACGGCGGGCGTTCCGTATCGCGGATGAAGCGACGCGACGGAACGGATAAACAATCCGTCTCGCGCCATCGCGAAATAGACGCGCGGCGCCGACATCACGACCGTCGCCAGACTTCCCAACACAGCCACGACGACCACCAGTGAAAATACAACGCTGCCGGCGCGTCCGAACAACACCTCACCCGCTTGAGCCGCGAAAGTCTCGCCCGTCGTCACCCGATCGATTGGGACCAGATAGACGAACGCGAAGCTGGTGAGAACGTAAACGATCGTGACGATAACGACGCCGTAGCTGAGCGCGCGCGGCAACGTCCGCGACGGATCGTGTACTTCGCCGGCGAGTTTGCCCAGGTCCCACCAACCCGCAAATGAAAAGAACGCGCCGCCAAAGCCGGCAGCCAGCGCCATGATCAATGGACCAGAGCTCGCGCTGCGCTCGACGAATGGCGTGAAATTGGACCAGTCGCCGAGTTGAAACCCGACGCCCCAGAGAAAGATAAAAGCGAGCAGGCCGAGTTTCAGAAACATCAGCGCGCGAACGAACCACGCGCCGAGCCTGACGCCGCGAACGTTTACCAGCGCGACCGCGATGATCGTCCCGATCGCCAACGCCTTCGCGCCCCACGGAGAAAGGTCGACGACGTTGCCGGCGTACGTCGCGAGACCGACGGCAAGCGCAGCCGTCAGCCCAGGATCCATCACGAGAAACGCCATCCAGCCGTACATGAACGCGACCGCTGGACCATACGCCTCGCGCAAATAAACGTAGCCGCCGCCGGCTTCCGGGTATCTCGCGGACAGTTCGCCGTAACAGAGCGCGCCGCACAACGCCATCGCGCCCATGGCGAGCCAGACGATCAGCAGCCACAACGGCGAGCCAAGTGACTTCGCCATACCCGCGGGCGTCAAAAAGATCCCCACCGCGATGACGTTGCCAATCACGAACGCCGTCGCCGTCCGAATCCCGATCTGCCGCTTTAGTTCGCTCGACACTAATCTAAAAAGTTATGCGAGCTGCGAATTGAAAGGCGCGTGGTCCGCCGGAGCCGAACACGCCGCCGGCTGTCGTCACCGGCTGTCCGAAACTCGACGAACGGTTGAAGGCCGGACTGCTCGGATCGCCGCTGTCGCGCACGAGCACGTTGCTGAACCCGGAATAGTTGACGTTCGAAACGCCGAGCACGTTCGTCACATTGAACAGATTAAAGACCTCCGCGATCGGTTCGACACGCACGCGCTCGCCGAGCTTGAAAACCTTCGAGACGCGCAGATCGAGCGACGAAAAGCTGTCGCCAAACTCGAGATCGTCACGCACCAGCGGCAGCGGAACACGCGGCTTGAATCCCGTGCTCGGATCCGCGTTCGGACAGAGCGAACCGCCCGTTGCATTGATCTGCGCCAGGGCCGCGTTCAGTTGCGCGCCCGTATGAAACTCCCGCGCGCCCGCGTTGCGCTTCAGTTCACAAACGCGAGAACTTCCGTCAGGCAGCAGGATGTCCATCGGCACTGACGAAGCCAGCGTGAATATCGGCGAAACACGCATGTCCCACGGCAGAAAGAACGTGCCCGAGAGACTGAAACGATGCCGTTGATCGTTCGGCGTCGGCCCATACTCCAACTGAAGGTTGCTCGAATCGATCGGACCATTCGAAAACGGGATCTGATCGTCGTTCGCGAAGTTCAACGCACGCGACAGCGTGTACGAAGCACGGAACTGAGATCCATTCGAAAATCGTTTCTCGAGACTCAGCAACAGCCCGTCGTACTTCGTTCTGACACTCGACTCGAGGTTCTTGACGAGATCCGGTCCACCGACGGCCGGATTAAAAGGCACGGTGCCGATTATGCGGCCGATGATGAAGTGCGTGCCGACGTTATGAATGTAGTCGCCGCGCAACACGAACTGGCTGCCCACCTCATGCTGAACGCCGACGTTCACCTGATGGACCGTCGGATTCTGAAGGTCGTTGTCGATGATGTTGATGCCGCCGGCTCCGGCGCCCGGAAGAACAAATCCTGTGAACGGGTTCGCCAGCGTCGGCGCCCCCGGCGGAAACACGCCGTTGACCGGATCGAAGAGAAACTGCGGCGGAATGAAGAACAGATTTCCCGCGCGCACTTCAACCGGCAACGCGCGCCCGTCGAGCCCGCGTTCGAGCGTCTGAATCTCCAGCGTCACGCGGTCGTAGTAAGTGCCATAACCGCCGTGGATCGTCGTGTGGTTGTTGTTCGTCGAGAAGTTGAAGCCTACGCGCGGCGCGAAGTTGTTTTTGTCTCGGGTTCGGTCGCCACGGAGAAACGGGAGAATCAGCGGATTCAACTCATCCGTGCGGCTGACGTTCTTGACGTCGGTGTCGAGCTCGTAACGCAGGCCGAGGTTCAGCGTCAGGTTCGGAAGCACGCGCCAGTCGTCCTGGAAGAATGCGGCGAAGTAAGTATTGTCAGTGTCGGGCAGCAACAGCGAGCGATCCGGAACTCCACTGCGCAGCGTCACCGCAAATAGCAGGTCGTTATCGTCGACACGGCCGTCGAGATTCCGATCGAAGTCGGGAAAGTCTTCGATCAGCTCGATGCGGCCCTGTTGGAAAACTTTCAGATCGAGATCTGATTGCACTCGCTGAATCTCGCCGCCGGCAGACAACGTGTGATTACCGCGAATAAACGTGAACGTGTCGCTGAATTGAAACCGGCGCTGCTTCGTCTGTTGCGGAACACGAAACGAAGCGCCGTCCTGAATACTCGGAAACGTGAGCTGCGGACCGGGCGCCACCGGCAGCGTGTCGTTGAGAAAGTCGCTGAATCCGAAGTTGAAACTGTTGATGTCGTTTGCTGAAAACAGATGCGAGTAGTTAGCAAGAAACGAATGGGTCTTGTTCAGCCCCGACTGCCGCTGCGACGCGGAGCCGATTGAACGCACGAGGGTGCTGGCGTTGATTCCGTTCTCGCGTTGGAACGAATAACGGAAGTTGAAGTGGTCCACCTGTGACGGGCTCCAATCCACACGCTCCGTTGTCAGAAAGTCGTCCAAAGGCGACGGCGCGAAGCCGCGAACGATCGATCGCGTCGCCGTGTCGCGCGCCCCGACGAGCACGACGCCATCCTGGTTACGGTATTCAAAGGAACCGAAGAACCACGCGCGTTCTTTCTTGATTGGCCCGCCGAGCGTGAATGCATATTGCTGCCGATCAAAAGGCGCCTCCTCACCGAGCGTGCGATCGAAAGTCGCGGGCAGCCCTTGCAAGCTGGAATCGCGGAAGTAGACGGAACCCGATCCGTGCAACTCGTTAGTGCCTGACTTCGTGATGACGTTGATAACGGACGATCCCGATCGTCCCATCTGCGCTGAAAAGCGGTTCGTCGCGATCTGAAACTCCTTGATCGCGTCTTGTGAGATGTTCTGCACCGCGCCGCCCACGACGTCGTCGTTGTTGTCGGCGCCGTCTACAGTCACGTTGCCGCCGCGGCCGAGTTGTCCGGCGGAAGAGATGACGACGGTGTTCGTCTTCGTTGGATCGAAATTCGGCGCGAGCGTATTTCCGGGAATCAACAGAGCGAGCTCGAGAAAGTTTCGGCCGTTGAGAGGCAGGTTTTCGACTTCCCGCGACTCGACGACGCTCTGAACGACGGAGTCGCGTTGATCGATGAACGGTTGACCGGCGTAGAGGTCGACGAACGTCGTTTCAGTCAAACCGATCTCGAGTCCAACGTTCAGCGTCACGTTTTGCCCCACCTTCAACGGCACGGGCACCTTCGTAGTTTTCTTAATGAATCCCTGCGCCTGCACGGTGAGTTCGTAATCGCCGGGAGGAAGATCCGCGAGCACGTACAAACCCTCACTATTGGTTATAGCTTCACGTCGAACGCCGGTGGCAGTGTGCGTTGCAGTGATGTTCACGCCGGGCACGACGGCTCCATTCGGATCGGTGATAGTTCCCGTAAGAGTCGCTTTTGCAGACTGCTGACCAGCCACCAGGCTCGAAAGCGCAAAAATCAGGATCGGAACTGCCAGCGCAGATCTCATGTCGAGTTCCCTTCTTTTAGGAGGCTTTAATAGACGTACTCTAAGACGCGACCCAGCTTGTTACTTGCTCGTATACCTTAGAGACAATTTCGCCGGCCGTTTTTTGCGACCTCGCTTCCGCAACGACGCGAATGATCGGTTCGGTGTTTGAGCCGCGCACCAGGAACCAACCCTCCGGCATCGTTACTTTCACGCCGTCGCGCGAGTCGATCGGGAAATTTGCATACTCCTGTCGAAGCATTCTGAGCACACTGGGGATGCGCTGCGACGAACACTCCATTTTTTCTTTGACGATGCTGTAACGTGGAAAAGTGTCGAGCAATTCGCTGACGCTCTTGCCTGATTCGGCGAGCAGGTGAAGCACCAGCGCCATGCCGACCAAACTGTCGCGGGCGAAGTTGATGCGCGGGTAAATGACGCCGCCGTTGCCTTCGCCGCCGATCACCGCGTTGTGCTGGCGCATGCCGTCGGTGACGTTTACTTCGCCGATTTTCGTTCGGAAAATCGGGCAGTCGAACTGTTTCGCAATGTCGTCGAGAGCCGACGTCGTCGATAAGTTTGCGACCAGCGGGCCGGGTTGTCGTTTCAGGACGTACAGCGCGGCAAGTACAAGCGTGTAGTCTTCGCCGATGGGCTCGCCGTGTTCGGAAACGATGGCGAGCCGATCGGCGTCCATGTCCTGTGCGAAACCGATGTCTGCGTTGTGTTCCTTCACGGCCGCGCAGAGGTCGCCAAGGTTTTCGGGGACGGGCTCAGCGGCACGCGGAAACGAACCGTCGGGAGTGACGTTGATCGCAATCACTTCCGCGCCAAGCGCTTCGAGCAGCTTTGGACCAACCAGCGAGCCTGCGCCGTTGCACGAGTCGAGCACGACGCGAAGCGGTTTCGCTGTTTTCGGCAGTGGACCAAGCACGTCGATGATGGCTTTGATGTGTTGGTCCGTTGCGCCTTCAACTTCGTCGACGGTTCGGATCTCACCGCCGGTGACCTTCGTGTATTCGCCCTGGTGGTAGATGTCGAGCAGCTCGCGAGCCTGGCCGGCGTCGAGAAACAGACCTGCCGGGCCGATAAACTTCAGCGCGTTCCACTCCGCCGGATTGTGGCTCGCCGTTATCGCGATCCCGCCGTGCGCGTGTCGTTGCCGCACCTGCAACTGCACCGTCGGCACCGGGCAAATGCCGAGATCGACGACGCGGCTGCCGCTCGACAACACGCCCGCGATCACAGCGTGCTTGACCATCTCTCCCGAGGTCCGCGGATCGCGACCGATGACGATCGTGCCTGCGCCCGTGTGTGTGCCGAACGCTTGCGCGAAACGAGTCAACAGCGAAGGCGTCAACGAATCGCCGATGACTCCGCGCACTCCCGAGATGCTGATTTTGAGAGTCGGTATCGCTCTCATGCTTTTTTAAACTTCAGAGCCTATCGCGTACCCAGTCGAGCAGTTGGGACGCGTCTGCCGCAGTCTCGCTTTCAACGATGATGCGAATGATCGATTCGGTATTCGAACCACGTACGTGTACCCAACCGCTCGGCCCACTCTTCAGCGATGCCACTTTCAAACCGTCTGTCGTGTCAATCTGAAGGTTCTCGCTTTCGACTGCCGCACGAAAGTCTTGCAGGATCGAGTAAAGACGATTCGGTTCGACGGCGATGTTGTGTTTCAAGATCGTCAGCCGGGGCAACTGTTCGACTAATTCCGAAACGCGTTTACCAGTTCGCGACAGGTGACTCAGAATCAGTCCAATCGCGGCCGCGCTGTCATGAGTTAACTGAACTTCCGGAACCGTGATGCCGCCGCTGCCCTCGCCGCCAAGCAAACCGTTGTGCTCGATCATCGCTTCGGAAATGTAAGCCTGTCCAACGGGCGTACGTACTACGGCGCCACCAAAACGATCGGCTATCAGATCGATCGCTCCAGTCGTTGAAATGTTGGTGACTATCGTGCCAGTGCTTTCCTTAAGACGGATGAGCGACGCGAGCGCGAGCGTCATTTCTTCTGAAAGCCGTTGTCCATTCTCGGTGACGATACCGAGTCGCTCGCCGTCCGCGTCCTGGGCGAAGCCTATATCCGCACGACCGGCTTTTACAACCGCACTAAGTTGGGCCATCGTCTCCGCCTTTGGTTCAGGTAGGTGCGGAAACTCGCCGTTCGGATCGTCGTTCACCGCGAGCACTTCGCAGCCTAACGACTCGAGCCACTTCGGCGTCATCAACGAACACGCGCCGTTGCAGCAATCGATCGCGACGACCAGTTTTTTTAACTTCTGAGTTTCGAAGGCGAACGCCTTGTTCAGTACCTCGATGTGGTGCGGAATCGGGTCCGCTTGCTGAACCGTCTGCTTGATCGTGTCCCACTTCGCCTTCGCAAACTCGCCCTGGTGATAAATGTCGAGTAACTCTTCAGCCTGCGTGGAATTGAGATAAACGCCGTCGCCGCGAACGAACTTCAACGCGTTCCACGCCGCCGGGTTGTGTCCGGCGGTGATCGCGATCCCGCCGTCCGCTTTCAGAGCTTTAACGGCGATCTGCATGCTCGGCGTTGGACTGACGCCGAGATCGACGACCTCGCAGCCCGTGGCGAGCAGTCCCGCCAGGACCGCGGAGCGAATCATCGGGCCCGAAGGCCGCGTGTCGCGACAAACCAGGATCCGGCCGCCGTCGAGATACGAGCCGAACGCCTGCGCAAACTGGACGGCGAGCTCAGGCGTGAACGTCTGACCCACAATGCCGCGAACGCCGGTGATTCCGATCTTGAGTGGTTTCATCTGTTTTTAAACGAGACTTAATTGTACTATCTGTGCCCGCTATGAAACTGAAAATCTTTGCAGTCCTCTGCTTCTGCGCCGTCGTGCTCTGGTTCGTGCCCGGCGCGTCCGCTCAAAACCGCAGTCTTGCCGAACGGCTCGGCTATCCGAAAGACGCGAAACTCCTGATCGTCCATGCCGACGACCTCGGAATGACGCATTCCGTGAACGCCGCGACGATCAAGGCGTTCGAAAGCGGTCTGGTGAACTCCGGGAGCATCATGGTTCCCTGCCCGTGGTTCTCGGAAATCGCTACGTATGCTCGCGCCAATCCGCAGGCCGATCTGGGTTTACATCTTACGTTGACGAGCGAGTGGACGTCGTTTCGCTGGGGGCCGGTGACGTCGAAAGATCGCGTCAGTTCCCTGCTCGACAAGAATGGATACTTCCATTTGACTGAGGCCGATGCCGCGTCACGTGCGGATCCGAAAGAGGTCGAGATGGAGATTCGCGCGCAGATCGAACGTGCGCGCGCGTTTGGCATTCAACCTACGCATCTCGATTCGCACATGGGTACGCTTTATCAGAGCAAAGCGCTGTTCGAAGTGTTTCTGCGTGTGGCGCGTGAGTACAAGCTGCCGGTGCGAGTCGCGAAGTCATGGTTCGCGCGAGCTGATTTTCTTCCGTCGACGTTGAATCCTGACGACGTGTTCATCGACCGCGTCCTCGACGTCAATGCCACCGTAGCGCCGAAAGACTGGGCGCAATTCTATTCTGACGCGATCAGGAAACTGGAACCGGGCGTGACCGAAATCGTCATTCACCTGGCTTATGACGACGGCGAGATGCGCGGCGCGACGGTCGATCATCCCGATTGGGGCGCTGCGTGGCGGCAGCGTGATTTCGAATATTTCACCAGTGATGCATTCCGCCAACTGTTGCAGGAACAGAAGATCAAACTGATCACCTGGCGCGAGCTCAGCAAGCTGCTACAGAAATAATTCAGCCCGGGGTGGCCCGCTTTTCGCTCCTTTAGCGCGTTATCAGAGTGAACCGGCAGCATAGTGCTGGCCGAGAACTTTTTGAAAGTGCCTTAAGGAGAGCACCATGAACATCCCACGTCGGGCCTTCGCCCTTTCTATATTTTTCTTACTTTTAACGGTCTCATCCGTATCCGTATTCGCCCAATCTGACCGCCAGACAGTGGTCAACATCCCCTTCGACTTCATCGTCGGCGACAAGTCGATGAGTGCCGGCAAGTACATCATCGAGCGGAACAAGCGTGACTCAGACACCATCTGGACCATCACCAGCAAGAACACCGGCGCGACGCGCAAGGTTTTCTTGACGGTTCCGATGCGCGCGAATGAAACCCAGCAGGACACGAAACTCGTGTTTCATCGCTACGAGAACTACTACTTCCTGACGGCCTTCTGGACCGCCGGCGGCAACACCGGCCGCGAGTTGCAGCCGTCGGATCGCGAACGGAATCTCGGCGAGAAACTCCTCGCGCAGCGCGAAGAGATCATTCTGACCGCCCGCGGAAACTAAGATCCCCCTAACCGTTCAACGGTAAGCAAGGCCCCGGATGTTCTTCGTCCGGGGCCTTGCTTTTTGGTTGGAAGTCGTCTAGAAGAATCGCCCGTTCTGAGCAAGTCGAACCCAGTCGAGGAGTCCCTCAGTTTGAACAAACACAACTTTTCCCGCCGCCGGTTTTTGAGAACTGGGGGGCTGGCGACGATGGGCGCGGTCGTTTTTCGTGACACCGCGTTTGCCCGTGCGTCGCGCGAACTGACTCTTTATATCGGCACGTACACCTCTACCACCAGCGAGGGGATTTACGTGTATCGCATGAATAGCGAGACGGGTGAGTTGAAGAAGTTCAGTTCGATCAAGTCAGAGAACCCGTCGTTTCTCACGCTCGATCGCAGCAGGCGCTTCTTATACGCCGTCAACGAAGTCAACCAGTTCGAGGGAAAGGCCAGTGGCGCGGTGAGCTCGTATGCGATAGACGCAACCGGGAAGCTCAAGTTTTTGAATCAGCAAGCATCGATGGGCGCCGATCCGTGTCATCTCACAGTCGATCGACGGCGCAGCAGTCTGCTGGTGGCAAACTACACCGGCGGAAACCTGGCGCTGTTGCCGATCCGCAGTGACGGCACTCTCGAACCCGCCGCCGATATCAAACGCCACGAAGGCAAAGGCATCAAAGAGCAACAGAATGGACCACACGCACACTGCATCATCCTCGACGCCTCCGAGCGATATGCGCTCGCCGCGGATCTCGGCATCGACAAGGTGATGATCTATAGCTTCAGTCCTTCGCTGCACGAACTTCTGCCGGCGAGGCAGCCATCCGCGTCGCTGAAAGCAGGCGCTGGTCCACGTCACCTGACGCTGCATCCCAACGGCCGGTTCGTTTACGTGATCAACGAGCTCGACTCCACTCTGACCACACTCAAGTACAACGCCGGCACACTCACCACCGTCGATACAGTCTCAACGCTCCCGACAGGATTCTCCGGCACCAGTTACTGCGCGGACGTCCACGTCTCTCCTTCCGGAAAGTTTCTGTACGGATCAAATCGCGGCCACAACAGCATCGTCGTGTTCGCTCTCGACGCGCGAACAGGCAAGCCCACGCTCGTCGAACACGTTTCGACGGAAGGTAAATGGCCGCGAAACTTCGTCATCGATCCGGCAGGAAGGTTTCTGCTGGTCGCCAACCAACACACGGACAACGTCGTCGTTTTCAAGATCGATCCCGGAACCGGGCGTCTTCAACTGTCAGGACAGGTGGCGGAGGTGCCGGTGCCGGTCTGCCTGAAGTTCCGGTAACACGGATTAAGGCAATCCTAAGCGGATTTAGGACCGATCTTTGTTCGATGACCATTGAAAAGTCCGGCTGAATAGAAGAAAATACGCCCGCGTTTCCATAAACCTACCCGAGGAAAGCAAATAGATGGGAAATTTCATGCGCGCCCTTTGGGCCGTCAGTCTTTCACTATCCTTCGTTCTCCAAACCCAAATCGCTATTCAGGCGCAAACCGACCTCCTCGATAGCGACGACTTCTATCAGCGCAATCTGCGATCCGGCCCCGAACGCGATAACACGCAGAGAATCGAAGACTTGCTCAAGCGCATGACGCTCGAAGAGAAAGTCGGGCAGATGACCCAGCTCGCCATCGGCATGATCGCCAACGGCCGAGACCAGGAGATCCAAATCGATCCCGCCAAGCTCGAGAAAGCCATCTCCAAATACGGCGTCGGATCGATCCTGAACGTTTCAGACCAGGCGCTGACCGTCGAACGTTGGCACGAGATCATCAACCAGATCCAGGCCGCCGCCAACAAGACCCGACTCCGCATCCCTGTCATCTACGGCATCGACTCGATTCACGGCGCGAACTACGTCCAGGGCGCGACACTCTTTCCACAAGAGATCGGCATGGCCGCAACGTTCAATCCCGAACTGATGAAACGCGCCGCGGAGATCACGGCGATGGAAACGCGCGCTGCCGCAATTCCGTGGAGCTTCTCGCCCGTGCTCGACCTCGGCCGCAATCCGCTCTGGCCGCGCTTCTGGGAAACGTTCGGCGAAGATCCTTATCTGGCGAAAGTGATGGGTGTCGCTTTCGTGCGTGGTCTTGAAGGAACGGACGTCGCTTCACAGGACCGCGTCGCGTCGAGTTTGAAACACTACATGGGTTACAGTTTTCCGCTCACCGGACGTGATCGAACACCGGCGTGGATTCCCGAGAACTACCTGCGCGAGTACTTCCTGCCGACGTTCGACTCGGCAGTCAAAGCCGGCGCTCGCACGATCATGATCAACTCCGGCGAGATCAACGGCGTGCCCGGACACGTCAACCATCACATTCTGACGACCATCCTGCGCAACGAGCTCGGCTTCAAAGGCTTCGTCGTCTCCGACTGGGAAGACATCAAGAAACTCGTGACGACCTGGCGCATCGCCGCCACCGAAAAAGAAGCGACACGCATGGCCGTCATGGCGGGCATCGACATGAGCATGGTGCCGCTGGACTACAGTTTCGCCGATCACCTGATCGCACTGGCGAAGGAAGGCGCGGTTCCGCAGTCGCGAATTGACGAAGCGGTACGACGCATCCTGCGCGTGAAGTTTGAGTTGGGTTTGTTTGAGAAGCCCGTTTCCGATCACGCGTTGAAAGCGACGTTTGCGCTGCCGGAATCGAGACAGGTGAGTCTGGAAGCGGCGCGCGAGTCGCTGACGTTGTTGAAGAACACCGACAACATCCTGCCGTTATCAAAAACTGCGAAAGTGCTCGTCACTGGTCCAACCGCCGATTCGCTCATCTCTCTCAACAACGGTTGGACTTACGTTTGGCAGGGCTCGGAAGAAAGCCTGTATCCGAAAGACCGGCACACGATCCGCCGCGCCATCGAAGCGAAGATCGGCGCCGGGAACGTCACTTACGTTCAGGGCACGAAGATCACGCGGCCACCGAATACACCGTCAAACAGCACGCCCACCGATCTTGAACAAGAGGTCGACATTCCTGCCGCAGTTCGCGCGGCGCAGAACGTCGACGTCGTCGTGCTCGCTCTCGGCGAAGGTTCGTACTGCGAAACGCCGGGCAACATCACTGACCTGACGCTCGGCGCGCCGCAGCTCAAACTCGCGGAAGCGATTATCGCGACCGGCAAACCGGTGGTGCTCGTGCTCGTCGAAGGACGTCCGCGAGTCATCAATCGCATTGCTGACGGCGTGAAAGGTGTTTTGATGGCTTACAACCCCAGCAACGAGGGCGGCACTGCTATCGCCGATGTTCTGTTCGGCGACATCAATCCGAGCGGCAAGCTTCCCTTCACATATCCGCGCACGCCGAACGGATTGATCAATTACGATCACAAACCCTTCGAAACCGAGAACACTGCGTTCGGCAACATGGCTTTTCGGCCGCAGTTCGCGTTCGGTGAGGGTTTGAGCTACACGACTTTCGCTTACAGCGATCTGCGCTTGAGTAAGCCAACCATCAGCGGCAACGAAGAGCTCACCGTGAACGTGACGGTTACGAACACCGGCAAACGCGCGGGTAAGGAAGCGGTGCTTGTGTACGTCGGCGATCTGGTCGCGTCGATTTCACCACCCATCAAACGTCTGCGCCGGTTCGCGAAAGTCAGTCTCGAGCCGGGCCAGAAACGGACGCTGACGTTCAAACTCAGGCGTGACGATTTGTCGTTCATCGGCGCCGACAACAAGCCCGTCGCCGAGCCCGGGGAGTTTGACGTGATGGTCGGCGGCTTGACCCAGAGATTTACACTCAAATAACAACATGAAGATAAAGCGACTTTTCCTTCTCCCGATTCTTTTGATCTGTGTCACTGCGTCGGCGCAGCAGGCGACTCCGGAGTTGAACCTGATGCCGGTGCCCGCTTCGGTGAAGTTTCATCCATCGGAGCGTTTGAATGTCGACAGCTCGTTCAAGATCGCCACGCGCGGTCATTCCGACGAGCGTCTGAAGTCGGCGATCGCGCGTTTCGTCAAACGGCTCGAGGGACGGACTGTTTTCTCATTCGCGCCCGGACTCGCGCCGGACGATCAGATGACGCATCTCGTCATTCACACCAACGGCGCGGGTAAACCAATGCCCGCCGTTGGTGAAAATGAGAGTTACTCGATCGACGTCACCGACCGTCAGGTGATGCTGAAGGCCCCGACCGTCGTGGGCGCGATTCGCGGTCTCGAGACTTTGCTGCAACTGCTGAGCGCCGATCGGAACGGTTTCTACTTTCCGGGCGTGCAGATCGAGGACCAGCCGCGGTTTCCGTGGCGCGGGTTGCTGATCGACGTTGCGCGTCACTTCCAGACGATGGACGTGCTGAAGCGCAACCTCGACGCGATGGCGGCCGTGAAGATGAACGTCCTTCACTGGCACTTGACGGAGGACCAGGGCTTTCGCGTCGAGAGCAAGAAGTTTCCAAAGCTGCACCAGCTTGGCTCAGACGGCAACTATTACACGCAGGACCAGGTACGCGAGATCATCGCGTACGCGCGCGAGCGTGGTATTCGCGTCGTGCCGGAGTTTGACATTCCCGGACACAGCACGAGTTGGCTCGTCGGTTATCCCGAGCTCGGCAGCGCGCCTGGGCCATACACGATCGAGCGCCGTCCCGGAATCTTCGAACCTGCGCTCGATCCGACACGCGAGGAGGTCTACAAGTTTCTCGACGGCTTCCTGAGCGAGATGGCTGCGCTGTTTCCCGACGAGTATCTACACATCGGCGGCGATGAGAATGAAGGCAAACAGTGGGACCGCAATCCGGCGATTCAGTCGTACATGAAAGAGAAAGGGATCAAAGACAATCACGCGCTGCAAGCTTACTTCAACACGCGCCTGCTGAAGATTCTTCAGAAGAACAACAAGAAGATGATCGGGTGGGACGAGATTCTGCAACCGGGGCTGCCGAAAGACATCGTCATTCATTCGTGGCGCGGCACCGCCGCTCTCGCCGAAGCAGCGCGCAAAGGTTACGACGGCATACTTTCGAACGGTTACTACATCGATCTGATCCAACCTGCGTCGCACCACTACGCTTCTGATCCGCTGCCCGCGGACAGCACGCTCACCGCCGAAGAGGCGAAACACGTTCTCGGAGGCGAAGCAACGATGTGGGCCGAGTGGGTCACGCCGGAGACGATCGACTCTCGCATCTGGCCGCGCACGGCTGCGATCGCCGAGAGACTTTGGTCGCCGCGAACTGTGACCGACGTCGGCGACATGTACCGGCGGATGGCCGTCGTCAGTCTGCAACTCGAAGAGTTGGGGCTGATGCACAAGAAAAACCAGGACATGATGCTGCGTCGGCTCGTGCGGCACGAGGATATTGGACCATTGAAAACGCTGGTCTCCGTTGTCGAACCGGTGAAGGAGTACCGGCGGTATCAGATGCGTCCGCAGACGATGCTCAGTCCGTTGACGGGTGTTGTCGATGCGGCTACGCCGGACGCGGAGGGGGCGCGTAAGTTTGCGTGGATGGTAAAAGAGTTTCTCGACGACGCGCCCCGTTATCAGTTGTATCGCGCGGAGTTGACTGCGATGCTGGCGGAGTGGCAAGCGGCTGGTGCGGCACTTGGTCCAATCATCGATCGTTCGCCGGCGTTGAAGGAGATCAAGCCGCTGACGAAGGGGCTTTCGGATCTTGGTGAAGTCGGATCGGAGGCGCTGTCGTATCTGAAACTCGGCGCCCCGCCGGTGAGAGAATGGCGCGAAGCGAGTGTGCTGAAGCTCGATGAAGCGGCGAAACCGTACGCGGCGTTGGAGTTTATGGTTGTGCCGAGTGTTAAGCAGTTAGTGCTCGCCGCCGCTGACCTTGGCCAACCGCGACGGACATCGCAGAACCGTTAAATCCGTGTTGCTGATGTCCAAGGCAGGCCCACTGATTTAGACCGTTCGCGTTCACTCAGATGCAAGACGCGACCGCCTCAAGACACGAGACTGGGCGAACGGCGCGAAGCTGCCGTTATCAGCCAGTATGAGATCGCCCGTTACATTGCCGTGGGGGAAGTTAATTATCGGTTGAATGGTGTCTCGGCAACTTTGCCCTGACCCTCTTTGATCGTGAGGATGCGGTTGGCGGCGACGTTAGTCACTTTGTCTATCGTGCCGCTGGGCCAGCGCACCTGGATCAGATCGATCTTCGTCCGCTGTTCGAGCCCGAAGTGCAGACGCAAGTCGCTCTGCGAAATGTAACTGTCGCCGCTGCGCACTTCGTCGATCTGCGACAGGTCGCCGGAAACGACTTTCACCTGCGCGCCGATGCCGCTGCGGTTGCTCTTTACTCCGACCATCTTGATCAGGATCGAGTTGTTCGCGTTTCCGCCGTCGTTGCGCAGCACCTGCGGTGGACCATCCAGATCGCCAATCACCAGATCGACGTCGCCGTCGTTGTCGATGTCGCCGAACGCGGCGCCGCGACTGGCGCGAAGCTCAGTCA
>DASRIM010000093.1:0-12729 GCA_035649995.1 Pyrinomonadaceae bacterium | reverse complement strand
GTTCGCCGCAACCTCACGGTAAAGTTGCGCCATGTATTGCAGCTTGTTTATGTCGTTTAGACGCCCGCCCGTCCGGTCAGCCAGTGATTGCAAACGAGCGCGCGCGGCAGCGTAGATGCCGACGATGTTAGGCGTCTGGAGCGGCAGTCTCTTCGGATCGCCGGATGGCAAGGCGAGCGGAAAGATCGTGACGCCTTGCCGATCCGCGGAGGCCAGCACATTCTTCAATTCCGGACTCGAATGTGGATCGATCGTCGCCAGCGCCTCTTCATTGCTTTGCGCTTTCGAGAGCGTGGAGCGATCGGAGTTGCGAAGAGACGTGTCGAGGCCGTCCGTCAACACCACGATCGCTTTCCGCCGCTGTCCTTCTTTTTCGAGTTCCTTCAACGCGTATTTCAACGCTTGATAAAAATGAGTCTCGCCTGCGCCTTCCGCGATCTCGATCGCGTAAGCAGTCTTCATGCGGTCGTTAGTGAAACCGCTCAACGACTTCACTTTCGCGTTGAACTGGATCACTGAAACGCGATCTTCGGGCGCGAGAGCGTCAAGAAACCGCTGGCTGGCGAGTTTCAATTGCGGGCGAAAGCTGACGGTCGAGCCTGACACGTCGAGCATCAGCACCAGGCTGAACGGAGCGTCGACAGGCTCGAAATGCTGGATCGACTGTTTGACGCCGTCTTCGTAAATGACGAAATCGTTTCGCGTCAGCGACGTGATCGGGCGCCCTTGTTTGTCGACCACGCCGACGTTCAACTGCACCAGCGACGTTTCAGTGCGGACGACGTCGTCCACTTCCTGCGCCGTAGCCGCCGCGGCGGCGACCAGCAGAGAAAGCGTTAAAAAGAGTAATCGGCTGGGGATGGTCGAAAGATAAGTCCGGTATTTCATGCGAAATCAGGCGGAAAGTATGCCCGCCCCCGATCGATTTTTCAAACGTGCTGATTTCGGACGCTGGTGAAAAGCGATCGGTTGCTTGAGTAAACGCGGATATAATGCCCGCGTTGGTAGACACGAAAGGACCTCACATCATTGTCGTTCCTCACAACTTACCGTCCGAATTTCTGTTGCGAATGCGGCGACAAGATAGTGCGGCTGCGGTGGCGGCCATGGACCAGCCGGCGGTTTTGCGACAACTGCGTCCGCGGTGAATCGGCAAAGGCTGACTGGCGGCGCTCGGCGGTCCTTCCGATCGTTCTTTTACTGATTGGCCTATCTTTAGGACGAGGTTGCAGACGCGAGCGCCCGCCGCTTGTGATCGAGCGACCCGCGCAACAGTCTTCAACAACAGGAACTCCGCTCGCACCGGCACCCTCAACGCCGGAACAGGTCTACACCTGCGGCGCGCGCACGAAGAAAGGCAAGCCCTGCTCGCGCCGCGTCCACGGTCCAGTGCGCTGCTGGCAGCACAAAGGCCTGCCGGCGATGCTACCGGCAGAAAAGTTAGTGATCAAAGAGTGACCTGTGGCACAGCATCCGTTTGTCGTGTTAAGATACGCCCAACCGGGAGTCTCAGTCATGCAAGTTTTACAGATACCCACCCAAATTAATTTCTCACCATTGTCGCGACGCTACACCCTCGAGGAGTTCTGGGCGTTGCCCGAGCCCGAGGACCGTTCGCACTATGAACTAATTGGGGGATATCTCTTTATGGTTCCACCGCCCAACCCGCCTCACGGGGATGTCGGGGCACGAATGAATATGGCGTTGATGAAGTTCATCCTGGAAAACAAAGTGGATGGGCAGGTTCATCATCCACGCGAACCGATTTGGCGAAGCGTGGACGATCCGACTTATCTCGAGCCTGACATGATGTACGTTTCGAACACTCTGCGCGCGCAGATGGGCGACAAACGTACGTCCGCCGATATTGTCTTTGAATACGTCTCGCGCAGTACGAGCATCTACGATCGCACCACCAAAGCCGATACTTATCTCGCATTGGGCGTACGTGAGCTATGGCTGATCGATCCAGCTACCTTAACTATCACGGTTAGACACGCCGGTGAGGAAGAGGGTGTGCCGGTTTGGGAATCGTGGCTATACCAAAGCGGCGAGCACGCAAAATCTCGCGTCCTCGCCGGTTGGGAAGTTTCGGTTAGCGAACTATTTCAAGGCCTGGTCTAAACCACCAACTCAATTCGCACCTGCGCGCGAAGTCGTGGCGTCCTTGATTGTCTTGATAGGCGGCGCGGGCTTGCGGGGAAGTTTGACGGGCGACTTCAGTTTCGCCATCACTTCCGCGATCGCGCGTTCGAGCTGCGGATCTTTTCCGGCCAGCACTGACTGCGGATCGTTGTCGATTTCGATATCCGGATCAACGCCGTAGCCCTCGATCACCCATTCGCCGTTCTTATTAGCAAAGCCAAACTCCGGAACGTTGACAACGCCGCCGTCGATCAACCCGCCACGGTTCGTAATGCCAACAACGCCGCCCCACGAACGCTTGCCGATCAATGGTCCAAGTCCAGCTTCACGAAACATCGCCGGGAAGATGTCGCCGTCGGATCCGGAATTCTCGTCGAGAATCGACACCATCGGACCAAAGAAAACCGCGTCAGGATACGTCGTCGCATCGTCATTCGTACGCGAGTAGCCGAGCGCCAAAACTTTGCGCCGCAAACGCTCGATGATCATGCGCGACACGTTGCCGCCGCCATTCGCCCGCACGTCGACGATCAACCCTTCCTTGTTCAACTGCGGGTAGTACCACTTGATGAACTCACGAATGCCGTTCGTGCCCATATCCGGCAGATGCAGGTAGCCGACGCGCCCGCCGGTAGCCTTCGCGACCTTCTCGCGATTGCCATTGGCCCAATCGAGATAGATCAGGTTTGACTCATCCGTGATCGGACGATACGAAACGGTTCGCGCGCCCTGCATCGTCGGCGTTTTGTTCAACGTGAGCTGGACCGGATTGTCCGCCTTGTTTTTCAACAAACGATACGGATCGTCAGTCGCCTTCAACTCTTCGCCGTCAATCGCCAGCACGTAGTCGCCGACGCTGGCGTTCACGCCGACTTCGGTCAATGGCGATCGATACAAGTCTTCTTCATTCTCGCCGGCAAAGATCTTCGCGATGCGGTAGCGTCCAGACTGTCGATCGAGCTCGAAACGCGCGCCCGGAAGACCGTAACGCGGCCGCGGCGGAATCTGAAAATCGCCGCCGTCGATATACGCATGCTGGACCGTCAACTCCGAGATCATCTCGTGGATCACGTAGTTCAGATCGGACCGATGCGACACATACTTCAACAACGGCTTGTACTGTTGGCGCAAAGCCTCCCAATCGAAGCCGTGCATGTTCTCGACGTAGAACCAGTCGCGATAACGCCGCCATACTTCGTTGAAGATCTGTTCCCACTCCTGAGCCGGAACACGATCGACGTAGAGCCCCGCGGAAGAGACTGCCTTTTTCGAACGGTCACCGGTCGGCGTAGCGTCGTAAAGGTTGAAGCCCGGTCCCTGGCGGACGAGCACTTTCGCACCGTCATCGGCAAGCGCGTACCCCTGCATGTCTTCCGCGAGCGTCGACTCTTTCCGATCCTTGAGCGAGTAGATCTTCAGAGTGTTGGTCCGATCGCCCTGGCGGCCGTAGTAACCGGCGCCGCCGACTACGTAAAGCAAGTGTCCCTGCTTAGCTGACAAGCCGAAGTAGTTGTCGGCTCCGATCGGCGCGCGCGCAACGCGATTCGAAATGCCGTCGAAGTCAATGGTCATCGTCGCGGGCGGTTTCGGCGCAGCTTCGGGCTTGGCTTCCGTGGCAGCAGCAGGGCTCGGAGTCTCAGCAGGCTTTTCAGGAGACGAAGCAGGCGAGGCCGAGGGTTTGGGACCATCGTCAGATTTCGCCACCGTTACCTCGTCACTCTCCGGCGGAAACGGATGCTTGACGTCCTTGCGCAACGTCATCGCGTAGATGTACGTCGTCCGGTTCGTCGCAAAGTTGAACTCGATGTTGGAAAGCTGCGGCAGAAACTCGCGATCGCTCAGGAAGTAGAGATAGTTGCCCTGCGGATCCCACGTCGGGTTGTACGCGTTGAAATTCGTGTCCGTCACGCGCCGCAACTGGTTATCGGTTGCACTCCAGATATAGATAGACGAGAACTGGTTATCGTTTGCCATCGTGAACGACAGATAGTTTCCTCGCGGCGACCATGAATAGTCGCGCACCTGCCCGCGACGCGCATCGGCGATCTCGGTGACCTTGCGATCCGCGAGCGTCAGGATGTAAACCTTGCCGTCTTTATCGCTGAACGCGATACGTTTGCCGTCAGGCGCCCACTCGGGTCCGTAACGCATCGCTTTGCCGCCGTTGGTGATCTGTTCGGCAGGTTTCGAACCATCCTGCGGGATGAGATACAGCTCCTCTTCACCCGTGCGATCGGAAATAAACGCGATCTGCGATCCGTCAGGCGACCAACTCGGCCACTTGTCCATTGCGCTGGAAGAATCGGTCAGGTTTCGCGTTGGGCCTTTTTCGATAGGCGCCGTAAAGATGTCGCCGCGAGCGGCAAACAACACGCGCTCGGCCTTCGGACTAAGACCCCAACTTTGAATCAGGTTACTCGCCGAAACACGGCTCGGACGCCGCGCGAGTCCTTCGTCAGGAACGTTGATCGAGATCGGCGTACTCTTCCTGCTGCGCGCATCGAAAACCTGAAGCTCGCCGTTCAACTCGTAAACGATCTGGCCTTCATTGTCTGAACTGGGCCAACGCACGTCGTACTGCCTGTTCGTGGTGACCTGGTTGGTCCTGCCGGAACCGACGTTGTAAGCGTAGAGATTGAAGTGACCGTCGCGATCGGAGTTGTAGAAGATGGTGTCGCCGATCCACATGGCGTCGCGCGTGGCGCGCGGTCCGTCAGTGATCTTTTTCGCGCTGCGGTTTTTCAGGTCGAAGATGTAGAGCTGATTGGCCTGGCCGCCGCTGTAACGTTTCTCGGAACGGAAGTCGCGCGCTTGCGGCGAGTAAACCATTTCGGCGCCGCTGGGCGAGTAGTCGCCGGAACCGGCAGTCGGCATCGGCAGCGCTTCAGCCGGTCCACCGTCGATCGAGACCGAGTAAAGACGCGCGATTCCAACCGACCACGAGTCTCGAGTGGAACGGAAGTAGATGTGTTTGCCGTCTTTGCTCCAGCCCCACACCTGATTCTCCCAACCCCAGCGCGGCGCCAACGGGCCACGCGCGGGATAGAAGGTCAGTTGCTTAGGCTCACCGCCGGTCGTCGGCACGACGTAAACCTGTTCGTCGCCGTCGTACTGGCCGGTGAAAGCGATCCACTTTCCGTCCGGTGAGAATTTGCCGAAGAGCTCGACGCCCGGATGCGACGTCAATCGCGTGGCCGCGCCGCCGGAAGAAGGCGCAGTCCAAAGATCGCCGCCGTAGGTGAAGACAACGCGGTCGCCGCGGATGTCGGGAAATCGCAATAGCTTCGTTTGCGAGTAGGCGCTGGACGAAGCAACGAGCAACAGCGTAAGCAGGGCTGCAACACGGATGAGACGGATAGTTCTGAACAAAGGGGGCTACCTCCTAATTAATTGCTACTTTCGATTTTTGAATGCGTCGTTCAACTCGGTGTGTCTACTGGATAACACCACCGGACGCCCATCTATGAACAAATATCGTATGCGGGTACGAATTTCGAGGAGATCGCCGTCGGTAACGACGAGGTTCGCCATTTTTCCCGCCTCGATCGCGCCTAAACGGTCGGAAACGTTCAATATCTGCGCCGGATAAAGCGTCACGGCCTTCAACGCATCGGCCTTCGACAACCCAAACGCCGCCGCCATCCCGGCGTATTGCGGCAGATTTCGAACCTCCGCGCCGGCATCGCCGGTCGAGATGCAGAAACGGACTCCCGCCTGCTGCAACCTGGACGGGTTCTCGTAGAGCGCGTCGTACGCGTCGTCTTCACGGGGCGGCAGCGAGAACAGACCCGTCAGAATTACCGGCACGTTCTTCTCTTTCAACAGAGTCGCGACCTTCCAGGCGTCGTTGCCGCCGAGGATGATCGGTTTGAGTTTCATCTCCTCGGCAAACTTGAGCGCGCCGCGAATCTCGGCCTCACGATCCGCACGGAAGATCACCGGCTGTTGGCCACGAACGTATGGAACCAATGGTTCGAGCACGACGTTGCGGTCCGGACGCGGTAAGGTCTTGTCTTTTGCGTAAGCGTCCAGGGCGCGGCCGTAGGCTTCAGCGTCGCGAAGCATCTTACGGATCTGCTCGAGCTGGCGTTCATTGTTTGCGAGGGTGTCTGAAAGACTTACCGGCTGTTGAAAACCGCCGAACCCACCACCGCCGCCGCCGATGCGCGGGTAGTTAATGACGAGCGCGAACTGCGGAACGACCGCCATCTCCTTTGGCGCCGTGCCGATCAGGTTGATGAGCGCCGCCTGGCCGGAGATCAGTCCGCCGGTCGGGGCGGTCAACGTGTTCGTTATGCCTTCAACTCGCGTCACGGCGATGTGCGCGCTGTGCGGATTGACGGCCGTGATCGCTTTTGCGTTTGGATTCAAGTCGCCGACTTCCGCCGTGTCAACCGTGCCGTTCGCGCCTTGCGGAACTTCGACGAGGCCCATGTTCGTGCCCGCGTCGATCATTCCCGGATAGACGGACAGACCGCGGCCGTCAATCGACTGCGCGCCGGCGGGAACGTTGACGTTCGTGCCGACGGCTTCGATCTTTCCGTCGCGAATGACAACGGTGCCGTTTTCGATGTCCGCTCCGCTGACCGTGACGATGCGAGCGTTACGAATCGCGAAAACACCGCGCGGCGGAGTTACGCCTTCTTGCGTTGTCGGGTTGCCGATCTGCTGGGCCAAAGCAGGAACACAGATCAAACAAATCGTAAGCAGGATTTTCACGGGCGCTCCTCCTCTTGTTCGATCTCGCCGCCTTCGTGAGTCGGCGGACGGCGTCGCGGCGTCGCTGGAGACTGGCCGCGTGCGGGAGGCTTGTTCGGATCGGCCTGTTCCAACGTCGCGCGTTCTTTTGCACGCTCGCTTCGCCGCGCGAGATCCTGTTGGCGATCGAAGAAGACAGTGCCGTCGATGAACGTTGTGTCAACGCGTGAATAAACGCTGAATGGGTGTCCGTTCCAGATCGCGACGTCCGCGTCTTTGCCGACTTCGATCGAGCCGACGCGTTCCTGGATGCCGAGTTGAATCGCCGGATTGAGCGTGATGGTCTTGAGTGCTTGTTCTTCAGTCAGGTCGCCCCAGTGCATCGCCTTTGCGGCTTCGATGTTCAAGCGGCGCGCGCGTTCGTCAGAGTCGGAGTTCATGGAAACGACGACGCCGGCGCGAGTCATGATCGCGGCGGCGTAGGGAATCGCGTCGTAAGCCTCGATCTTGTAACCCCACGAGTCGGCGAAGATGGACGCGCCCGCGCCGTGCGCGGCGATCTCTTTCGCAACCTTGTAGCCTTCGAGCACGTGCTGGAACGTCTTGATCTTGAAGCCAAACTCGTCCGCGAGATTGATCAGCATCAGGATCTCGCTGACGATGTAGCAGTGAGCGTGGACGTACCGGCGCCCTTCGAGAATCTCGACGAGCGGTTCGAGCTGCAAGTCACGGCGCGGCGGGATCACGTTCTTGTCCTTTGCCGACGCGGCGCGATACTCGTCCCACGCCCGCTTGTAATCGCGCGCGCGAGTGAACGCGTCGCGAATCACTTCTTCAACGCCCATGCGCGTGTTTGGATAACGACGCGTGACGCCAGGCTGGTTCGGAGTGCTGCTGCGCTTCACGTTTTCGCCGAGCGCAAACTTGATCCCCGGCATCGCGCCCGGAAACAGAAACTCGCTCGCCGGACGGCCGTACTTGAGCTTCACGACGCTGTTCAAACCGCCGATCGGATTTGCCGAGCCGTGCAGCAGATTCAGCGTCGTCACGCCGCCTGCCAACGCGCGATAAAGATTGCCGTCAGTCGGGTCGAGCACGTCCTGCGTGCGCACCATCGACGTGACGGCGAGTGTGCCTTCGTTAGTCGCGTCGAGCATCGAATGCGAGTGACAGTCGATGATGCCGGGCATGACGAATTTGCCGGTAGCGTCGATGACGCGCGCGTTCGCGGAGGCGTTCAGGTTTTTACCGACGGCCGCGATCTTCCCGTTACGAATCAACACGTCCGTGTTGGTGAGCGTGCCGCGCGTGACGGTCAGAACAGTCGCGTTCCGAATCAGTGTTTCTGAGACGGTTTGGGCCTGGACCGCAGATCCCATCAATACAACGACGACCAAAACAAGTATTTTCATAATCTGTTTTCCTTAATTTGGACGTACACGAGTTGCCGTAAAAGTTCCCGGCGCGGCGCCGACGACGGTTACGGAGCCACGAATCTCGTTTCCGGAAAGCGTTCCCGTAAACGTGGCTTCTTTTGTTTGTCCTTCGATTTGCAGCGAAACGGTAAACCGAACTTCGTCCGCCGTCATGGAAGCGTTCGAGATCTCGCCGGCGCCGAGCGAGCCCGCGATCGAGCCGGTGACACGTTCGCCTTCCTGTTGCAGCGTGAGCGCGGCCGTCTTCTCTTCCGGTCCCAACTTGACGTTGAGCGACCACGGACCGCTCAGGCTCGGGCGCCCGCCTGGTCGATCGCCCTGCCGGTCGGTAGGCGGCCGCAGATCAACCGGACGCCCGTCGATAAAAACGTGGGCCACAGTTCGGTTTCGATCGAACAGGTCGCCGCGCGTCACTGTCAGGTTCGCGATCTTTCCGGCTTCGATCGAGCCGAGCTGGTTCGACACGCCGAGAATCTCGGCCGGCCAGATCGTAAACGCGCGCACAGCATCAGCAGAGGAAAGACCGTTCTCGATGACGCGACTCGCGTTGAGCATCAGGTCCGAAATGTTCGCCAGCGAGCCTGACTGGAAGGCGAAACGAACACCTGCCTTCGCGAGTTTGCCTGCCGTCTGTTGCGCTTCGACGCGGCTGCGCAGCACGCGCATCGTTTCCGGATCGGCTTCCGGCATCGCCGCCGTCGTGCGCCGCGGCAGGTTCAACGACAGCAGCACCGGCACGTTCTGTTGCTTCAGTCGATCCGCTACCCGATCCGACTCGCGCCCGCCCGCGATGATCAGCCGCAGTTTGAACTCCGCAGCCAGATCCAGCGCGCGACTGATTTCACGCTCGGTGTTTGCCAGCATCACTACCGGCATTTGCCCGGCGACGACCGGCACGAGCGCCGCCAGCGATCGATCCACTTCCGGGCGGCGAAGACCGCGCGGGTTTCGTTCGTAGATCTGCATCGACTCGCGATAACGCTGCGCGTCGAGCATCATCTGACGCAACGCCGAGAACACGCCCATCAACGATCCCGGATAACCGCCGCGCAAAGGAGTGAAACTGACGTGCATCGCCACCGGCGAGCGCACGATCATCTGCTGCGGCGTGTCGCCGGCAAGATTGATCAATGCCGACTGGCCCATCCAGACTCCGCTTCGCGGCGCGGTCAACGCGGTCGTGATGCCGATGCTTCTCGACGACTCGATCTCCGTTCCGCTCGGCCGGATCACGTCTTCGACCATCACTTCCGGTTGCAGGCCGGCGGGCTGAGTCGAGTTTGGACCGCCCGTCGCCGGACGTTGCTGCTGAGCCAGGAAGAAACCACCACCACCGCCGCCGGCCGGAGACGGCCCGGGCGAGGGTTCGGGAACCGCGAGGTTCGTGTAGGAGTCGATCAGTCCGGGATAGATAGTGAGCCCGCTGCCGTCGATGACGCGCGCGTCAGGCGGCGCGCTGACGTTTGCTCCGGCAGCGGCGATCAAGCCGTTGCGAATCACGACGGTGCCGCGATCGATGATCGGACCCGAGACTGTGACGATGCGAGCGTTTGTAATGGCGTACGTCTCAACCGCAGTACGCTGCGCGTACGTTTCACGAACTGCGCAGACGGCTGCGAGGGCGACCGTACAAAATAGCGCGACAATACGGCGCGGGTGGACTTTTGGCATAGGTAACCAAATCCCCATCAGTTTGATTTGCGAACGCTGGTTAAGAAAGCAACCAGCAACTTCGTTTAGGAAAGAGACGAAAGCTTAGCGCAAAACCCGTTAGAAGGGAAATAATCCACAGATTAAACATGCGCGTTTAATCTGTGGATTCAGTTCAAAACTCAACGTCGTTTAGCGATTCGCGTTTGGACGGCGCGAGTTGGCGTTGCCGTTCGCGTTCCTGTTGGCGTTTCCATTCGCGTTCGCATTGTCGCTCGCGACGCGCAACTGGTTCCTGACGGACTTCACGTCTTCCACGCCCTTGGCGACTTGTTCGGCCTTCGTTTTTTGTGCGGCCGAAGCGACCGTGCCGCTGAGAGTCACTACGCCCTTATCGACGTCAACGTTGATCGTCGAATCGCGCAGGTCGTCGGCGCCGGCCAGTTCAAAGCGGGTTTTCACCCATAGCCAGCCGTCGTTCAAACCCGTGCCGACGGTGCGGCCCGATTCCTTCGCTTCGCGCTGATACCGTTCTTTGTCACGTTCGTACTCTTCGCGCGTCGGTGCGCGACGGGTGTTGGCATTAGCGACGGCTGTCGGTGAGGGTGAGGCGGCCAAATTGGCGTTAGTATTCGTGTTCGTATTGGTGTTGGCGTTACGGTTAGCTGTCCCGTCGCACGCCGAAAGCGATATTGAAATGACTGCGGTGGCGACCAGGCCTGTGATTCTGCTGCTCATCCTCGAAACCTCCTCCTTACAAGACAGACGAAGACTAAGTTCGGAAAACATACATTTTTCGGGGGTCTTCGTTCAGATTTGCAAGGACTGGGCCACAGGTTCGAGGCTCGGTGTTACCACTTGACCGAGCCTTCCTTAGTGGTGTCGATTTCAGCGGTTTGGGGAACTTCGCCGAAGAGAAACCCCTTGATGTTGTCGAAAAGGAAGTTCTGCGCGTCAGGATTGGTCAGATCCAGGCCGTAGTGATTGATGATCTGTGTTTGTTTTTGCAGCCATCCACTCCAACAAGGTTGACAGATCTCGGCGCCGATTCTCTGTCCGAGCGCGTTCGGAAACGGGGCGAAGCCGAGCGCCGGACGCTTCTCGCCGCAGTGTGTGCATTTGATCATGTCAGCCATTTGAAATCTCCTCCTTGTTGAAATCGTTATCGCTGCGCTGCATTCCGGGCAGCATTGATCGCCGCAATTGTCTCATCATCTTTCGGTTTAAATAAGCCCAGCGGGCGAATGTCGCTGTGACGCACGATTCCCGACGCGTCGATGACGAAAACAGAACGCGCCACTTTGCCCGGAATCAACGACCGCGCGCCATAAAGTTTCGACGCCGCACCGTCCTCATCCGACAACAAGCGCAACGGCAGCTTGTGATGTTCCGCAAACTTCCGGTGCGATTCGACTGAATCGGTCGAGATACCAACCACTTCCGCTCCCGTCGCCACGTAGTCGTCCCAACGATCGCGCACGGAACACATTTGTCGCGTGCATATCGGCGTCTCATCGCCGGGATAGAAAAGCAGTACGACTACCTTTCCGCGATGGTCCGACAAACGCCACTGCTTGCCGTCGCCGTCAGGCAATGAAAAGTCAGGCGCAGGTTCGTTGATTTTCATTTTGTGATAAAGGACGCGAGAATTTCCAACGCTTCATCGATCTCGTCATCCGTATTGAAGAAGTGTGGCGACATGCGCAATCCCGCTCCCGGCCGGCTGTCAACAAAGACGCGTCGCTCGGCGAGTCGTTCGACCATAGCCGGTCCATCGTCGACGGCAATCATCACGGAGCCGCCGCGCTGGTTGGACTCCAACGGCGTGTTGACGGTCCAACCGCGGCTCAACGCGAAATCGATCATCCGCTGAGTTCGACGTTGCGACTCGCCGGCAATCTGCGAAACGCCTACTGACTCGACGATGTCGAGACCCGGTATCGCCGAGTAGAGCGCCGGAATGCTGGGCGTGCCTTGCGCGAAACGTCTCACCGAGCGCGCGTAGCGCATGGGCGCCGGCGCGAAATCGAATGGCGAGTCGTGGGCCACCCAACCTGTCAGCCGCGGCGTCAGATCGCGCTGCAGATCGGGTCGCACGTACAAATAACCGCACGATGGTCCACCGCACAACCACTTGATCGTTCCGCCGATCAGAAAATCGACTTTCCAATCGGCGGCATGAAGCGGCAGTACCCCCGCGGACTGGTAAACGTCCAACAGCACCAGCGCGCCTTTCGCATGCGCCCGTTCGACGATCGCGCGCGCGTCCACGCGAAAAGAGCTGCGATACGACGTGTGCGCGAGCGCGACGAGACACGTTTTATCGTCGATGGCGTCGAGGATCTTCTCGAGCGGCACTGAGACGCCGTCCATCGTCGGAACGATCTCGACGTTCGCGCCGACCTGACGCTGTCCGTTCCAGATGTATTCCATCGACGGGAAATCAAGCGCCGTAGTGACGACTTTGTTTCGTTTTCCGGATTGAAAGTCGAAACAGGACGCGACGGTCGCGAGACCGATCGACGCGTTTGGTTGAATCTGCACCGAACCCGGCTCGCCGCCGAGAATGCGCGCGATGCGATCGCCCACGCGACGCGATAGTTGCCACCACGTCGTGGCCCATGCGTCCTCGCTCGTGTGGTGCTCCCACGCATCGCAGTACGCGATCATCGACTCGCGCACGGCCCGCGGCACCGGCCCCAGGCTGTGACTGAGCAGATGAATCCCCGAAGCGAGCGTTGGGAACTCTTCACGTTTGCGGTCGATCGTCGTCATTTATATTTCATCAACATTCTTTCCA
>DASRIM010000092.1:0-3177 GCA_035649995.1 Pyrinomonadaceae bacterium | reverse complement strand
ACTTCCTGTGTTTCACAGCACCAGACGTGATTTGCGGCGTCGAGATATTCGTCGGCGCTCATCGCGATGCGATCGAGCATGAAGAACTTTTTCGAGCGGAGTGATCCGCAGAACGGTGACTGCAACGAAGTGGTATCAATTGATTCGTCTGCCATGATTAAACTCCTGCCGCCTTTGCCAACGCACGTCGCACGAGCGTTTGGGTTAGCGGGATCTTGTACGCGTTCTTCGCGAGCGGCTTCGCGTCCGCAAGTGCGATCTTGCCGGCTTCTGAAAGCACCTCCGCCTCCAACTTCTTTCCAAGCAAAAACTTTTCTGCCGCCGGTACACGCCATGGAATCGGCGCGACGCCGCCCAGAACAATTCGAGCATCTCGAACCGTGCGGCCGGTCAAACGCACAGCCACAGCTACGGATGAAAGCGCGAAGTCGAGCGACTCGCGTTCCTTGAACTTCAAGTACGTTGACTTCGCCGCAAGCGAAGACGCGGGAACGAATATCTCCGTGATGATGTCGTCGTTCTTCAAAACATTCTCACGTCGAATATTTCCTTCTGACGGCATGGTAAAAAACTTGTCCAACGGAATGACGCGCCGGCCTGCCGCGCCCGTCACGCTGACCGTCGCACCCAACGCCAACAACATCGGCGCCAGGTCTGAAGGATGAACGATGTACGATGGCCCACCGCCGAAGATCGCGTTGTACTTGTTTTCGCCAGTCGCCGCGTAACACTCAGATCCGCCCTTCTTCAAACAGTTCACTTCCTCGAGTCTGAAATACCAGCAGCGCGGACGCTGACAAAGATTCCCACCGACGGTGCCGAGGTTGCGAATCTGCGGAGTGGCTATCGAATGCGCCGCTTCCGCCAGACCGGGATAACTCTTGCGAACGCCCGCATGCTCTTCGAGTTCGGTTAACGTGACCAGTGCTCCGACCGTTAGTCCTCGAGCATTCACGGTGATTCGATTCATCCCCGAAATGTTCTTCAGATTGACCAGGCGCGTCGGCCGCGACGTGTAATCTTTCATCGTGGTCAGCAAATCCTGCCCACCAGCGATCGGCCGCGGCGCCTCGTCAATGTCACCTGACGCAGTCGAAAGCAGCTTCACCGCTTCGTTAACTGTCGCCGGATTGGTCCACTCAAATGCCTTCATGTTTGTATCCTCTCAGATCCGCGTTAATCCGCGATTATCCGCGGCCATCAAGATCTTGTCTGGTGTGATCGGAAGCTCGCGTACGCGAATTCCCGTCGCGTTGAAGACCGCATTCACAAGCGCGCCGACTGCCGGAATGATGCAACCTTCCGACATGCCGATCACGACTTCGCGTTTGTCATCATCGTCGATGAGCGCAATCATCTCGGGCATCTCGAGACTTCCCGGCAATTTGTAATCGCCAAAGCCCGGATTCAGTTGCAACCCTAGTTGCGCGTCCATCACGCGACCTTCCCACAGCGCCATTCCCAGCGACTGGATCATGCCGCCATTGATCTGGCTCTCCATCGCCAGCCTGTTCAGTGGCAGCCCGCAATCCTGGATATGGACCATCTTGATCGGTTTGATGTAACCAGTCTCAACATCAACCTCGACTTCAGCGAAGCAAACACCGTGAACACCTCGTGCTTGTAGATCTGAGCGCCACTGACCGTGGGCAGTTATGCCTGCCGCGGGTAATGTCGCCGCCGCCTGTTTCCACGTCACAGTTTTTCCTTTTGCCGAGACGTTGCCGCTGGAGAAAACCACTTCCTCAGGTTTCGGATTGCCAATCAAAGGCGCGAGACGCTCGGCCATCATCATGCGCGCTTTGATCGCCGCATCTTTAACAGCCGGCGCGACTGATGGCGCTGTTGTTGAACCACCGGATGCATTCGCGGCGCCGAGTTTCGAGTTGCCGATCTGTTCTTTGACATCTTTGATTCCGAGACCGAACTCTTCGGCGACAATGGCTCTCGTGTACGTGCGTGTTCCGGTGCCGAGGTCCTGCGTTCCGATCGCGACGACCACCGATCCATCACGTGCGATCGTTACATCGACTTTGCACTGATTGTTTCCGCCACCGCCCCACGTACCGACAGCGCACCCTATGCCTCGCTTCAATGGACCAGGATTTCCACCCGCAACGGGATTCCTCCTGGACCAGCCAATCTCTTTCGCTCCGCGGTCCAACTGCCGGTGATAAACCTCGTCACGCAAGTTTTTCTTGCGAAACTCCACCGGATCCATCTTGATCTTGTGAGCGAGTTCGTCGACTAGCGATTCGACTGCAAACGACGCCTGCGGATGACCGGGGGCACGCATCGCAATCGCCGAATCTTCATTCGTGTGCAACGCATACATTTCGCGATACGTGTCGCCCATGCGATAGATGTACGGCTGACCCGCTTGCGAACCCTGGCCAATTCCGCCGAGGCGATACTGTTGAGCCTTCAAGGCGACGATCGTTCCGTCTCTCTTCACACCCGCTTTCAACTTCTGCCACGAGCCCGAGCGATTGCCAGCCATTACAAACTCGTCGTAACGCGTGAGCATCAGTTTCACGGGCGATTTGGTCTGCTTTGAAAGACGGCAGGCGAACATGCCTTCAGTTCCGATTCCGAACTTCGAACCAAACCCGCCGCCCATGTGCTCAACGCTCGAAACAACTTTGCTCTGCTCGAGTCCCAACTCCTTCGCCGCATCGACTGGAATCGTGAATGTTCCCTGCGTCGATGCGTAGATGGTGGCCGAGTCGCCGCCGCGATAATCGACGACCATGCCATGTGTTTCGAGACACGCGTGATGAATGCGCGCTGAAATGTACTCAGCCTCGACAATTTCATCGGCGGTTGCGAAAGCGGCCTCGGCTTTTTGCGGGTCGCCGTTCTTCCCCTTGTCCTGAAGATTGTTTTCTTCGGCGACGACTTTCGGAGCGTTTGGTTTTATCGCCGCATCGGCGTGGACCACGTGCGGCAGGACTTCGTAAGTCACCTTGATCGCGCGCAGTGCGTCGCCAGCGATCTCGGGCGTAGTTGCTGCGACTGCCGCGACGGGCGCGCCTGCAAAACGTACCTCCGTTAACGGCGCCTCGACGATTGCCTGGACACCCGGGATCTTCGATGCGGCGTCGGTGTCGATCTTCGTGACGCGTGCATGTGCGTGCGGCGAGCGAAGAATTCGACCGTAAAGCATTCCCGGTAAGC
>DASRIM010000091.1:0-7851 GCA_035649995.1 Pyrinomonadaceae bacterium | reverse complement strand
CGTCATCATGCAGCATGCGGTTGCGATTGGTTTTGAGCTTCGCGTGTTGTCGTCTTTCGTGCTTACGGTGATGCTGGCGGCAGCGTCGTACAAACTGCTCGAGCAACCTTTCCTGAGACTAAAGAAGCGCTTTAGTTTTTCTTCCGGGCCTGATGACGTGGACAGGCCTTCGCGCGGACGTCGACGACTTATGAACTATCCCAGCATCGAGAGGGTTGAAAGAAAATCCGTGATTCCCTGACCGCGCAAGCGGTAGACACGTGTGAAGGAGCGTCAGTGTGCGTCTGCGTTACACTCGCTCCCGCAGCTCGACTTTCCCGCAGCCAGGACAGGTGTGCACTTCCTGCAATGCACCACCAAACGCCGGATCGTAATTCTCATCCTCAACGCTGTAGTCGACCTTGTCGGCGTGATGATTCATATGCGAGCCGCAAACAGGACAAATCATCGGTGCTTCCTGCTGGTTCATAGCGAAATATTTTCCCGTCCGTAACGTAACACTTTACTCATCCAGATGAGCTCGCCGAGAAACTTGTCCATCCGTTTCACGTGCGTCGCCTCGTCCTGAATCTTCCCGTTCTCATCAAACAGTTTCCCTGCACCGGAAAAGTTTCCATCCCAGAAGATCGTAACCAATCCGAGCTCTCTCAACACCGGTAACAGGTTCTCAATAACGCGAGTCGCACCGAACCCGCCCGCCGAAACACCGCAGATACCAACCGCTTTATGAATGTACTCCTTGAGATTGGAATCGAGCGCGTGTTTCAGCATACCCGGATAGCCATGGTTGTATTCAGGAGTGACGATCACCAGTCCGTCAGCTCGCTCGCAGATCTCCGAGAACTTCGGATCCTTGATCTGCTCCCCGGCATCGTCCGTTGGCAGCTTCAACTCTCGAACATCAACGAGCACCGTCTCAACACCTTCGCGCTTCTTCACCTGTTCGAAAACAAACTTCGCGACGTTTTCGCTGGCGCGCCCTTTGCGCACCGTGCCGAGGATTACGGGAATGAAAAGTGGTCGATTGCTCATAGCCGGGCGCCGACCTCGGGCGGCATAATTAGTGTATAGTTCGGAACCGATTCTAACAGACGGAGCAAGCAATTATGCTGGACGCAACGGCGGACTATCTGCCGCAGCTCGACAAAGCGGTTGCCAAACTGATTACGACGCCTGATTTTTCCGATCTTGTCGATACGCTTAAAAAGCAACTGCCGCACACGGCCGAGCCGTTTGTCTGGTCAACGATTGATCCGCAATCCATCGCAGCGCCGCTTCCGGACAGCATAAAGTCATGCTGGATCTTCGTGCTCAAGAAGGACGTACCCTCCGGTTGTCACTTCCATCCGAACAGTATTCAACACATGGTCGTGATCGAAGGCGAGGGAACTTCGGAAGTCGGAGGCGTCTCGGGCGAGATGAAACGCTTCGCGCACCCGAGTTACTCTCTCGACGACGTCTGGTACGTGATTCCCGAGGGCATGCCGCACGAGTTTTTTCCGCGAGGAACAGACGTCGTCGTCGTATCGTTCCACACCTGCGAACCTCACGAGCTACAGGAAGTAAGCTGCGGCTCCGGCGCGACGCGCGAGTATGAACCTTTAAAATCCATACATTAACGGCGCCAACATCAGAACGACGAACCCGACGATAATCGTCAGCGGAATTCCCACTCGCGCGAAATCCGAGAACACGTAACCGCCAGGTTTCTGGACCATCAGGTTTGTTTGAAATCCAGCCGGGTTGATGAACGCACACGACGCGCCGATCATCAGCGCAATTGCGAACGGCATAAAGCTGACGCCCAGCGTACTCGCCAGCGATTGGGCCACTGAAAACATCAGCACCGCCGACGCGACGTTCGAAATCACATTCGTCAGCGCCACCGTGCCGATAAAAACCGCCGCCAAAGCCATGGTCCTGCTGCCGCCGCCGACACTCGCGAACGCATCAGCCGCGGCCTTTGCAAGTCCGCTTCCAGTGACGGCAGATTCCAAACCAACCGCCGCGCCCATGATCACGATCGTCTGCCAGTCAACGCTTTGCCATAGACGCTCGATAGTCAAACATCCGCTCAGCAACATCGCCAGCATTGCGACGAGCGCAGCGTTCAACATACTCATGACGCCCGTTGCGGCGAGCACAATCATGCCGACCGTGATTGCGAGAGCGATGACCGCACGATCGATCCGCTGTACGCGGAATCCTTCCAGCCTCTTCGTCAGCAGAAAATCCGTCTCGCGGCGGTTCTCGTAGAAAAAAGCATCGTTGACTTCCATAACTCCGGCATCTCCCGGCTCGAGCCGCAAGCTCGACAACGATTCGGGAGGCGCCTGGCCATGGCGTGAGACTCCGACGAGCATCAACTCGTAGGGACTGTCAGGAAGCGGCAACTCGCCGACTTTGTGTCCGACCACCGGAGCGCGAGCCGATAAGACAACCTCCACCAGTTGATGCTCGTGACGTTTGGTCTTCATCGTCGTGGCGTGGGCCGGGACGAGACCAATCGTGGTCCACAGTCCCGGCAGGACGTCCGCCGGGGCAAGAAACGTCAGTATGTCTCCGCCTTTGAGACTCAATGCCGGATCGACCTGCGCGACGGTTCCATTCCTGCGCACCGACTCGAGCGTACAGCCGACGGGATTCGCGAGACCTACTTCCTCGAGCGTCTTGCCCTGGAGGCTTGACGCGTCGGCGACGCGAAACTCGCTGCGATAAGTACGCTTGTCCGACCCTGCTCGAGCCGCCGAACGATCCGGTAACAAACGCGGCGCAACGAAGATCATGTAAACAAGACCGGCAAGCGCCGCAGGTAAGGCGACCCACATCGGATCAAACAGATTTATCTGTTTGGGGCCGAGTATTTGTCCCGCCGCGGCGGCCTCCGCGACGAGCCCCGCGACGATCAGATTTACCGAAGTTCCGATTAGCGTGATCGTTCCGCCAAGCAGGGCCACGTAACTGAGACCCATGAAGAGTTTGGATCCGCTTAGACCAGTTCGACGCACGACGTCGCGCACGGCGGGGATCATCATCGCCACCAGCGGTGTGTTGTACAGAAACGCGCTCGCGATTGAGACTGGAGCGAGGATCCTGATCTGCGCAGCAGTGATGGATCGCGGCAATCCGATGAGACGTTCGGATATCAGCGAGATCGCGCCGGTTGCGTACATGCCCGCAGCGACCGGATAGAGCGCTGCGACTGTAACCACGCCCGTGTTGCTGTAACCCTTAAGTAAGGCTGCGGGAGGAGCGAGCTTTAGTGTCATGGCGGCGGTTATCGTGGCGATGAAGACGAGCCAGATCGGAAATCTGTTCCATAGCAAAAACAGGAACATCGCAACGAGGAGGGCCAGCGTTAACCATGCATTAATGGTCATGACAATCGCTGAAACTTATTTGAATAATGTGATGAGAACTACTGGCAGTTTTGACAGTTTCTCCGGCCTTTGTGGCTGCTTTTGCGTGTTTGACTTGTTTCCATTTGAGGAGTAGTCTCACGGCTTCACCGTGGAGTGGGTGAAGGTCGCCTCGCAAAGCTCCCCCAAAAACCATGCAAGTCCCGATACTTGCGTAATCCTTCCAGACTAGCTTCAGAACTGTCTTCGCTGGACCTCTGCCTGTCTGGAACCAACTCAGTAAAGGAGACACCACATGTCGAAGATCCGTTCCTTACTTGTCCTCTTGGCCGTGTGTATTGCAGCTAGCATAGTCTTACTACCCGTGTTCAAAGGCCGCGCTACTTCGCTCGACGGTCCAAACCTTTCCGTTCGTTCAGACGTCCTCGGTTCGCAGTGGGTCGTGCGTGACGAGAAGATCACCGAGAACTCCTGCAGCGCGATCGAGGGTGAGGTCCAACCCGGACTGCGCAAGCTCGTACGGTTTACGGTTATGACGCCTAATACCGGAAACCAGGACATCTTCGTCGGCGATCCAAACGATCACTTTGAGGCCAACGACGGGCTCTTTGAGCTCGCGACGTGCCATAACCATTTCCACTTCCGGCACTACGCACTCTATGAGCTGGTAGATCCACGCACAGGCAAAATCTGGCGTGCAGCCAAGCGCGGCTTCTGCATGCTCGACACGGATCCGAACCCCGTTCCTGTCGGCGGCGTTCCGCCTGGTCCGGGAAAATTCCGGAACTGTGGCGCCATCGGCTTTCCGGGTAATCAGGGCATCTCAGCAGGTTGGGCCGACACGTATCGCTTTACGCTCGCAGGCCAATACTTTGTCCTCGACGGCGGCGACGGTCAGGACGTAGTGCCGCCGGGCGACTACATCATCCGGATCACAGTTAATCCTCCGTTCGTGGCCAAGCGTAATGAACCTTGTCCGAACGTCGACCCGCAGGGATTCTGCCACCAGTTGCCCGAGACGGACTATAGCGACAACGTCGGGATCGCACACATCTCTATACCTGAGCATCCAGGACGCAAGGGTGTTGGACCACTGGCGGGGAATACCGAGCAGGCCGTGGAATGCGATCACGGATGTAATTAATCCGATCGTAACGAAGCCATGTCGATCGAGAAGCGGTATTTCACATCGGCCTTTGCTAATCGATCGTAGGCTTCGTTTAGTTTCTGAATGGGGATGACTTCGACTTCCGCGGTGATGTTGTGTTCGCCGCAGAAGTCGAGCATCTCCTGGGTCTCGGCGATGCCGCCGATCGCCGATCCTGATAAAGAGTGACGCCCGCCGATCAGCGAGAATGCGGGAACACTCAGCGGCTGCGGCGGCGCTCCGACCAGCGTCAGGTTGCCGTCGCGCCGCAAGAGCGTGAGATACGCATTGATGTCGTGTTGCGCGGAGACGGTATCGAGAATGAAGTCGAAGCTTCCCGCGTGTTTTTCCATTTCTTCCGTCCGGCGAGAGACGACGACTTCATCAGCGCCGAGACGCCGCGCGTCTTCCGTCTTTTCCGGCGACGTAGTGAAGACGACCACGTGCGCTCCAAACGCGTGGGCCAGCTTCACGCCCATGTGGCCCAGGCCGCCGAGACCGACGACGCCGACTTTCTTGCCTTTGCTTACGCCCCAGTGACGCAGCGGAGAATACGTCGTGATGCCCGCGCACAGCAGCGGCGCGGCGCCGGCGAGATCGAGATTCGACGGAATGCGCACGACGAAACGTTGGTCTACGACGATCATCTCCGAGTAGCCGCCATACGTTACGCCGCCGAGGTGTCTGTCGGGCGAGTTGTACGTGAGTATGCGGTTCGGACAGAACTGTTCCAGACCTGCTTCGCAGTGCTCGCACGTGCCGTCGGAATCCACCATGCAACCGACGCCTACGATGTCGCCTCGCTTGAACCTGGTCACGGCCGAGCCGGTCTGTGTGACTCGGCCGACGATCTCGTGGCCAGGCACGATCGGATACTCAGTCGCCATGAACTCGTTCCACTCGTCACGCACGGCGTGCAGATCCGAGTGGCAAATACCACAAAAGAGAATCTCGATCTGTACGTCGTGTTCTGTTGGATCACGTCGCGGGATTGTGGTGAGCGCCAGCGGTGACGTCGCACTGGCAGCGGAAAAAGCGTTCGCGGATTGCATGAAGTTGTCCCCCTTGAAAGTAAATCTGCCCCTAAAAAGAAATGCTGTAACTTGCTCCTGGATTGCGTCCTCGCTCGAGTATGACGCCGAACTGATGTCTGCCGTGCGTGTAGTTGATCAACGGATGAACTCGCACGCCGTCGAAAAGAATGGTCGAGCTCCAGTGTTCATCGAAAGTGATGTTCAATCCTCCGATTGCTCTCGCGCGGTCGTCGAACGTTCCATAAGCGACGCCCACGTACGGCGCGATTGGCACTCCCGTGTGGTGTTTCAGGCTCTTACTAAACGTTGCGTAGAACGACTGTCCGGAGGGCGTGCCGATTCGATCCGAGCTCGTGCCGAGAATCAAAGCCGGTCGCGAGTGAGTCTCCGTGATTGCGACCAGGTTTGCGAGCGGGCTCACTTTGCCGGCGAGCGGGTTGTACTCGATGCCCGCAGTGAATCTCGGGTGGAACCTGTAAGTGAGCGTGTTGCGCCACCTGGCGCGGTCGATCTGGTTCGCGATTACGCGCACGCCGTAGGTCCACTTCTCACTGTTTTGTTCTACCCCGCTCACGGCGCGGCCCTCTCCCGGTCAAAGCGGTCAGCTCGGTACAGAAGAAACTTCACTTCGTTTTTCACGAGCTATTTCATTTGGTCGTGCCGTCGCAATCCCCTTGAGCATTCCGTCGATCTGTTTCTTGAGGTCAGCGTAATTGATTACGCCGGAGATGATCTTTGCGACGCGTCCGTCTCGGTCGATGATCACTGTTCCAGGCAATGCGGCGCCGAGGCCGAACCTGATCATGTGCTCGGTGGACGCGCCGAGCCAGATCGGAAAGTTCACCTTCGTTTCTTTCGCGAACTGCATGACCTTGTCACGGTCGCCGGCCTCGTCTGTCGACGCTCCGATAACCTGCACGCCAAGCGCGCCGTATTCGTTCTGAATCGCGGCGAGGTCCGGCATCTCTTTGCGGCACGGCGTGCAGTACGTCGCCCAGAAGTTGAGAATCACGATGCGACCCTTCAGCGAGCTGAGACGTTGCTCGGCGCCAAACGGATCTTTCAACGCGAGGTCGATCTCCTTGCCCACGATGGCCGACTGGTCTCGTTCCGCGGGGCTCGGCGCCAGCACCTCGAGCGCATCGACGCGAACCAGGTTTATGTCTTTCTTCTTCTGAATCGTGCCGGTGACGGCCACGCGCTTACCGACGAAATCGAGCCAGTTCTTTCCCGGAAGACGAAACTTTGCCTGCTCCAGTTGATACAGCGTGAACTTGTCGCCCTCACGCACCGCGATCAGCGTCGGATCGCCTTGTGCGACGCACGATTGGGCCTTCAATAGATCTTCCGCCGTTCCGAACTCTACCTTCGTGCGGTCTGCTTCCGCCCAGCAGTCGGCGCAACAGACAACCGTACCCTCGAGCCGCGTCGATTGGCCCAGGGCGCTCAATGCACACAGAAAAAGTATCGTGAAGTAAAGTATGGCGCGGAACGTCTTGTACATATGGGTATCTTGTATAATGGAACCTTTCTAAGAGCAACCGGAGGAGACTGAATGGCTGATCGCGAGAGGATTTTGCAGGCTGTGTATCGCGCCGTCGACGAACTCAACAAACAATTACCGAAGGGTGTCGCCGTGAACAAGTCGCCCGACGCGGTGCTTTACGGAAAAACAGGGAAGCTCGAGTCGATCGACGTCGTTACGCTGATCATGGAAGTCGAAGACCAGATCAAAGCCGAGTTTGGGACCTCGATTACCATCGCCGACGATCGCGCCATGTCGCGGGAAAACAGCCCTTTCCTCACCGTCGGCAGCTTGAGCGACTACGTTGCGGAGCTGCTCAACTGAATGTCGCAACCTCGCGAACAGGTCATCGTGATCACCGGCGCCCGCAAAGGCATCGGCCGTTTCCTGGCCGAGCACTACCTCCGCAACGGACATCACGTCGCCGGTTGCAGCCGCAAAAATTCCGATCTGAGCCACGATCGTTATACTCACTACTGTCTCGACGTCGCCGACGAGACCGCCGCGCAGCAAATGTTCAGTGACATTGCCGAGAAGCAAGGGCGTCTCGACGTCCTGGTCAACAACGCCGGCATCGCCTCGATGAACCATGTCCTGCTGACGTCGACGTCGAAAGCGAAAGAGATTATGGAAACGAACTTCATCGGCACGTTCGTCATGTGCCGCGAAGCGGCGCGGCTGATGAAGAAGAACCGCTTCGGCCGCATTGTGAATCTCGCGAGTGTCGCTACTCCGTTGAAGCTCGAAGGCGAAGCGGTCTATGCCGCGTCGAAAGCCGCTGTGATC
>DASRIM010000090.1:0-24123 GCA_035649995.1 Pyrinomonadaceae bacterium | reverse complement strand
GTGTGGAAGTTGGCACTTGGTCCGCATGCATGCATGCCGCCTACGATTGAAATTGCAGTCGCCGCGCCGTCAACCGTGGCTACCCTGCCGTCGGTTTGGTCGCTAACGTCTAACGGAAGCAGCGACCACTGGTACAGTTGCCAGCAGGCCGAAACACCGACACCCAACCCGAATGTCAGCGCGAAAATTGAGAGTTTTGCAAGAATCCGTCTCATCGCGGTTATCTTAGACGCTTGAAGAACGAGTCTGGTTCCAGTTTCTTGCAATGAAGTTGTTTCCCCCCAGAGCGATCTAATCTTCCGGCCCCAAATCAAAGTGTGATGTTTTCTGATTACTCGCCACTCTAGTGCGAAGAGGCTGGAGCTGATCTGTAACACTGGCCTAAATGATTCTTACTATTGAAAAGGAGATTGGCAATGAAACGCGTTACGAAAATTCGCACTCTAATGGTGACTCTCGTCCTGCTGCTGGGAACGATTCCCGTGTCAGCCGTCGAGCGCGCCTTCGCTCTCAACGGTTCCGGCGTCGCAACTCTTATCACTGATGAATTGGGCCGTCCGATTGGCGCGATCCCCACAGGCTCCGGCACGGCGACGCACCTCGGTCGATGGACCGTTGCGGGGAACGTCCAGTACACACCCGACGAAAACGGCGTGGTGCGATCCAGCGGCAACGCAACGCTTACTGCCGCCAACGGAGATAAGCTTCAAGTTGAGATTGACGGCATTCTCGATCTAAATGCCGGTGTGGACCAGGGCGTCTTCCGCTTCGTGGGAGGCACGGGCCGGTTCGCAGGAGCGACGGGCAGCGCCAACTTCGTCGTTACGCTTAATCCGTTAACCGGCGGTTTCGAACTGACTGTCGTCGGCAAGATCGATTACTGACGACGCGCAGGAGCTTGTCGTGTTTGAGAATGTAACGCTGCATGTAAGGGCGGCCCCTCCGACCGCTCTTACATGACGCTCTCCCGGAATTCGCACTTGAGAGAAGTTGGCTGCCCACAGTGGACAATCTTCGCAGCTTTTTGTTGACGCCACCCGCAGAAATGCTCAGTTTCGTCTAACCGTTGTGAGAAGCGTTCGAGTAGGTACGCTCACCCATGCTGCTTGCCCAGGAACTCAAGTGTCTCCCTTACCATCGTGCTCGGCAGCGGATACCATAGCCGACTCGTTTCGATGGCCTTCTCGCCATCGACATCTACACTGAGCTCGAGGAGCCCCCCTTTCACGACTGCGACTTCGAGACCTTCCTCTTTTCGCAATTCTTCCGCCACACGGACGGCGATAAGTTTCTTGACGGGTCAGACCGAGCAGTAACGGATTTCTACCTTTCGCATGGGCTGGCTCCTTTCGCGGTTAGGTGTTGAATGCCGAGTTGGACAGTGTATTCGATTGCTCCTTGTGGTGACCATGGCCTGGACGATTTGAGCGTGCGACCCGACCTCCGCAGGGTCGCGCTCTCAATCCACTGAGCTACAGGTCCATTCGTAAAATCTGTGTTCAAGAAAACAGATGCTGTGTTACAAAACGGACGATAACGATGCAAACGGAGGATGCGCAGATGTCCAACACTGACATGCCTACACGCACGCTCGGCCGCACGGGCGTGCAAGTCTCTTTGATCGGTCTCGGCGGTTGGCACCTGGGGTTCAAGTCGATCAGCGACGAAGAGGCGATACGCATTATTCGCACCGCGATCGACAACGGCATCAACTTCATGGACAACTGCTGGGATTACAACGAAGGCGCGAGCGAGATCCGCATGGGAAACGCGCTCCGCGACGGTTATCGCGACCGCGTCTTTCTGATGACCAAGATCGACGGCCGCACCAAACAGGACGCCGCGAAACAGTTGGACGAATCTCTCAAACGCATGCAGGTGGACCATATCGATCTGGTCCAACATCACGAGATCCTTCGCTACGAAGATCCGCATCGCATCTTCGACGACAAAGGCGCCAACGCCGCGCTGCTCGAAGCACGCGACGCCGGGAAGATCCGTTTCATCGGTTTCACGGGACATAAAGATCCGCGGATTCATCTGTACATGCTGGAAGTGGCTGAAGAGCACGGCTTTCGCTTCGACACCGTGCAGATGCCGCTGAACGTCATGGACGCGCACTATCGCAGTTTTGAAAAGTTGGTCCTGCCCGAGCTCGTCGCGCAAGACGCCGGCGTGCTGGGAATGAAGCCTCTGGCAAACGGAATGATCCTCCGGTCAAACACCGTGACCGCGATCGAATGTCTTCACTATGCGATGAACCTTCCCTGCTCAGTGGTGATTACGGGCTGTGAAAACATGGACGACCTCAATCAAGCCCTAACCGCGGCCCGCACATTCAAACCGATGACCTCCGGCGACGTGAGTAACCTTCTGGCGAAAACGGCAACCGCCGCCTCACGCGGCGAGTACGAGCTCTTCAAAACGACCTCCATCTACGACGGCACCGCCGTCCATCCCGAATGGCTCGGCGAAGAACCACCTGAGGTGAAGCGCGTGATGCAGACGTCGTGAAGCCGTGTGCTAAATCCTTCGGATCTATGTCACCTACGTCATCAGACTACATGCGCCGCAGCACGCTGAAGCCGTGCCATGCGACGCCAATGAGCGAGAGAATGAGAATCAGGAGCAGAGTGAAGACCACGTGTTCGACTTTCCAGTCTTGCGCTATCACAAGCATGACTATCGAGCTGAGGGTGATTAGGGCGCCCGCGAGGAATAGATCGAGTCCCTGGATACGATTGATCGCGTACCAGATCTTGGGATCACTCAAAGTCTTCGTCGTGCGAAAGCCATAGAATGCATTTGGCGGGATGCGGGATTGCATGAGTGGAATACTCAATCCCACAAAAAGAATGCCGGTTAAGCCGAAAAGTAAAGTAGTAGTGGAAACCGTCATAGCCATAGCCGCAAAATTGACCAGGGCAGAATCGATCAGGTTAGCGGCTGGCTGATTATAACGAATTTGACAGCGGCTCGCTCAAGTCGTTGCGTGCGGCGATCCGTCGAGCCCGGTCTGCACGTCGTCGAGAATTGAGGATCGATCGAACTTGGAAGACGAAGACAGGAACCTCCTGCCTTCCAACACATCCTTCAACGCAACCATCAAATCGGCGGCGATGCGCGACTTGATCACGTAACCCGAAGCGCCGTTATTAAACGACGCGCGGACGAAGTCTTCATCCTCCTGAACGGTCAGCACGAGAATTTTCGTCGTGGATCCGCTGTCCTTGAGTTGAGCAGCGGCTTTGATGCCGTCGACGATCGGCATCGAGATGTCCAGCAGACAAAGATCAGGTTTCAGTCTTTTCGCGGCTTCCAAAAAAGACCGGCCATCCGCAACCGCCCCGACGATCTCAAATTCCGGCTCGAGCATCTGCGTCAGAAAGTCGCGCATCTTCTGATGATCGTCAGCCAACAAGATTCGCGCGCGGGCCACTGTCGCTCCTTCTCTTCCCCGATTGTACGAGTACCTCCAATACTAGAAGTATCCTGCCGGAAAAAAACTCGTAAAAGTAACAGGGGCCCTCGTAAAGGCCCCTGGAAGAAACACGGATTAGATCGTCACCAGCGAACGTTTCACCGCATACTCGATCAGTTCCGCACTGCTGCGAATACTGAGGTGCTCCATCATCGTGTATTTGTGATACGCCACCGTGCGCGGTGAAACGTTGAGCACGAAAGCGACGCCTTTCATCGAGTGACCTTCAGCCAACAGTTGCAGCACCTCTTTCTGCCGCAACGTCAGACGGTTGGTGCGCTTCTCCTGTTTAAAGTTCTTGATAGCCGATCCGACCATTCCTTTCGTCAGTATCGGCGTCACGTACGAACCACCTCTCAGCGCCTCTTGCAGCGCGCGCACGATGTCGGAAGCAGCGGAACTCTTGATGACGTACGCGGAAGCGCCTAGTTGAAAAGCCTCGCGCGCCATGTCTTGATCGATATTCTGCGTCAGGTAGACCAACTTAACGGACGGCATCAGCTTCTTCAGCCGCTCGCCGGCACTCAAACCGTTCAAGGTCGGCATTCCGATGTCCAGCACGATCGCGTTCGGATTCAGTTTCGGAGCGCCCTCGACCAGCGCGTGCCCGTCAGCAAACGTGCCCACGATCTCATAGTCGGGTTCCAGGAGATTCTTGAGAGCAGCCATCATCAATGGATGATCGTCTGCGAGTACCACTCTTGGCCGTTTCATGTTCCCTCCTTATTTTAATTCCTTAAATGACAAACACGAGATCCTGGAGCAGCGGCACTGATACATCGATCCGAGTGCCGGCCTTCGGTTCCGAATGAACCTGCAACTCTCCACTGACAACGTGCAGTCGTTCCTTCATGCTAATGAAGCCGAGACCGCGCTCGCTTGCGTACGACTTCGAATCGAACCCGCATCCATCGTCTGAAACGCAGAGACGGATCGCATCACGAGTTCGCGAAAGCACCACTTGTGCCTTGTTCGCGCCGCTGTGCTTGATGCAATTGCGCAGCGCTTCCTGCGCGATCCGGAAGAGACATAAAGCGACGTCCTTCGGAATCGTCGCCGGCAGCCGGTGTTGATGAAATTCGATTTTCAGATCCGCACTCGCCGACAACTCTTCGCAGAGACTCCTGATCGCCGCAGCCAAACCAAGGTGATCGAGTTTAGCGGGATGAAGCCGGTGCGACAGTCCCTGAATGTCGGCCGACATTTCCTGAACCTGCTTTTGCAGTTTCACACACGGTTGACGAAGGTCGGCTTTCTGACTCCGTTTTCCGAGCTGCTCCAACTCGATCGATAGCAGCGCCAGCCGCTGATTGAAGTCGTCGTGCAAGTCGCGCGCGATGCGGCTGCGCTCCATCTCCTGTGCGGCAATCAACCTGCCGCCGAGATCTTTCAACGCCTCTTCAGCCTGTTTCGACTCCGAGATGTCCACCATGAAACCCGACATTCGTTTCTTTTCACCTTCGGTGGACACGAGGCTGATGAGCGTGCGCACCCAAACTACGCGGCCGTCGCTCGCATATAACCGAAACGTCAGATCCTTGCGATCGGCAATGCGAGAGTGCCTCTGACAAAAGATCCGGTGCTTGTCTTCGTGATGCAGATGCGACGCGAGGAAATCCGGCTCATACCACTTCGCGAGCGGGTAGCCCAGGATCTTCTTCGCGTGCTCGCTGACATAAGTAAAGCGCCAATTTTCCACGTCGGCTTCCCAAAGCAAGATCTTTGTTGCCTCGAGTAGCTGACCAAGGGGAACGTGACTGGTTACCCGTGCTGCTCCGGAAAACTGGGTTTGGTCCGCCGCCGAAACCGGCTCGGCGTTGTGATCGCGCTGCGGCTTCTGCTTGCGAACAAGTTGAAGATTAGACCTTCTGCGTCGCGGCTGGACGAGATCCTTCGTATGCCCAGCGACTGTATGAACGGGGGCGTGTGACAAAGTATTTCTCCTCATCTGGTAATCGGCCTCAGTTGAACAACATCGCGACCAGCGGCAGTCGATGGGGAGCTTTGCCTGCCGCCTGCGTAAACAAGTGCTGTGAATTCGTAGGCTCCTGTGCTCAGCGCGGCGATGGCGCCGCGTAAAACCGCAAAATCATCTGAGCCGAGGTGCCGGTTCAAGTCAGCTTCCGTTTCCCACTCGCTGACGAGCAACGATGAGTTTTCATCGACGGCGTCAACGTAGACGTTGAATGCGACGCAACCCTTCGCGGACTTGATGGACGTCAGTAACTGTTTGATCGTCTGCAAAAACTCGTTTTGCTTCTCCGGCCTTACTGTGATTCTTGCTGAGTTGACGATCACGTTGACCCTCCCTTTCGCAGGCACACGAGTACCTGCTTTGTCCGCACCTCAAACTCCGGGGTGCAATCGAGTATGTTTTTCGAAGTGTCTCGCCGGGCGAGCGAAACTAAGTTGAGTTTGACGATTTAACTTAGTGCAAACCGCATGCACAAAGTGATGAAACGCGGTCGCGATTCATAACGGCAATGCTTTCAGCAACTTGAGTGCGATAGTGCAGGTGAAGGCTAACCCGCGCTTTTTGAAAGTACCCTCAGTATTTAGCGGATTCTGTATTACTCAAAGGGCTGCGAAATCCTGAGGCTTGATTGAGGCTGGTCTGTCTCGTTCGATTCCGAGTTTGTGCATTCGCGCTCGCAGCGTGCTCGCGTTCAGTCCAAGGATCTTTGCAGTGCCGTACGGACCTTCAACTCGCCAGCCAGTGCTTTCGAGTATGCGGAGGATGTAGTTGCGTTCCATCTCCTGGAGTGTCAGCGGCGCGGTCGAATCGTCTTTGACGAGATCGAAGTGCTCGACGAAATCGAGCATCGGACCTTGAGCGCCGATCACCGCCCGCTCGATTACGTTGCACAACTCTCTGACGTTCCCCGGCCATGAGTGTTGCTGGAGGCTTTGCATGGTGCGCCAGGAGATAGAAGTGATGTTTTTGCCCAACCGCTTGGCCGCCCGGCTCACGAAGTGCTCGACGAGAAGTGAAATGTCTTCCCTGCGTTGGCGGAGCGGTGGGACGGTAATTGGAAACACGTTCAACCGGTACCAGAGATCCTGGCGGAAGCGGCCGTGATCGACCTCCATTTTCAGATTTCGATTGGTTGCGGTGATCAGCCGCACATTCACTTTCACTGTCCGGCTGCCTCCGACCCGCTCGAACTCCCCTTCCTGCACCACGCGCAATAGTTTGACTTGCAAATCCAGCGGTAACTCGCCGACTTCATCAAGAAAGATCGTGCCGCGATCCGCCAACTCGAAACGTCCGAGCTTGCGCGCGCCGGCGCCAGTGAAAGCGCCCTTCTCGTGGCCGAAGAACTCGCTTTCGATCAACGTCGGCGACAGAGCGGCGCAGTTCACCTTTATTAAAGGACGATCTCTCTGGGCGCTCGCGCCGTGGATCGCTCGGGCGACCAGTTCTTTTCCGGTGCCCGTTTCGCCCTGGATGAGGACGGTGGAGTCGGTCGGCGCCACCTGCCTGATCTTGGCAAGCACGTATTTTATGGCGTCGCTGTGGCCGATGATCTCGCCAAACGCGTGATCGAGTTGCAGCTCCTGCTGGAGGTAGCGATTCTCCTCTTCCAACTGCGTCTGCAACTGTCTCAGTTCCTCATGGGCGCGCTGCAAAGCGAGCTCGGATTCCTTGCGGCTGCTAACGTCGCGCAGGATCAGCGTGCAGAGTTTTTCACCGCCGGAGTCGAGGTGGGAGATCGAAGCCTCCATCGGAAACTCTTCACCTGTTGTCCGCAGCCCGCACAAGTCTCCGTGGTGTGATTGTCCGTCGCAGTGAGGGATAAACTTTTGGAGGGACTGTCCGAGGGCGTCCGCGCGCGAGCAGCCGAATAACTTCTCGGCCGCGGAATTGAAGATCAGAATGTGTTGCGACTCATCGACAGTGATGATGGCATCCATGGCCGAGTCGATGATGCCGGCCAGTTGAGCTCCATTCCTTCTCAGCGCCGCTTCAGCGGAATCGTCTGTCGGGACGTCTCGATTCACTCCACCACCTTCGCGCTCCTGCAAAACTCGCTTTGCCGTCATTGACGAGCTCTGTCAAAAAAGTTCTTGAGATTGCGGCGAGTACTTTCAGGGCAAAACCAAAAACTGTATCGCCGTTCAGAAAGCACGAGCCACAAACGTCAGCGAGATTGCCCATGACCTGCACCAACGTTTGTGGCCCGGCATTTGGGAGTCGGTTCGCCCCTCGTACCGACCCCAACCGCAATTAACGCCGGCGTCCGCCGCCTCTGAATCCGCCGCCGCCACCTCGAAATCCGCCGCCGCCTCTGGAGCCTCCGCCGCCGCGATAGCTGCCGGCACTACCTCCGCCGCGGTTCTGGTAGGTGCTGCGATCGCGAGTTCGCTGCGCACCGTCGTTTCGCGAGGCGCGATCGCGCTCGAGGTTTTGGTAAGTCGAGCGGTCTATCTGTTCTCTCTGTTGTCTGCGTGCATTGTCATTCAGCATGCTGTCGCGCACTGCATCTCTGTTCCGTACGGCATCTCTGTCGCGTGCGTTGTCATTCAACATGCTATCGCGCAAATCATCTCTATTGGGCTTCTCGACCTGGTTCCAACCACCATCCTGCCACTTACTCCAGTTGCCGTTGTCGTCGCGCCGGTACACGTTTCCGTCTCGTCCGGCATAGACGTTCTCGCCGCGCTTGCCGACGAAGCCGCTGCCGTCCGGTCCGCGACGGCTGATCATTCCTCCCTGATCGCCGCGAGTTACACGAGTGGTTGTTCCGGTTTGTCGATTGGTGAAGCGTTTGGTGTTGGCCCAGTCGTCACCACGCACGACGCTCGTGGATCCCCAGCTTCCGTACACACCGGCGCCCTGCCGCGTTTGGGCGTACGTTCCGGTGCGCGGGTTCCACGCTTGCGCCGCGCCGCGCGCTCCGTATGGTCCGTAAGCAAATGCGCCTCGCGAATACGTGCCGGTGCCCGGGTTGTATCTCGCGCCGAAACCGACTCCGCCATATGGACCATAGATCCTTCCGGCCGTTCCGTACCTGCCGGTGTATGGGTTGTACCAGGCCGCGTAACCATAGGTTCGCCAGTATGGGTAATAGATCGGATAGTAACCGCCGTACCAGTAATAAGGCGGGTAGTACCAGCCGGTGCCCCAGACCGCGCAACCCCAGCCGACCATCAATCCCGTGTAACCTGCGTACGCGGCATACGTAACCCATTCGTCGTCGTCGTTATCTTCCTCAACCGTGACGTAGGTGACGTTATGTGCTTCCGAGTTGGGTGGAATCTTGTAGATCTCGGGCGGTATCAGAGTCGCCAGCGTCCATGGTCCTGTCGCTGAGTTGGACGTGAACCAGACGCCCTGGTAGCACATGTAATACGAACTGCCGAACTTGATGATGTCTTTGTCGGTGTTTACAGCGCGTTGTAGTTGAGTTCCCTGGATGTCTTTGTACTGCGGGTCGCCTTGATAGATCACTTCCGGCGCCTTGATCTCGTTCTTGTTGACGCGAGCGATTTGCGGCACCTGCGCGAGCAGCACGGCTTCCGCTGCTTGTTGTGTTCCAGGCACGGCGGCGAGCACGCGCGAGCGCGGATGCTCGAGTGAGATCCGCTTGAAGTCTTCGGGTAGCGACGGCGTCGCGAAGGTCCAGTTTCCGTTCAGGTTAGGCGCCTGGAACCATCGGCCGGCAACGAGGTAATAGACCGGCCCGTTCTTGCCCATCCTGAAAAGATCGCTCTCCGTGTTGCTGATCCAGAGAAGGCCCGTGTTGGGAACGGGAACGTATTCGGGCTCGCCGGTGAGCAGAATCAGTTCCGCCGGCTCAGTGTTCACATAGACGTACGGCGCGCGAGTTTCGGCCTTGCCCGGAAGGTTAGCTTTGACATCTTTCCAGTTCTCGTCATCCGGCAGCTTGTTGAAACTGGCGGGCAGTCTGCCCGCGGCCGACCACGGACCTCTCCAACTCGTCGCTTTCAACCAGTTCGCATCGTTGCGCAGGTAGTAAAGACTCGTTGGTTCATGCTGGAAGATGTCCCAGTTCGTGTTGACGGCAAATTTCAACTCATTGTCTTTGATCGGGCTCCAGATCGGCTCGCCGTCAAAGTTCAACATGATCGCGGGCGATCTGCTGAGGAAGATCGTCGGCGGATCGCTCTTCAGTCCTTCGACGTTCTTCGGAATGATCTTGCTCTTGTCTACAAACGACAGCACGCGATCGAGCGCGATGAGCCGGTCGTCGTCGGGAATTCCTTTTTCGATCTCGGCGATGATCTCGCGCGTTTGCTCTTTTGGAAGTGATTGAAAATTTGCTTCCGTGATTTTCAGCGTAGAGAACTTCACGAGCCGCTGTTCGGTTGAGACGAGTGTGTCGGCTTCGATCTTGATGGTGCCCAGCGCCGGCTTTTGCTCGCCCTTCGTCACATACGAAACAGCGGCAAGGGCGACGAGGCGCTTCTGGTCATCCCAGTTCGCAACCTGTGGTTCATAAACCACGACTTGCGCTTCGCTCGCCAGACTGTAGCCACGCGGCCAGCCTCTATCGGCGGGTTGCGTGGCGTCGTTATTGATCGAGCGCACCTGCCCGCTCGCGGTGATCGAGACCGTAGGAAGACTGATCAGGAGAACGAGTAGAACTGCTGTTAGACCTTTCATGGGATCCCTCGCTTGGTTCCCGATTGTAAAGAGAATCGTCTAACGGACAACTGTCAGTTTTGCTAGGAATGTGAGGTTACTTACCGCGATCGATCAGTCTTTCGAGAATGATTTTATATGGATCGGCTGACACGCTTACGGAACCGTAAAACGGTTTGTCGTTGATGACGATCATGAAGATGACGATGGCGAGGAAGCCAGCCATGAGTGCGACGAGCAGCGCGTGTAACTTCGCGTCGTCGATCCTGAAGAAGTAAGCCACGCCGATGCTGATTATGGCCCCGGCCCAGATCACGGCCCACATCACGTCCGACAGCCCGCTCTCAACGGCATCAATTCGCAACCGCCGATACTCGATCAAATTGTTGTAAGCCCTCAGCGTTTCCGCATGCAGCGCCGCCTGGCCCTGCGTTGAGGGTTCAAACGAAAAAAGTCCCGACTGCAACTCATCCAGGATTTCCACGCCGCCCTCGGGAACCCGTCCGGTCCTCTGCTCCGGCCATGCCTTCTCAATCACAAACACGGTGTACTCGCGTATGTGTGAACGCATCTGTTCGCGCAACGGTGACGGATAACCTCCAACATCTCGATAGATCGCGCCAATCGACGCCGCCTCGCGCGAAACCAAATCGCCGGCTTGCGAATACGTGTTCCAGACGGCCACGGCGATCAAACCGACGGTGATTCCATAGAAAACGCCGATGGCTTGCACGGTGCCGCTGATCGCATCGTTGATTCCTTCACTCGCATGAAAACGACGAATTAAAAAGTGCCTCGCCAAAAATAGACCAAGCAGCGAAATCGTCTCGATCACAATCATGATCACGATTGCGGCATAAAGCGGCCGTGTTTGGTAAAGCCAGATGGGCATATAGCTCCCGTCTTCAATGCAAAACGACAGTGTAGTGGCGACGAGTGTTTATGGAACTGTCAGTTTTGCTAGGCGACTTTCCTGGCGGTCCGCTGCTCCACGCGAAACTGAAACGCGGAATTGACGAGCGCGAAAACAAACGCGGCCGAGAGCCCGCATAGCAACACACCGGAAAGACCCTCAATTCCACCCAGCATCCGCCAACGCTGCGGCAGCACCACGTCGCCATAGCCGATGGTGGTATAGCTACCCAACGAGAAATAGAGCGACGTCTCGAAATCCGCAAAGAGTCCTCGCCAATAATAGAAAAGCGCCCAGATACCGGTTTCGGCAAGATGCAGGAGAATCAACACGAAGAACGAAAGGATGAGCAGCACAGAGTACAGCAGCATGGCATTCCGTTGGTCGATGTTGGGTCGTTTAGTGATGAGCCACGCCGAAAAGTTGATAAGCGTGGCTGCATGGATCACCACGCAGATGGCCATGATCGCGAACGCGACCACCAGCTCCTTTAAGACAAGAGACGTCATATCCTCACCAAAAACCCCAGTGTTTCAGTCTTTTAACATCTCCCTCCGCGCAGCATTACTGTTAATTTTGCGAGTACTCGCCCGTTCCCACTAAACCTAGAATCCAAACTGCTAACTAATAAGCAGTAAGTAAAGTCCCATTTGTCTTTCCGCAGGAGTCGACCATGAGATTTTTAAGAATGCCCAACCGTCTTACAGCGGCAGCGCTGCTACTTCCTGCACTCGTCATGACCATCAATTCAGGATGCAGCAAGAAGAGTGAGCAAAAGGCGCAAGCCCAGGCGCCCTCGCCCGCCGTCGTCGTGGCCGAAGTGACTCAACAAACCGTCCCTATCTACAGCGAGTTCGTCGCGCAAACGAGAGCTGACGAAACAGTGGAGCTTCGCGCACGCGTCGAAGGAGTGCTGCAACAGGTCTACTTCCGCGAAGGCTCACCCGTGAAGAAGGGACAGCTCTTGTTCACGATCGACAAACGCCCCTTCGAGGCTGCGCTGCAATCGGCGAGAGCCGTGCAATCCAAGGCGGTAGCGGACCTCGCGCAGGCCCGTCAGCGAACGGACGTGCTCCAGGCCCAGGCAGAACTGGCGGATGCACAAGCAGTATTGAGTAAGACCGAACAGGACCTCGCTCGCCTGAGACCGCTCGCTAAAGAAAAAGCCGTCACCGAACTCGACCTGGATGCGGCCATAGCCGCGGAAAAATCAGCCAGGGCGCAGGTCGAGTCGCGCAAGGCAAACGTGACGAACCTGGAAGGCGCGGTCAAGTACACGATCGAACGAGCGCAGGCTGAAGTAGCGGCCGCGCAAGCCCGAGTCACGCAAGCCCAGTTGGATCTGAGTTATTGCAGTATCCATTCACCGATCAGCGGCATCATCGGCTTTCTGAACGTCGACGAAGGAAACCTCGTCGGACGAGGCGAGGCGACGCTCCTTGCAACGGTCTCATCGTCTGATCCGCTGCTCGTCGATTTCAACCTGAGCGAGCTTGATTATCTGAACTTGACTGACGCGGCGACTGCCGGGCATCGCACCGGCAAACTGGTTTTCGAGCTGCTGCTTTCCGATGAAAGCAAGCACCCGTACCCGGGAGCTTTCAAGTTTGTCGATCGGGCAGTAGATCCGCAGACGGGAACGATGAAGGTTGAGGCGGTATTCCCAAATCCGGGAAGTTATCTGAAGCCGGGCCAGTTTGCGCGCGTCCGAGTTGCCGTGGCGGAACGAGAGAATGCGATTCTGATTCCGCAGCGAGCGGTCCAGGAACTTCAAGGCGCCAAGACGGTGATGGTCGTGGACAGCGAGAACAAAGTGCAGGTGCGAAGTGTCAGTCTCGGGGATCAATCAGACAAGTTCGTCATCGTGCTCCAGGGCCTGACCGCGGGCGAGAAAGTGATCGTCGAGGGCATGCAGAAAGTGAGACCAGGCGGACAGGTTAGTCCACAAGCCGCCACCACAACGGAGACTGCCCAAAAGAGCGAAGGGAGTTGAGTTGAATGGCAAACTTTTTTATCCGCCGGCCAATCGTTGCCATCGTTATCTCCATATTGATGGTCGGGCTTGGCATCGTCGTCATCAAGGGACTATCGATCGAGCAGTACCCTTTTCTCGCGCCACCTAACATTCGCGTGACGGCGACGTATCCCGGCGCATCGGCCGAAGCAGTCGAACAGTCAGTGGCGACGCCAATCGAGCAGGAAGTCAACGGCGTCGACCGCATGATCTACATGAAGTCTTCAAACACGAGCGACGGCCGTATGTTGCTCGACGTGAATTTTGAGGTTGGCACTGACCAGGACACTGCGAACGTGCTGACGCAAAACCGGGTCTCGACGGCCGCCGCTCGCCTGCCAGCGGAAGTCAATCAACAAGGCGTCACGGTGAAGAAGCAGAGTCCCAGCATTCTGATGGTGATCTCTCTTTATTCACCGAAGGACGCTTACGACGCCAACTTCCTGATCAACTATTGCGGCATCAACCTGCGCGACCAGATTCTTCGCATCCCGGGCATCGCTCAAGTCGATCTTTTCGGCGGCACCGATTACGGAATGCGCGTCTGGATCAAACCAGATCGACTGGCAAAACTCGGCCTGACTCCCGCGGACGTTATCTCGTCTCTCAAAGAGCAAAACATCCAGGCGCCCGCCGGCAAAGTCGGAGGCGCACCGACGCCCACGGACCAGGAGTTTACGGAAACAGTCAGCGCGCCGGGGCGACTGATTACTGCCGAAGAGTTCGAGAACGTCATCGTTCGCCAAACCGAGACTGGATCAGTGGTCCGTATCAAAGACATCGGCCGCGCCGAACTCGGTTCGCAGGACTACAACTCTTTCGGACGTCTCAACGGCAAACCCGGCGGCGCGATGGCTGTCTATCTCCTGCCCGGCGCGAACCAACTCCAGGCCGCCGAAACGATCTACGAGACGATGGAACACGCGAAGGCGTTGTTCCCGCCCGACATGGATTACAAGATCGTTTACGACACGACGCCGGCCGTCGAAGCATCCATTCATGAAATCCTGAAGACGTTCGTCGAGGCGCTGATCCTTGTCACGCTGGTCGTCTTTATCTTTTTGCAGAACATCCGGGCGACGATCATTCCGTTGCTGACGATTCCCGTGTCGCTGATCGGCACGTTCATCTTCTTCCCGATCCTTGGTTTTTCCATCAACACACTGTCGATGTTTGGTCTGGTGCTGGCGATTGGCATCGTGGTTGACGACGCCATCGTCGTGGTGGAGGCCGTTATCCACCATCTTGAGCACGGCCTGAAACCAAAGGAAGCCACTATCCAGGCCATGAAGGAGGTGTCTGCGCCGGTAATAGGTATCGCGCTGATTCTTTCAGCCGTGTTCGTGCCAGTGGCGCTGCTCGCCGGCCTGGTAGGAAGCATGTACAAACAGTTCGCACTGACGATCGCGATCTCGGTGTTGCTCTCCGCATTTAACGCGCTCACTTTGACTCCCGCTCTTTGCGCGTTGTTGCTGAAGGAGCCGAAACCGATGCGTGGTCCACTCGGCGCTTTCTTCCGCGGCTTCAACCGAATTTTCGACATCACCACAAAAGGTTATGTCAGCGGCGCGCGCCTGCTCATCCGCCGTTCAGTTCTGACGCTCGGGATTATCGCCGTCGTCGTGGTCGGCGCCGGCTTCTTCGCTCGTCAACTTCCAACGGGATTCATACCCGATGAAGATCAGGGCATCCTTGGCGTCAACGTGCAGCTTCCGCCGGGAGCTTCGCTGGCGCGCACGAGTGCGGTGCTGCAACAAGTGGAAGAGGTGCTCTCGAAAACCGAGGGCATTGAGTCGTATCAAACCGTCGGCGGATACGGTGTAGTTACCAACACTTATCAGCCAAACTACGGTTCGCTCTTCGCGCGGCTTCATCCGTGGGAAGAACGACATGGCGAAGCGCTACACGTCAAAGGCATCATGGCGAAGCTGCAACGGGAGTTCGCGACGATTCCCGAAGCCGTGATCTTTCCCTTCAACATCCCAACCCTCGCCGGCTTCGGCGCCTCATCCGGATTCAACTTCCTGATTCAGGATCGAAGCGGATCGATGACGGTTCAGCAGCTTGGCGAAGAGACGCAGAAGTTCATGGCAGCGGGACGGCAACGGCCGGAGCTTGGGAACCTGTTCACCTCGTTCGATCCGAACTATCCGCAAGTGAAAGTAAGTTTGGACCGCGAAAAGGCGCGAACTTTAGGCGTGCCCGTTAATGAGGTCTTTCAGGCAATGTCGACGGCGATGGGCGGAGCGTTCGTCAACGACTTCAACCGCTTCGGACGTCTTTACCGCGTTTACGTTCAGGCTGAGGCGGCCGATCGTTTGAACTCGGAAGATATCGGCCGCGTTTACGTCAAATCAAGAACGACGAACCAGATGATCCCGTTGTCGACGCTAGTCACGATCGACGACGTCGCGGGCAGCGAGATCACGAACCGTTTCAACCTGCTACGCTCAGTTGAGATTAGCGGTTCGCCGGCACAAGGCTACACGTCGGGTCAGGCGCTTGCCGCGCTGGAGGAGACGTTCGCCCAGGTGATGCCGAAAGAGATGGGCTTCGCCTATTCGTCACTTTCCTATCAGGAGAAGATCGCGCCTCCAGCAGGACCTACGCTGCTAATGGCGATCGTAGCCGTGTTTCTCTTATTGGCCGCGATGTACGAGAGCTGGCGCCTGCCGTGGGCCGTGCTGCTCGGTTCGCCACTGGTCGCGCTCGGCGCTTTCTTCGGCTGCTGGCTGATGGGCTACGACAACAACGTCTACATTCAAATCGGCCTCGTCATGCTCATCGGCCTGGCCGCCAAGAACGCGATTCTGATCGTCGAGTTTGCGAAAGCGAAACACGAAGAGGGACTCGGATTGGAAGATGCCGCTCTCACGTCGGCGCGGCTTCGCTTCCGTCCGATCCTGATGACGGCGTTCGCATTCATACTCGGCGTCATCCCTTTGATGAAAGCAAGCGGCGCGGGTGCGGGCGCGCAGAACGTCATGGGCACCGGTGTCTTCTGGGGCATGTTAGTCGCGACGGCACTCGGCGTGTTCATTATTCCCGGCAACTACACCTTCATCGAGGGCCTGGGACGTAAACGCTCGAAGCATGAAGCTGGAGCCCCGCCGGCAGACATGGTCCACGCGGAACCGCTTCACGCGGAAGTGAGAGGAGAGCATGTATGAAGCGAGTAGTCATACTGTTCTTGATAGTTGCGATCAGCAACACCTTCGCTCTTGGTCAGAAGTACAAGCGGCCGAAGGTGCAAACGCCGGGTGAGTTTCGCAGTGCGCCGCCGGGCGGACCAGATCCGCGAACCACGGCGGATTTGAAGTGGTTTGAACTATTCCAGGACAAGGCGCTTCAGGAACTCATTCAAGCAGCGCTCGCCGGTAATTACGACTTGCGGGAATCTGTCGCGAGAATCGATCAGGCGCGGGCAGCTTACGGAATTCAGCGTTCCGAACAGTTCCCGACTTTTGCGGCCAGCGCGGACCTCGTTACCGAACGGCGTTCGCGAAGCGGCGCGGTCGATATTCCCGAACCGATCAACCGTAGCCGCACCTTCGGCAGCGTCTTACTAAATCTGCTCACTTTTGAGCTCGATATCTGGGGTCGACTGCGAAAGGCCAGCGCAGCCGCGAAAGCCGATCTGCTGGCGACTGAAGAAACGCGCAGGGCTGTCATCACTACGATCGTCAGCGACGTCGCGACTGCTTATTTCAATCTTCGTGAGTTCGACTTCGAGCTCGACATTGCCAAACGAACGCTTGCTTCACGCGAAGAGTCGCTGCGATTGATCCGGCTGCGGAATGCGCGCGGCGTCGCGACGCTGCTGGAAGTCCGCGAAGCCGAAGAGCTCGTTTACGATGCCAGCGCCCTGATTCCCGCGCTCGAACAGTCGATCGAACAAACGGAGAACTTTCTCAGCTTCCTGACCGGGAAGAACCCGCAACCGATAACACGCGGCCAGGAGCTCACGGACAATGTGTTTCCACCTGGTGTGCCGCCTGGCTTACCTTCCGACTTGATCGAACGGCGGCCTGATATTCGCTCTGCCGAACAAAGCCTGATAGCGGCGGAAGCGCGGATCGGAGTGGCGAAAGCAGCTTATTTTCCGCGTATCTCGCTCACGGGTTTCCTGGGCTTTGAGAGTGCGCAACTTTCAAACTTATTCAAAGCCTCGCGCAGTGTGTGGGCGTTTGTTCCGCAAATCACGCAACCGATCTTTACGGCCGGCCGCCTGAAGTCGAACGTGCGGTTCAGCCAGGCTGAGCGAGACTTCTTTCTCGTTAACTACGAGCGAACGATTCAAAACGCTTTTCGCGAAGTATCTGACTCGCTGGCTGCTCATCGCAAGGTCAAAGAAGAGCGAGTGCAGCGCGAACTGCTCGTGGAGACTCTTCGCGATCGTTCGCGGCTCGCGTACCTGCGGTACAACGGCGGCGTCGCCACGCTGCTGGACGCACTGGACGCCGATCGCAATCTCTTCGCCGCCGAGCGGACCCTGGCCCAAACGCGGCGCGACGAGCTCCTGAGCGTGGTCCAACTCTACAAAGCCCTCGGCGGAGGCTGGCAGTAAGTCAGGAAGCGTGGGCAGTAAGTCAGGAAGCGGGGGCAGTTTCCTAATGGAAATTCGTTTTATCCGTGTTCCCTATGAGCGCTGCGTTAGCTGATGTATGAGTGTTCACAAGATACAATCGAAAGCCTTCCATCGCGCGGAACTGAAGAGCGAATCGCATCGGATCGCCGGTATGTTGGCGCTGCTGGGAGCGCTGATGCTTTACGTGATTCTGCGCGGCGCGACTACTGGAGCATTTCGCCTGCTGGCCGCGCAGATGGCGGTGCTCGCGGCCGCCGCTGCTTACGAAGCCGCGATGCTCGTGATCGTTAAGCGGGCGCTGAAGAACGATCGCGAGCTCAGCGTCGCCGTCGTCATCCTCAACGTTTTCATCGAAACGCAACTACCGACAATCGCTATCCTCATCCTGATCAAGAGCGGTCTCGTCGAACCGCAAATCGCGCTCGTGTCGCCGGCCGTACTTCTCTATTTTCTCTTCATCATCCTTTCAACACTGCGGTTAAGCCCGGGCCTCTGCATCCTGACGGGGCTCTCAGCGGTCGGCGGCTACGTCGCAGTCACGTTATCGATCGGAATCAAAGACGAAGGAGCGCTGGGCGGAGTGCCCATCTACCTGCTTTACGCGATTCTGATTTACGGCGGCGGCGTAGTAGCCGCAATCGTCGCGGGCCAGATTCGCAACCACGTCTTCGCCGCACTGAACGAAGCGCAACTGAAAAGCGACCTCGATCGCGTCAACCACGATCTCGACATCGCTCGATCCATTCAGCAGGGACTGCTGCCGGCGACAGTTCCGAGTCTCGAACAGTTCGATCTCGCCGGATGGAACCAACCAGCAAACCAGACCGGCGGCGACTACTTCGACTGGCAATTGCTCCCTGACGGGCAACTCGCGATCAGTCTCGCCGACGCTACCGGACATGGCATCGGTCCAGCATTAGTGAGCACATCGTGCCGCGCCTACGCGCGAGCGAGTTTTCTGAACGGCAACGGCCAGAACGGTTTGCTGAAGACATTGAATCGATTGCTGTCGGAGGATTTGTCGGCGAATCGATTCGTCACCTTCGCCGTTGTCTTTCTGGATCCGAATCTCGCGCAGATCAAAGTGCTCTCCGCCGGTCATGGTCCAATACTCTGGTACCGGTATAGCGCCGACACAATCGAGGACCTGAAGGCGCACGGCATTCCGTTGGGCATGCTGGAAGGCGCCGAGTACGAAAGCGCCACCGCGCGGTACATGGAACACGGCGATCTCCTTGTCCTGGTTACCGATGGTTTTTACGAATGGGCCAACCGCAACGGCGAAGAGTTTGGACTGGCGCGCCTCGAAGCCGTGATTCGCGACGCGCGCGATTATTCGGCGAAAGAGATCATCGCGCGATTGCGTGGGGCAGTCGCGAAGTTTTGTCAGGGCACCGAGCAACAGGACGACCTGACTGCCGTCGTTCTGAAGCGAAGGTTCAACAATCACGCCGTCCACTTTGTCTCAACTAAATCAGAAGCCGAGGAGCGAAGCACGCTCGAGCCAAGCCTGGCGATTTGAAACGAGGAACATCAATCATGAGTAAAACGGTCACCGCCCAAAAAGATGCTGCTATGACCACCATTCGTAAGCTGGTAGACATAGCAAAACTCGACGTCCTTTATCGCGATCTCTACTTTCAACGCGCGCGCACGCTGTTGGAACCGTTGTTGAGCCGTTCGAGTTACGACTACATGAAAGAGAACATGGCGTCGCTGAACTGGGTAGAACGTCAACTGCGCGCGTCGGTCGAACGCGGCGACTGGAAGAGATCGCAGGAACTTACGGAGCAGGCCGTTCGCACTCGCACCTCGGCGACGGCGAATTCGGAGTTGATGAAGTTGGGCGAGGAAGTTTACGAAGGAGTCACTGAAGTAGTCATCGATCCGTTCTCTCCCGGCTTCCACGTCTTCACGGGCGGCTCGACCGAGAGGTTATTGGAATTGCGAAACGAGGCGGTCCAACTGCTCACGGCGCTGGAGCGCGCCGACACGGAGAAGAAAGATTTTTACGCGCGCCGCCGCGCCGACGTCCAGTCCCTGTCGATCAAATCCGGAATCGATCAGCCCGCCGAAGTGAAGACCGCAAAAGGACCGGCGGAGTTGCAACAGGAAGCGTTGACTGCGCTGGAGTCCGGCGACTTGTCGTTGCTCGAGAAAGTCGTTCAAAAACTGATGGACAAGCCGGCGGCGACTGAGACGAAAAAAGAGGCTGCGGGCGTCACGGCGGAAGCGGTGGAACTGGGCGACGATCTGAATTTCAAGTTTTCCGACGCGACTCTGGCGGCGGCGAAAGAGCTTGGGTTGACGCCGATTCGGACCAAGTCGCGCCGTCACTTCGCGCATTTGGTATCTCATCGCTGGCAGCCGTCGTTCCGCAAGACCGAGACAAGACAGTGGTCGCAGGATCAAATCTCGCGGCTCACGTTCCCTTCGGAGACGACTGACAAAAGCCGAGACGCGATCGAGTTCTATCTTCTGAATCCGTTTTTGACTTCAGCAGGGACGCGTTATCAGGTCAACCTTGTCGAGGAAGATCTGCTGATTGAAGACTTTCCTGAACCTGATTCGAATGATGATCTGCCGCAGACGCCGTTGCTGTCGGCGCTCGGACTGGAGACTCGCCGCGGGTTGTCGCGAACCGATATCGAGAACGCGGTGCTTCAGCATGGTCCAGAAGTCGTGAAGAGATTGTCACTCGACCCTGAAGTCTTCCGCCTGATCGCCATTCCTCCCGACTTATACTCGCTGCTCGGGCGCGAGCTCGGCTGGGGTCAAAAAGAGATCTGGACGCATTTCGACGGCTATCGACTGCTCGAAAGCGGCAAGGTCCAGGCGCTCGTCGGAGGCGACAAACGTTTCGGCGGCACGAGCGACGTCGTCAGTCTGAATATGTCGTACAGCAAAGACTCGATGATCGCCCGCTTCGCCGTCGTGCAGCGAAAGCGACTGATGAGCTGGCACAAGAAGTAGAAGTCCTAAACTGAAGTCTTCTCTGGGCTATCTCTGCGACTCTGCGGTTAATGCTTTTTCTCGAGATTTACCGCGGAGTCGCAGAGGCACGCAGAGATAGCGCAGAGTAAAGTCAGGGCACGACCGCATCTCTCTGTCTATTGACAACCGATATTATTGGGCATAGAAGTTTGTTGTCCAATCTCTTTGTCTTCCCCCGGGCATCGACTAATCCACATTCCCGCGCCGAAGTACCCTCCTAACCACCTAAGGAGTTTCTATGAATTCAGCTCGCAAAATCCAATGTGGGGTCGGAGTATTGTTTTTGTTGCTGTGCATGGCACGCGCGGGCGCTGCACAGACCACTTGCCCTCCGGTCTGGAATTCAACGTCGGTCTATACGTCCGGCATGACGGTGAGCCTTAACGGAATCAAGTACACGGCAAATTTCTGGACGCAGGGACAAAACCCATCCACTAACAATGGCGGGCCCGGCAGTGGTCAGCCCTGGACCAGCAATGGACCGTGTAGTGGATCGGGAGGTGGCGGAGGCGGCGGCTCTTGCGCGCCAACGTGGAACTCCACCACTGTCTACACCGGCGGGATGACGGCCAGTCTTAACGGTGTGAACTACCAGGCTAATTTTTGGACGCAAGGCCAAAATCCGTCCACTAACAACGGCGGGCCGGGAAGCGGTGCGCCATGGACCATCATCGGAACTTGCAGTGCCTGCACTACGGTTCCGAGCGTGCCGACGGGACTACAAGCATCGGGAACCACAAGTAACAGCACGAACCTGAGCTGGAACGCTTCGACAGTCGCCGTCAACTGCGTTTTGACCGGCTACACTGTCTTTAGAAACGGTGTCGCAGTCGCCACTACAACCACGCCTAACGCGACCATAACCGGATTGTCGCCCTTGACGACTTACAGCTTCAGAGTTGCAGCCACAGACTCCGCGGGAACCTCGGCGCAAAGCACGGCGATAAATGTAACCACGCTGAGTGGTCCGCCACCGCCGCCGGCAGGGTCGAAAGTGTTCGCGCCTTATATCGACCTGGGCCTTACGGTCAGTTGGCAACTACTGAGTATTCAGCAGCAATCCGGAATCAAGGTGTTTACTTTGGGATTCGTCGTCGGTAACGGCGGCTGCACGCCCACCTGGGGCGGTGTCGGCGCCACCGTCGCTAACGACACGCTGCCTAATGGAACAACGATACTTTCGCTGGTCCAGGGAGTACGCGCCGCGGGCGGCGACGTGATCATCTCGTTCGGCGGCGCCGCGGGAACTGAACTGGCACTGGGATGCACCACCGTGAGTAGTCTCCAGGCTGCTTACCAATCGGTGCTCAATAAATACAGTGTGAACAGCAGTACACCGGTGAGACTCGACTTCGATATCGAAGGGGGCGCAACTTTGGACCAGGCGTCGATCAATCGTCGGAACCAGGCCTTAGTTGGACTGAAGAACGCGAATCCGAATCTGGTGATTTCCTACACGTTGCCGGTGCTACCGACGGGATTGGTGGCGAGCGGTGTGAACATTCTGAATAGCATCAAAGCTGCTGGATTGAATGTGAATGTAATCAACGTCATGGCCATGGACTACGGTCCGGCGAACGATAATGGCGGTCAGATGGGACTCAGCGCTACGCAGGCTGCGAGCAACACCCGCAACCAGGTGTTGGCCGCCGGCTTGACCTCGACTATCGGCGTCACACCCATGATCGGAATCAACGACGTCGCCAGTGAGATCTTTCAACTGAGCGATGCGCAAATGCTGTTGAACTTCGCGAACGCAAACAGCTACATCACCCGGCTCTCGATGTGGTCCGTCACACGCGACAATGGCAGTTGCCCAAACCAGGGATTTGCGTCTCCTGTTTGCAGCGGCATTGCGCAGAGCAACTGGGCGTTCTCGAATATATTCAAACCGTTCGGTAACTAGTTGGTTAATTTCAGGATTGAGGCCGTAGATCTCCTTGGAGGCGCGAGATCTGCGGCTTCACTTATGTGAGCGGCGGGCTCGGTCGACGCGGACTCCCAGCTCAACTTATCCGACACTACGACAGTTCCTGCTAACAAATCTCCGATGCGTTGCTTTCGCTGGCTTGCAATGATCACCATACCGGCAGGAAGCCCCCCGAACAAGAAAGGATTAACTTCCAGGATACGAAGACTGCTTCTGATCAACGCCGCTGTCCAATCACACCGGCTCCCATCAAGTTTACGAACGACCAGACCCTGAAAAAACTTGCCCAGCGTACGGGACCAGAGAGCCTCAAGTATCACGAAATACGCAAAATACATGAAAAAGAACAGAACGGCCTTCAGCAAAGGCAAACTCTCCGGCACGAACGCGATAGCTACCATCATCAACGCGCCCGCACCGGCGTGGTCAATACCAAATGCCAATATTCGTGCTTTCGAAGCGTCACCGATGATAGGCATAATCAGGTAAGCTCTCGTGAGTTGAGTAGAAGCCACCTCTTTGAACAGCAATGCTAATGCCATCGCCCCGTGAGTCATAGTGGGTGGTGATTTGAAACGAAATCGAACTTTCTAATATTCAAGTGTTTCCAATAGTAGACAAAACGAAGGTGAGGTGATCACTTTTAGAGACATGTGGCAGACACTGCGCGTTGATACGAAGCCAGCCGTGGGAACACGTTTCGCAGGGCTATAGTTTAGCTGCGCGGCCCTCTTCCGAAGCCTTTGTAGACAGAGCGCCTTATTCCGGTGTTGACTACGTTCCTGCCGTGAAGTGACGACAACACCCGAAGGCACGTGCGTCAGCCGAACCGCGCTTTCCGTCTTGTTGACATGCTGCCCTCCGGGCCCACTGGGACGAAAGGTCTCGACCTCGCACTCTCGCAGCAAGTCATCGTCCGATTCAGGCAGTATAATCATCCGGCCTCATCATAAAGGAGCAGAAGAAAGTAAGGAGGTTAATTTGAACGCCCCGCTTCCCTTTTTAGAAGGAGTTGGTCCGAGCTGCCAGTGGCTTCCCGCTGGTCCATGGCGAACGGTCATCGACTTTTTCAAACACCAGTACCCGCACGTGGACGCTACGACCTGGATTGCGCGGATGGCGAAAGGTCAGGTGCTGGATGAAAGGGGACGCCGCGTAGATTCAGAGACTGCTTTTAGGGTTGGCGCCTGCATCTTCTATTACCGCGACGTCGAGAATGAAAAAACCATACCCTTTGTGGAGCAGGTGCTTTACCGGGACGAACACATCCTGGTTGCAGATAAACCGCATTTCCTGCCGGTCATTCCCTCGGGAAAGTTTCTACACGAAACGCTTCTGGTCAGACTGCGAAAACAATGCGCGACGGAAGCCCTGGTGCCTATACATCGTCTCGATCGCGAAACTGCCGGAGTGGTACTGTTTTCTCTTAACCCTGAAACGAGAGGCGACTACGCTTCGCTGTTTCGGAATCGCAGGGTTAGAAAGGAATACGAGGCTCTGGCACCAACTCTTGACGACTTGAGCTTCCCCACCACTCGGCGAAGTCGCATAGTGCGGGGAGAACCGTTCTTTCGTATGAAAGAAGTTCCGGGCGAG
>DASRIM010000089.1:0-6737 GCA_035649995.1 Pyrinomonadaceae bacterium | reverse complement strand
TTGGACCACGGCCACGCGTGCTGCCGTGCCGTGGTTGCTCGGCGCCGGTGTCGTCGCGTTGTTCTTCTGTCTCGGGACTGAGGTTTTTTACCAGGTCAACTTCGGCGCCGTTCGTATCAACGCGTTTTCACTGACGACCATCGGCGTGACGCTCGGCGCCGCTGTGATCATCTCCGTGCTGTTTGCGTTATCGCCGGCGCACGATCCGCTTTCGTTGTCGGAACGTGGGCGCATGAGGTACGTCTACGTCGCCGAAGTGATGCTGGCGCTGCTGTTTCTGCACATCCGGTTGACGCTACCGTGGTTGTTCACAGGTTTCATCGAACGTTACTGGCCGTTGGTTGTGATGGTGATTGCGTATCTTGGCGTGGTGACGAGCGAGTCGTTGCGGCGGCGCAGACTGCTGGTGTTGGCTCAACCGTTGGAACGCACGGGAGTGTTTCTGCCGCTGCTGCCGGTGTTGGGGTTCTGGTTGGCTGCGTCGGAAGTCGACTTCTCGTTGCTGCTGTTCGTCATTGGGGGGTTGTATGGTTTGCTCGCGGTGCTGCGGCGTTCGTTTGTGTTTGGCGTGATGGCGGCGGTCGCGGGGAATGCGGGGCTGTGGTACATCCTGCATCGCACGGAAGACTATCAGTTTCTACAGCATCCGCAGTTGTGGTTGATTCCGGTTGCGCTTTCGGTGTTGTTGGCGGCGTATTTGAATGAAGACGACTTGGGCGAGGACCAGATGGCGAGTGTGCGCTACCTGTCGCTCGTCACGATCTACGCGTCGTCGACGGCTGACATTTTCATTAATGGCGTTGCGAATTCGCCATGGCTGCCGCTTATTCTCGGATCGTTTTCGTTGGCGGGTGTGTTTGCGGGAATCATGTTTCGCGTCAGGGGAATGCTGCTGCTTGGTTCGGTGTTTCTGTTGTTGTCGATCATTACGATGATCTGGTACGCGTCGGAAAACCTGGGCTGGACCTGGTTGTGGTACGTGGCCGGCATCGTCACCGGCGCCACGATCATCTTCATGTTCGCCGTGTTTGAGAAGAAACGAGGGGAAGTGATGCGTGTGGTTGAGGGACTGAAGGAGTGGGATCGATAATCGAAAAAAACGTTTCTATTGACGTTTCGCAAGCGCGAGACACATGGTAAAGGAAATTTAGAAAGTCCCTTTCGATTGACGTTTCGCACGCGAGAGACACATGGAAAGTTAATCCAAAAAATCTCCCTTCCATGAGACTCCCGCAAGCGCGAGACACATGGAAAGTTAATCCAAAAAATCTCCCTTCCATGAGACTCCCGCAAGCGCGAGACGCATGGAAAGTTAATCCAAAAAATCTCCCTTCCATGAGACTCTCGCACGCGAGAGACAGATGGAAATTTCGAGCGGCGTTACAAAATCCTCACAGTCGTTACAAAACGCGCGTCCTCGCGAACTACGCCGACTTCTGCGCCCGAATGGTGCGGCGTTACGCTGCATAAGATCCGAACTCGGCGTACAATCCGCGTGACAGTTTCTTTACTCCGCCACTCTCCGGCGGAGGCGCAATAGTTGACAGACAATCCGGAGGATTTCATGGGCGTCACTTTCATCAAGCGACTCGAAAACCGCTCACGCTCGACCATCAGACTACTCAACAAAGAAAACTCAACCACCCGCGGACACGGTATCGCGGTCCCTCCCGGCTCCAGCATAGCCATCGACATGGCGATTCCGTGGGCGCCCGCGCAAACAGACTTTGCCGGACATCACCTCGAGATCGTTGTTGGCGGCGTCACCCGTTACTGGATCTGGCAAGCAGCAAATGCCGACGGCGACTTTATTCGTTTTTCCACTGACGGAGCCTGGCATGACCGCGGCGAACGTGTTCACGGCTACGCCGGCGTCGCGACCAACTTCTTCGAAGCTGTGGCGGGTTTCTTCAGCAGCAATGTTGAGCCTCTCGCGCAGATGTTTCTCGGCGACCGCGCATTGGTGGTTCTTGATAGTCATTTCGAATCAGTTCCGATCGCGCCCAAGCCTTTTGGCCCTCCGTTCACGGTGATCAAGCAGCTCGAGAATCGCAGCACGTCCACAGTGACGATCTTCAACGTCGAAACGCAGCAGAACGTGAATGTGCCGGCAGGTCAAACGGCCGCCTTGAACATGACAGTGCCGTGGGCGGGCGCGTCGGGAGATTTTCCCGGACATCACATTCGCGTAGCTGTCGGCGGCGTTACGCGGTTTTGGATATGGCAGCACGAGCATCGCAACGACGGCGATTACGTTCGCTTCTCGACGAGTGGTGTTTGGGCGCCACTCGCCGCGCGTGTCAAAGGTTTCGCGGGAACGGGCGTGTGTCCGGCGGATCTGGTCTTCACCGGCGATCGCAGCATCATCGTTTCGAATACCGAGATCGAGCTGATGCCGCATCCGCTGCTCTTCGACGGCCTCCTCGATTTCGCAAACCAGTTCATCACCAGGGCGAGACGAATTGGTGAAACGGTTCAGCCGGCCGCTTCGGGCGCGAAAAGATCCGCCACGGCTTTCAGCATGCCTGGTCCAGTCTCAGACGCGTTTCTTCGCGGACAGAGCGGCGCGCGTTTTCTGTACAAGGAAACCGGCAAGCGCTACGAGTTCACGCTCGGCAGCGACGGAAAGGTGACGGCGATTCATCCGGACGGGACTCGCACGCTTCTCGACAAGGCGTTCTCGTACCGGCGCATTCGCAAAGGTGAGCCGATCACGGCCCCGCCGTTCGATCTGATCGCGGCGAACGGCGCGCGTGTGTTTGCCAAAGCCAAAGACGCCGACGATTTCTACTTCACGACGATGGACGAGCATTACGTCTACAAGTCGAAAGAGTCGCCTGAGAGTGATCCGGAGAGAATTGTTCCCAGCTCCTATTTCAAAATCGACCCGGAGTTTGGCCAGGCGAACGCAAACCAGTCCGATCTACTTTTCAGCACGAACGACATCAGGCCGGACCATCCCGCGTCTGAGCGGTTTCCGTTGTTTCGCCGCGTGCTTCAGCGCCAACCGGTAGACATGATGATCGCGACGGTGAAGCCCCGTGAGTGGCAGCAACTCGATTTCCGGCCGCCGCAGAACGTCGTTCCCAATGCAATCGGGAAACTGATTTTGGACCTGATGCCGTTGGCGATTTCCGTTGCGGGCGCTGCGGCGAGTCTCGGCCCTCTGATGCTGCTGGGCCAGTTAGCGTATTTCACGTTTTTCAAAGATCGCCTGGCCGCGAACCTGAGCGATCAGGCAGCGACCGCTTCGGAGCCTCCCTTCGGGACGCCCACTTACAGACCGATTACTTATCAACGTCCGGATGGCTCGACGTTCCAACCGCCCGCGATCAGGTATGACAGGGTGCTCGATATCGGCGTCGGGCACGTTCATCATCATCAGCAGTACCAACGGGTGACTGGCGGCGAGATCCAGCCGATGCTGCTCGTCGATTTCTATAAAGCCGTTTACCGCTTCTTCAATGGTCCAGTGCGTGACGGCGACGGTTACATCGACGGCACGAGCAACTTCTACGCGCTCGTCAAACACGACGCGTCTTTCTCGCTGCTCTTTCAGGACGAGCAACTCTATTTCTCTCAACGTTGGCGCGTTGTCGGTCCCGACGACATCAAGGGAACGATGTTCTCTCTCGCGGGCGATCTCGCCGCACAACCGGCTTACCAGTGGAATCCGAGCACCTACTGGTGTCCGTTGAAGAGCGGACATATCAACGACGCGAGCCGGCTCGCTGTCGCTGCCCAGGTGCTTCTTGTCACTGGAGTAGATCCGGCTGCGAATGCGTGGCGAATCTACAGCATCAACTTCAGTTGGGGCTCGATGGATCGCACGTGGCGCTGGCGCAAGTTGCCTGCGAACGCTGCTGTTGAACTATTCAGCGCGACGGCGGTCGCCGCCGGCGACGAGACGATCCCGCCGGCTTCTCAGGCCAATGTTTATCCGCAAACCATTCGCCTGCGAGATGACTTCACGATCAATCTGAAAGGCAATGGAAACGCCGGCGGTCAGTGGGTCGTGGGCCGTTGGTATCAGCGGTATCTTCCGGCTGACAACAATGTCGTCCCGCGCCGCGGCCAGTTGATAGCAGGCCAGATGCCGCCTTCCGGTTACGAACATCACTGGAAGTTTTTTCCGGAGCGCGTGTTCCGGCTCGCCGACAACTTTCACTTCTTCGGAGTGTACGACGAAGTCGATTCGCGCACTCAGTACTACGACATCACACCGGCTACGGCAACGGATGCTTCAAAACTCGAGCTCAGTCCGGGGCCGTGGATCGACGACATGCGCCAGTTATACGTTTCGCAGTGGAAGTTTCGCTGGCACGACACGCGGCTTCCCGGCGCCGATCCGCTGGACGCGCCGTCGTTGTTCAATCCCGACACGCGGTTTCGCATCGTGCGAAAAGGGTCGCGTTGGATCGCGACGTTCTGGGACAAGCGCGACGACGATATGATGCCGTTTGAGCGACTGCCCCGGCTGGTGACGCTCAAGCGAGGCACGGAGACTGTTCAGGTCACTATCGGCGCAAATCACTTCCTGATGGATCCGCCGATCGTGCAGGGTGCTTACTTCTGGTGGGAAGCGAACGGAGTCGCGGGCGTGGCTTTTGAGTCACGCGCGGCCACGGTCCATGCGCTTCGTGAGAATATCACTCGCGTTCGGATGGCCAGCCTCGAAGGAGACACAGTCGATCCGGCGCGAGTGGCACGCGTCAATCAACTCTTCGACAAGGTCACGGACGGAAACTTTAATGTCGTCGAATCGGGGCTGTTCGAATTTCGCTGGACACCTTTGCCCGCTGAACAAGCGCTGCTGCAACAGCACGCGAGCGCGAATGGCGAGACGCAATTCGGGACCAGCATCTGGTTCGAAGACGTTGCCGGCAACGTCGCACCGCCGGAACGAGTTTTCTGGCAACGATCGGCGAGGGCGCAAGCCGTTGCCACGCCCGCGATGGTCCCATTGAACGTCGCAACGCAGGTCACGGTCCGCGCGACAGACTTCCGCACCGGAGCTCCGCTGACGGGCGTTGTTAAAGTCGACGGTCAGGTAGTCGGTACGACCGACGTGCCTTTCACCTACACCTTTACGACGACGTTGGAACAGGAATGGGATCCGGAACTTCGGCGTCTAATCACGACGGGCGTCATCAATCCGACGGTCAGTGTGAAGGCGCCGGATTATCCGGAAGTCGAGGTCCCGATCACGTTTTACACGGCGAGGCTCAACGTGCGGCTGGAGCCGGCGTCTGTTCCGATTGGTCCAACCGTGCAGGTCATGGTCAAAGCGGAGGACGCCATCACGCACGCGCCGGCGCAGGGAAGAGTCATAATTGCCGGCATGGACGTCGGACCGACAAACCAGGCATTCAACTTTGCTTTTGCTCCGGGGCATACGTCGGGTAGCGTGAACGCGGCGGGTTATCCTTCGAAGACGTTTCCGATCGCGCTATTCACGCCGGAGATGCAGCTTGTCGTGTCGCCGTCGCCGATACCGTCGGGCCGGCCGGTGGAGGTCGTCGTTCGCGCCGTTGACAAGCGGACGGGTGCGCCAGTCAACGGAAGAGTCAAACTCAACGGAGTCGATACCGCGGCTACAAACACGCCGTTTATGCTCACCTTTGGTTTGACGCCGCCCGTTGGAGTTGTGAGCGCGCCGTTCTATGCTGACGCGGTCATCGCGTGGCCGCCGATAAGCGTCCCGACCATGGTGACCGGCATCACGCCGTTTCCGGTGCCGTTCAACAGGACCATCCAGGCGACTATCTCGGCCGTAGATGCGCAGACTGGAGCGTTGGTGGCAGGCCGGGTGAAGATCAACGGCGTCGACGTTGGACCAACGAACACGCCGATCACGACGATCTTCCGCACGAGAGTAGTCGGGGCCGAGTTGGAGCCTGTTGGTCCGTCGGTTATGGTGACCGCTCCGGGTTACAACAACACATGGGTCGATGTTGGTTTCGGTTGAGGAGGAGTTCGTTAGCGTCTAAATATGAAATCACTAATCGTGGTTATAGCGCTGCTCGTGCTCGCGCCTTCTGTGCAGGCACAGCAGCTTGATCCAATCCAAAACACCGAAGGGCGGAAGACGATCAGCCTCGACGGCGAGTGGAAAATGATCGTCGATCCTTACGAGTCGGGGTTCTACGACTATCGGTATCAACCAAGCGCGAATGGGTACTTCAAGAACGCGAAACCGAAGTCGAAGACCGAGCTGATCGAGTACGACTTCGACAAGTCAGGATCGTTGAAGGTCCCGGGCGATTGGAACACTCAGTCGGACCAGTTGTTCTTCTACGAAGGCACGGTTTGGTACAAGAAATCGTTCGACTACCAACGCCGCGAGAATACGCGGTTGTTCGTCTACTTCGGCGCCGCGAATTATTTCGCCGACGTTTATCTCAACGGCGAAAAGTTAGGACAGCACGAAGGCGGCTTCACGCCGTTCAACTTCGAGATCACGAAACTGGTCCGCGACACGGGCAACTTTCTCGTCGTCAAAGTCGATAACAAGCGCAGGCGCGACGCCGTTCCGACGTTGATGACTGACTGGTGGAATTACGGCGGGCTGACGCGCAGCGTGAAGCTTATCGAAACGCCCGCGACGTTTGTTCACGACTACTTCGTGCAGCTTCGCAAAGGGACGCGCAATCGTGTCAGCGGTTGGGTGAAGTTGAACGGAGACAAGCCCGGGCAAGTGCGTGTGCGGATTCCTGAAGCGGGGATCGATAGATCGT
>DASRIM010000088.1:0-3221 GCA_035649995.1 Pyrinomonadaceae bacterium | reverse complement strand
AAGTTCGGGAGCGGGCGGCGGATGACGCAGGGGTTGGACCAGAATCGTGTGTCGCTGCTGATCGCGATGCTCGAGAAGCGGGTCGGCATGCAGCTCATCGGCGACGACGTGTTTGTAAACATCGCCGGCGGGTTGGAAGTTGACGAGCCGGCGGCGGATCTTGGCGTCGTGACGGCGATCGCGTCGAGTTTCAAGAACGTTTCGATCGATCCGCACACTGCGGTGTTTGGCGAGATTGGGTTGACGGGCGAAGTGCGCGGCGGGATGCAGGCCGCGGTGCGCGCGAAGGAAGCGCAGGCGCTCGGTTTCAAGAAGATCGTGATGCCGGCGTCGAATGTCAGCGGGTTGGAACGGTTGCTCGGTTTGCGCGTCGTCGGAGTGCGTTCTGTCGATGAGGCGCTGGATGAGTTATTTTGAGTAAAACTTCACTACCAGGCCTTCATCCAGCGGTTTTGAATCCACGCGTTTGAATCCATCCAGGTAACTTTCCGGCATAAACGTATCCGCGCCTGAGATTGTGAGCGGCACTTCCGTGACGATCCATTTCTCGATGTACGGCAGGAATGCGCTGTAGATCTGCGCGCCGCCGATCACGAAGAGATCCGTCGTCAGCGAGTTGTTGAGCGAGATGACGCTGTCGATGTCGGTCAGGACCAGCAGCGACTCGTCCGGCTCGATCGTCGAGTCGCGGCTGAGGACGATGTTGAGGCGATTCTTGAGCGGCTTGCCTAACGTCACCCACGTCTTTCGTCCCATCACGACCGCGTGTCCGATGGTCGTCTCGCGGAAAAACTTCATGTCGGACGAGTAGTGCCAGGGAAGTTTCCCTCGCTTTCCAATCGCGCCCTTGCGGTCGACTGCTACGATGCCGATGATCATTTGTTAATTAAACTGCAACGGGTGCGGCGATCTTGCCGTGCGATTTGTAGCCGACAAGTTCGAGATGTTCGTACTTGATTTCCAATAATCCTTCAAGGCCGCGTAACTCATTTGCGTTGATCTTCAACTCAGGCAACGGAAACGGCTCGCGCGACAATAACTCGTTCACCTGGTCGAGATGGTTCTTGTAGATGTGGTAGTCGCCGAGCGTGTAGACGAAGTCGCCGGCTTCAAGCTCAGTGACGTGCGCGATCATGTGCGTCAGCAGCGCGTAGGAGCTGATGTTGAACGGGACGCCGAGAAACGCGTCGGCGGAGCGTTGATAGAGCTGGCAGTGGAGCGTCCTTCCGTTCTCGACTTTGAATTGAAACAACGTGTGACACGGCGGGAGATCGACGTTGTCAGCCTGGCGCGGGTCCCAGCCGGTGACGATCAATCTGCGTGAATCGGGGTTAGTTCGGATCTGTGTTACGAGGTTGGCGATCTGGTCCACGCCGTTCTTTTCCGGATAGTCGCCGCCGAACGAGCGCCAGAGATAACCGTAGACCGGTCCGAGATCGCCGGCTGTTCGTCCAAATTTTGCGGTGTGTTCTTCGTCGGCCCACTCGGCCCAGATATCGACTCCGCGCGCGCGCAGGTTCGCCTCGCTTGTGTCGCCCGCGAGGAACCAGAACAACTCCTCCGCAACCCAGCGAAACGGAACGCGCTTCGTGGTGACGATTGGAAAACCCTGTCGCAGGTCGAACCTGGTCTGGAAACCGAAGTGCGAAATCGTCCCGACACCGGTCCGGTCGCGGTGTTCGCTGCCGTTCTTCAAGATCGATCTCAAGAGATCGTGATATTGTTTCATGACAGGACTACATCATACATGAAACGATACAGACTTTGCTTTCTTGGATTCGGAAATGTCGGACGTGCGTTGGCGCGGCTGCTCGCGGCGAAGTCGCAGGAGTTGAGAGAGCGTTATGACGTCGAATACGAGATCGTCGGCGTTGCAACGCGCCGCATGGGTTGGCGCGCGAACGGTGAGGCGATCGACATTTCAAACACGGATGAAATACCGAATCAAAACGGGTTGATGGAGTGGCTTGCGGTGGCGCGGCCGGACGTGCTGTTTGAAACGACTTCGCTTAATCCCGAGAACGGCCAGCCGGCGATCGATTACATGCGAACTTCGCTGCAAGCCGGCGTTCACACGATCACCGCCAACAAGGCGCCGATCGTTTACGCCTATGACGAGCTCAACGCAATCGCCAACGCAAACGGCAAACGGTTCTTCTTCGAGTCGACCGTGCTCGACAGCGCGCCTGTGTTTTCACTCTTTCGCGAGACGTTACCGGGCGTGAAGGTGCGCGGCTTCAGCGGCGTCTTCAACTCGACGACGAATGTGATCCTGGAAACGATGGAGGCCGGCCGCAGTTTTGCCGAAGGCGTGAAGATGGCGCAGGAACTCGGCGTCGCCGAAACCGATCCGACTCACGACGTCGAAGGCCTCGACTCGATTATGAAAGTCTGCGCGATTGCGCGGGTGATCTTGCGTGTGCCGTTGCTGCCGTCCGACGTGCGCCGCGAAGGCATACGCGGACTCGATCCCGAAACGTTGCAGGCTGCGCGCGCCGAAGGAAAGCCTTACAAACTTCTCTCGCGTGCGATCGTCAATGCGGACGGATCGATCACCGCGACAGTGAGACCGGAACAGATCGCAGCCGGTGATCCGCTCAGCACCGTCCGTGGAACCTCGCTGGCGGTTCACTTCGAGCTCGATACGATCCCCGGACTGACGATCGTCTCCCACCGTCCAAACCTGCAAAGCACGGCGTACGGCCTGCTGGCCGACTTCATCAACGTCACGCGCGCTTACACAGGTTCGTGATGCCCTCGATCAGCCGCTCGATCTCGTCGTCAGTCGTGTAGCAAGCGCAGCCCGCGCGTATCAATCCTTCCGGCGCGAGCCCGAGCCGCTGCACGACGGTCCACGCGTAGAAGTCGCCGTGCGAAAGAAACAGGCCTCTTTCAGACAAGTAGCGAGCAGCTTCAGTTGAAGTCACTCCCTCAATCGTGAAAGAGAGCGTCGGCGTGCGCGGAGCGCCGGGCGGCACACCGTAAATCGTAACGCGCGGAAGCGAGCTCAACCCGTTCCACAAACGCTCGAATAGCAGCGACGTTCGCGCGTGCATTTCGGCGAAGACGGCACGCAGGTTCTCGCGACGACTCGGCCCTGACGCAAGCGACGCCAGGTATTCAACCGCTGCCGCGGCGCCGACCATGCCTTCCTGATTTTGCGTGCCTGTCTCCGCGTTCTCCGGCGCGTAGTCGGGCGCGGGCACGAGTTTCGGAAAATC
>DASRIM010000087.1:0-19076 GCA_035649995.1 Pyrinomonadaceae bacterium | reverse complement strand
GGGTTTCTGGCGCTGAGTTTTGTGAACGCCGGGCAATACACGGAAGCGTTGGTGATGCTCGTCTTCGCGGGTGCACTGCTCGGGTTTCTCGTTTACAACTCGAACCCGGCGTCGATCTTCATGGGCGACTGCGGGTCGATGTTTATCGGTTTCTTTCTCGCAAGCTCGGCACTGATCAACGTCAGTGGCGGCAGATCGCGAAGTTTTCTGCCGGTGCTGGCGGTGCCGATCCTCGTTCTGTTCATTCCTATCTTCGACACGACGTTCGTCACTGTGCTGCGCAAACTTTCCGGCCGCTCTGCTTCCGTGGGCGGACGCGATCACACGTCGCACCGACTGGTGGCGCTCGGAATGTCGGAACGACGCGCGGTGCTGATGCTTTACGGTTTCGCGGCGTTATCGGGCGTGCTGGCGATACTCGTGCAGCGAGCGCGCCTCGACGTCAGTCTGGCGGCGATCGCCGGCTTCACGATCCTGTTGACACTGCTCGGCGTCTATCTCGCGGGCGTGAAAGTCTACGACCAGAGCGAAGCGGAAATGGCGCTCAAGGAGAAACCGCTCTACACGTTTCTCGTCGACGTCTCGTACAAGCGGCGCATCTTCGAAGTGCTGCTCGACGTGGTGCTGGTGATCCTGTCGTACTGGGCTGCGTACGCGATCAATTTTCCGCCCTCGAGCCCGGCGTGGACGTTGTTCATACGGACGCTGCCGGTGCTGGTGTTCGTGAAGATGTCCGTGTTTCTGGTGATGGGTGTGTACCGCGGGCTGTGGCGTTATACGAGCATGAGCGATATGGTCGTGTTCGGCAAAGCCGTCGTCGTGAGCTCCGTGGCGAGCGTGTTGATGGTGTTGTTTGTTTTCCGGTTCGAAGGGTTTTCGCGCACTGTCTTTGCCACCGACGCCGTGTTGATGTTCCTGTTTCTGGCGGGCAGCCGGATGGCGTTCCGGTTGTTTCGACAAGTGTTGCCCGCCGTCAGTACGCGCAACGGGCGGCGCGTTTTGATTTATGGAGCGGGCGACGGCGGCGAGTTGCTGTTGCGCGAGTTGCGAAACAACAGGGAACTGAATCTCTCGCCGATCGGATTTCTCGACGACGATCCGGCGAAGAGTGGAAAAGTGATTCACGGCTTGCGCGTGTTTGGCGGCAATGGCGATCTGGCAAGTGTTTGCGCGCAGCACGAGATCGACGAAATCGTCATTTCGAGTTTGAAGATGACTGACGAGCGCATTCAGGAAGTCGTGCGGAGTTGCTACGACCGCCAGATCACCGTCAAGCGAATGCGCATCACGATCGAAGAGCTGAACGCGGAATAAGCAATGCCTCAGGAAGTGGCCCAGGTAAACGTAAAAAACCCGCTCGTGCGTGTTGTTCTGATCCTGCTGCTGCTGGCGGCGGGCGTGTGGTCGTACTTCGCGATTCGCTGGTACGTCGGCAACACGCTGGCTGAGAACTTCAATCCCGCGGGCAACAATCTTCAGGTCGCGGACATGGCGGTCTCGCTTGCGCCCGCCGATCCGTTGACGCACTGGCGCATGGCCCAGGTCACGCAGAAGATCCTTCCGCTGGACCAACAGATACAGACCATCGCCGAATATGAACGAGCGGTAAAACTCTCGCCGAACGACTATCGCTTCTGGATGGCGCTCGGCACGGCGCACGAGCAGGCGGGCGACAGGATCAAAGGCGAACAGGCGTTGAAACGCGCGGTCGAGTTGGCGCCGTCGTACGCTTACCCGCGCTGGTATCTTGGGAACCTGCTGTTGCGGAGCGGGCGTTACGAAGAAGCGTTCAAGGAGCTGCGTCTGGCCGCCGAAGCCGACACGGAGTTGCAGCCGCAGCAGTTCAATCTGTTGTGGGCGATCTACAGCGACGACCTCGAGGGACTGAAGAAGGCGATTGGCGAAAGCTCGCAGGCGCGTGCGGCGTTTGCGTTGTATCTGCTGAGTCAGCAGCGATATGACGACGGCTTGCGCTTGTGGTCCAGTCTTTCAATCGACGAGAAGAAGGAGAACCGCGAGGCTGGGCATTCCGTCGTCTCGAGCCTGATCAACGCGAAGCGGTATCACGATGCGGTCACGATCTGGAACGAGATCGCCGCCAACGAGCGTTACCGCGCTGAGCTTGGCAAGATCTTCGATGGCGGATTTGAAGAAGCGATCAACTATGGGCCGGAGATGGTGTTTGGCTGGCAGGTGAAAGGCGGCCCGCAGTTCCAGATCGGCATCGACCCGACGAAGAGCAGCGGCGGCTCGCGCAGTTTGCGCCTGGCGTTTCAGGTGCGGTCGAATCTGGAACCGATCAACGTTTCGCAGCTCGTGCCGGTGGCGCAAAACACGGATTATGAATTCGAGTGTTTTCTTACGACCGACAAGCTCGAGACTGGAAGCGCGCCGAAGGTTCAGATCCTCGATGCGGCGAATGGAAACGTGCTCGCGGAGTCGGCGCAGGCGCCGAGCGGTACCAATCCGTGGAACCGTCTGAGTCTGACGTTCAAGACGACTGACAAGACGGAAGCAGTGCTGCTCAAGGTCGTGCGCATCTCGTGCGTCAATGAACAGACACTGGTGTGTCCGATATTTGGTTCGGTTTGGTATGACGACTTCAGTTTAAAACGACGAGGTTAGTCGAGTTCTATTAGATATGTCTCCCGGTTGCGGGTGGTCAGTGAAAAAGGATTTTGAAAATTTTCTTTACCATGTGTTTCCCGCGTGCGGGAGAGTCGTGGACAGGATGGTATGACGACTTCAGTTTCAAACGACGAGGTTAGCGTCGCGGTAAGTCCGGGGGCGCAGCCGCTGGCGGCGACGGTGTCGCAGGACCGCGGCGTCTATCGCATCCGGCACACGCTCGCGAGTCGTTTCGCGTTTCTCGTGATCTGCGTCGCGATCGTGACGTCGGCGCTTGCCTACGGCACGGTTCATTACTGGGCGCTCGGTCTTTTCAACCTCGGCGGACTGACGCTGCTCGTCCTGTGGGTGTTAGACGCGTGGCGTCTCGGAAACTTTCGCGTCAGCCGCAACCTGCTGCAACTTCCGCTGCTCGGCGCGTTAGTGCTCGGATTGGTCCAGCTTCTACCGCTGCGCGACGTAACCGCCGACGCCGCGCTGGTGACAGGCGTTTCCAACACGTTGTCGTTTGATCCTTACTCGACGCGCCTCGTGCTGGTGCAGTTGGCGACACTCCTGATCTACTTTTCCGCGACGCTCGTGTTCATCGATACGCCGCATCGTCTGCACGTGATGGTGCGGACGATCATGATCTTCGGCTTCTGCCTCGCGATCTTCGGCCTGACGCAGTCGTTCACCAGTCCGACAAAAGTCTACTGGATACGCGAGCTCAACCAGAGCACCGCGTTCGGCCCGTTCATCAATCGACACCATTTCGCCGGCTACATGGAACTGACGATCGCTCTGCCGCTGGGACTGCTCTTCGCCGGCTCGGTCGACAAAGAGAAGCGACTGCTTTACGGGTTCGTCGCCGCACTGATGGGCGTCGCGCTCGTCATGACCGCGTCGCGCGGCGGCATCATCAGCCTCGTCGCGGAGGTCATATTCTTTGCGATCGTGACCGCGATTTTCAGAAAGCACACGGAAGAACGGCACCGCAGGACGAGCCGGCTGAAGAGCGTTGCCGTGCGGGCCGGATTGGCGGTCGCGCTACTGGTTACGCTGTTTTTCGGAGTGTTGGCACTCGGCGGCGAGATGTCGATCAATCGCTTGATCGTGGACAGCGTCAATACAAACGATCCGACAACGGGCCGCGCGCACTTCTGGTCCGTCACTTTGCAGATCATCAAGGCGCATCCGCTGCTCGGCACCGGCCTGGGTGCGTTCGGCGTGATCTACACGCGCTTCGATACACGCAACGGGCTGTTTCGGCTCGAACAGGCGCACAACGATTATCTCCAGGTGCTTTCGGACGGCGGAATCATCGGCGCCGCGCTGGCGCTGGCGTTTGTCGCGTTGTTGTTTTACAAGGGTTTCGTGCGGGCCAGGTCGGGTGACGATTTCCGGCGTGGCGTGGCGCTCGCGTCGCTCGGCGGGTGTTTCGCCGTGCTCGTTCATAGCTTTTTCGATTTCACGCTGCACACGACTTCGAACGCGCTCCTGTTCCTGGTGCTGGCGGCACTGGCGACAATCAACGGGCGCGTTGAAGATGCCCCTCGCAGACGGCGCCGCCGCAAATCGTCGAACTCGAGCTCTTAGATATTCTAAAAATCCCTTTTTCATTGACCTCCCGTAAAGCGGGAGGCACATGGTAAAGGAAATTTTTCAAAATCCTTTTTCACTAACCGTCCGCAAGCGGGAAACACATGAGAAAGGAAATTTTTCAAAATCCCTTTTCCACTAACCATCCGCAAGCGGGAGACACGTGGAAGGGAATTCAAAAAAATCCTTTTTTCAGTGACCTCCCGTAAAGCGGGAGGCACATGGTAAAGGAAATTTTTCAAAATCCTTTTTCACCGATGGCGAAAGCGAAATTGAAAGCGAAAGCGACAGAGGGCGCGTCTTCGGTTCCCGGCCTGTGCCTGGACGCTGTGCTTCGGCACGGTAAAGCCGACGCGCTCAATCACCGTTTCGAAGGTAAATGGTTCCCAATTTCGGCGGAAGCCTTTGTCGAGCGTGTGAAGAACGTTGCGCTGGGACTGGCAGCCGCGGGAATCCGTCCCGGCGATCGCGTCGCGCTGTTGTCAGAGAACCGCCCGGAGTGGTCGATCGTCGACCTGGCGATCTTGAGTCTGGGCGCGATCAACGTGCCGATCTACACGACGCAGGCAGTGGACCAGATCGACTTCATCCTTTCCGATTCAGGCGCGAGGGCCATCTTCATTTCCAACCGCCGTCTCTACAAACACGCACAACCCGCGCTCGCAAACCGTCAGATCGAGTTCCTGATCTTTTTCGATTCCGAGGTTGCGGAAGTCATCGAGCGATCGATTGCTCTCGAAGAGATGGAGCGAAGCGGGCGAGCGCACGCGGCGCAGCGGCCCGAAGCTTTCGACGCGTATCTCCGTGCTGTCAGGCCGGACGATCTCGCGACGATCATCTACACGTCAGGAACAACCGGCGAGCCGAAAGGCGTGATGTTGACGCACAACAACTTCATGTCGAACGTGGTGTCCATCGGAGCGGGTTTGCCGATCGAAACGACGGACGTGGCGCTGTCGGTGTTGCCGCTGTCGCACATCTTCGAGCGCGCTGGTTTCTATGTGTTCTGCTACTGCGGAGTCTCGGTCTATTACGCTGCTTCGTTCGATCAGGTCGGTGAGAACTTGCGCGAGGTCGCGCCGACGATCATGACCGCCGTGCCGCGTCTGTTCGAGAAGGTCTACCACCGGATTATCAAGAAAGGTATGGCGGAAAAGGGAGTCAAGAAAAGTATCTTCATGCGCTCGCTCGAGGTGGGCCAGCGCTACGGCGAACTGAAAGACAAGCGGCGCTTCATCTCGCCGCAACTGCGTTTAAAGCAGGGGTTGGCGAACAAGCTGGTGTTTTCGAAGTGGCGTGCGGGTGTTGGCGGGCGTCTGCGCTATTTCGTTTCCGGTGGCGCGCCGTTGTCGCCGGCGCTGTCGTATGCGTATCTCGCGGCGGGGATTCCGATACTTCAGGGGTATGGCGCAACGGAGACGTGTATCGTTTGCGCGAATCGGCCGGGAAATAATCATGTCGGATCGGTTGGGATTCCGTTTGACGGGATCGAACTGAAGATTGCTGAAGACGGCGAGATCCTGGTTCGCGGGCCGAACGTGATGCGCGGTTACTACGGTCAGCCTGAGGCTACTGCGGCTGTTCTTAAAGATGGATGGTTTTATACGGGCGACGTTGGGCACATGGATAAAGAGGGACGGCTGTATATCACGGATCGCAAGAAGGATCTGTTCAAGCTGTCGAACGGGAAGTATGTCGCGCCGCAGTTGATTGAGAGTTTGTTGAAGCAGAGTGAGTTTGTGAGTCAGGTCGTCGTGGTTGGCGCTGGACGAAAGCAGCCGGCTGCGTTGATCGTGCCTGATTGGGAGAACTTGAATGAAGCGCTGGCTGATGCGGGTGACAAAGACGCGCCGAAGGATCACGCTTCTTTAGCTCAATACGCACCAGCCATAAAGATGGTCCAACAGGACATCTCGTCGTTGACATCTTCTTTGACTGACTACGAACGCATCCGCCGCGTCGCACTGCTGCCGGACGAATTCACCATTGACGGCGGTGAACTAACCCCCACACTAAAAGTAAAGCGCCGCGTGATTGACGAACGCTTCGAGGGCGTCATCGAGTCTCTCTACAACTGAATTCCCTATTCATGTGTCTCTCGCGTGCGGGATTAGATTAGGGTTTTGCGGGGTTCGCCGAGGATGGATTCGGCCAGGATCCGCAGGTTGGTCGGGATTTCCGGCGGGTCGCCGCCAAGAACGCGTTCAGCACGGTGTCGCGCCAGGAGCGTCACTTCCGCACTGCAAAACTCACACGTCTCCAGGTGCTGCTTCACGATCGTAAACACCATCGGCGAAAGCTTCGCGTCAGCAAACGAGAGCAACGTCATCGACGTCGGACAGGCGGCCGTTTTTCTGAACGTGAGTTGTTTGTGCGTGCCGTTCATGTTCCGAATGCTAGTTTCACCCGTACAAATACGGTCAATTAGACACGCTTTCCAGCACTTTTCCCACTTTTCCTCAGCTTTTTCTTACCTTGCCACACGTGTAAAAAGATGTTGCTCGTTATTTAAAATGCTGTTACCATGTCTCGCGTCGGTCATGAGCCAACCCGGTCTCTGACGTCTCCAGGAAACACCAAAGCCGCCCATTCGCGGAACAAATCGGGCCAAAAACTTAAAGATTCCTGAACTTGCCTTGCGCGCGCTCTCGCGTCCTGGGCCTAGTACCTGAATTTTTCATGTCCCCAACAGTTAACAAGCTCCCAAAACCAGATTGGAATCACTCTCTCCACCCACTCCACCGGCCTTGATCCAGCGCGGCGTATCCCATTACGGGCCTGCAAGAGCGAACACGGAAAACCCTGTGAAATCCCTAAGCGAAGATTCGGAAAATACAGCGCAGCCAGGCGGTTCGACGCCCGTAACCACGGGCGACAAGCGGCCGCAGCCCAGAACGCGCCGCGCCGACCGCCAGGGCAAGACCGCCAAATGGGTCGACAGTCTTCGGTCGTCGGACGTCAATCGCCTCTGGACCGACCTGCACCGCATCGTTTCGCACCATCCGCTCGTGCGCGCGTCACGCAGCGCCGGCCTGCTGGTCGAGGAAGGAGCGGGGACGGCGTACACGGATCTCACGCAGGAACTTTTCGTTCAACTTCTCAGCAAAAACCGCTTCGAACACTATCTCGAGACCAGCATGTCTGACTACGAGATCGAGTGCGAAATCAGCCAGATCGAACTTACTAACTTGCTCACCGCAGAGCTGCGAAAGCGCCATCCGGAAAGTTACCGTCTCGCCCGCCGCATCTCGACGTTGATCCAGTCGAGCGCCAATTTCCGGCGCTTCGATTCAAGCGGCATCGACGACGAGCCGCATCGACGTCTGGCCGACCGTGTTTACGGTTTGAGCGAATGGAGCGACAACAAACCGCGCCGCGGCGCGCACGACGTCGAACAGCGCGTGCAGATCATTCCCGTGCGTCAGAGAGACACACGCATGGTGGGCTGCACCGGCGATTCGCAGGTCGTTATCAGCAACCCCGACCTCGAGGATTTGATTGTTTCGGTGCTGGACGCGGTCGATTCACCCGTTGACGTGCGGACTTTGCGGTCGTTGGTGATGTCGCGGCTGCCGGTGATGGATATCTACCTCGTGCCGCTCGACGGCGACGACAGCGACAGCGAAAACAGCAACAGTTACGAGCCGGTCGACAAGCGCGAAAACCCGGAAGAAGGGCTCGTCCGGCGGGAGTCGGAGCGTGAAGCCGCGGGCTACGTCGATCAGTTTTTGGCCAGCCTGAACGAGGCGGTCAGGGGGAAAGTCAAACAGTACAACCGGATAATCGGGGTGCTCTGGTACTGTTACTTGAGCCCGGACCATTCGACGCAATTGGAAGTTGCGGCGGCATTAGGCGTTTCTGATTCATTGGTGTCAGACTACCGCCGGCGCATCGAGCAGGAGTTGCGGGCGCTGTCCTTCACTGAGGTCGAGGAGGCGAAGCAGTTTGAGCTGGCGCTGCGCGATCACGTCAAGACCCTGTTTTTTGAGATGGAAGAGAAAGAGGTTGCTGTTTAGCGCAAATCCGTGTAAATCTGTGTTTTTGAGGCTGCTGCGTTAACAAACGCCGCAGCTTTCTGCTTTAATGTGACCGAGTTTAAGAGGGAGTGCGGGAAACGTGGAGGCAATCTTTTGGTTGAGCCTGGCGGCGATAGGATATGCCTACGTTGGCTATCCCCTCTTGCTCGTCGTCCTTAGCCGTCTTCGGCCCAGGCCGGTCAGAAGCGGACAGTGGACGCCGTCGGTCACCGTCATTATCGCGGCCTACAACGAGGAACGAGACCTCGCCGCGAAACTGGAAAACACGCTCGCGCTCGATTACCCCCCGTCGCATCTCGAGATCATCGTAACTTCCGACTGCTCGTCCGATCGCACGGACGAGATCGCCCGCAGCTTTGCTTCACGCGGCGTGAAGCTGCACCGGCAGGAGGAACGGCACGGTAAAACTGCCGCGCAAAACGCTGCCGTCACGAAAGCTCGCGGCGAGATCATCGTCTTTTCCGACGCGACGACGCACTATCGTCCCGACGTGTTGCGGTTGATGATTCCCGCGTTCGCTGACAAAAGCGTCGGCTGCGTCACCGGACGAGTGATCTACCAGGACGACAAGGATTCGAACGTCGGCGCCGGCACTCAGTCGTACTGGAATTACGAGTTCTTTCTCAAGAAACACGAGAGCAACGTCTGCTCGCTGATCGGCGTTTGCGGCTGCATGTACGCGGTGAGAGCGTCGGCCTACATTCCGCTCTACAACGAAGCGTGCAGCGACTTCATCATCGCGACGACGATGGTGGAACAAGGTTTGCGGGCGGTCTACGTTCCCGAGGCGGTCTGCACTGAAGAGCCGAACCGGCAGGCGAAGAAAGAGCTGGCGGCGCGCGTGCGCATCATCTCGCAGACGTTTTCTGATCTTTGGCGAAACCGGAACGTGCTCAATCCGTTCAAGAGCGGTTTTTATGCGGTCGAGTTATGGTCGCACAAGGTTATGCGGTATCTCGTGCCGGTGTTCTTGATCGCGATCTTTGTGACTTCGGGCGTGCTCGCGACGCGCAGCGGTTTTTATGCGGCGGTGTTCGTGATGCAAGTCGCTTTTTACATGGCGGCGCTGGTTTCGTGGATCCTCGAGCGAGCAGGTTTGACGTCCGGGTTGTTGGCGTTGCCGCAGTATTTCGTGATCACGAACCTCGCTTCGTTGATCGCATTCGTTAAGTTTTTGACCGGGGAAAGGTACACGCGTTGGGAACCGAGCCGCGAGTAAACAGCATGAAGAACGCGCTGTCGATAGATCTGGAAGACTGGTTTTGTGTCCACAATCTGGCGCAAGCGATCAAGCGCGACGACTGGGACAAGTGCGACCTGCGCGTGCGCGCGAACACGACGCGCATTTTGGACCTGCTGGACCGTCATAACGTTCGCGCGACGTTTTTCATTCTCGGCTGGGTTGCGGATCGCGCGCCCGATCTGATTCGCGAAGTGGAAGCGCGCGGACACGAGATCGGCGTGCATGGTTACAACCATCTGTTGCTGACTGAAATCACGCCGGAAGAGTTCGACGAAGATCTGGCGAAGGCGCTCGAAGCGATTGCGAAGACCGGCATCAAGACGCAGCCGGTCGGATTTCGTGCACCGTCGTTCTCGATGGTGAAGTCGACGAAAGACTGGGCGCTGCCGATTCTCGAGAAGTACGGTTTTCGTTACGACTCGTCAGTCTTTCCCGTCGGTTTTCATCCCGACTACGGCATCGCCGACGCGCCGCTCAGCCCGTACAAGATCACGGACAAGCTCTACGAATTTCCGATGAGCGTGCTCGAGATGTTCGGGCGCCGCTTCCCGTTCTGCGGCGGCGGCTACTTCCGCCTGTTTCCCTACAGTTACACGCGATTTTGCATGAAAAAGGTCAACGAACAGGGCCGCGCGGTCGTCTTCTACCTCCATCCCTGGGAGCTAGATCCGGAACAGCCGCGTATCAAAAATTTGTCCGCTTCTCAGAAGTTTCGACACTATCGCAATTTAGATCAAACTGAGCGGCGTTTGGGCCGTCTCGTCAATGATTTCCAATTCACCACGGTTAGAGAGGTGCTCCAGATTTGAACAACGAGATTCAGGCGCAGCGTGCGTTTTGGAACAGCGAAGCTGACGCTTTCCAGCGAATCTACACGCATCGCAAGTCTAAGCTTTCCAACACGCTCGATCAGATTTTCCGCAAGGACATGTACGAGCGTTTCCAGTTCACGATTGCGAATTGCGAACCGATCCCGGGCCGGACGTTTCTCGACGTCGGCTGCGGCAACGGGCTTTACGATTTTGAGCTCGTTCGCCGCGGAGCGCGCAAGGTGGTCGGGCTCGACATCGCCGAAGTCATGATTGGTCTATGCCAAAAGGCCGCCGCGGACCAAAACTTCGACGATCGCTGCACGTTCATCCAGACGGACCTGCTCGAGTGGGACAACGCGGGCGCGAAATTCGACGTGAGTTTCGGCATCGGGTTGTTTGACTACATCAGCGATCCTTTGCCGGTGCTGCGCAGGATGCGTGAGTTGAGCACGGACAAAGCGATCATGGCGTTTCCGCGGTTATGGACCTGGCGCGCGCCGGTCAGGAAAGTGAGACTGACGATCAAGGGCTGCGACGTCTATTTCTACAGCGCGGCGCGCATCAACAAGCTAATGAAAGACGCCGGTTTCAGCCGTCACACGCTGACGCGGGTCGGCAAGCTTTACTGCGTCGTTGCTAATCCATGACGACCGCTAGAACAGTCAGGAAGGGGGCAAGCGCAGCGCGCCCCCGCTCTTTCAGATTACGCAAGCCAAAACAGCGGGGGCGCGCTACGCTTGCCCCCTTCCTGACTTGTTCTTTTGGCCGTAAGAGTTCAAGTAACTAACTGCTTTTCTATGCGATCAAAACCCGAAGCACTCGATTACGAAGGCGTGTTTCCAAGCCGCGCTAACCGCGGCCGGGACAACGCTGCTCCGATCGAAGTGTGGCCCACCGCGGGAAAGCATAAGTCGTTCGACAGCGACGTCGTTGCGCCGGTCCCGGCTGCGACAGTTCAGCAAAAAGATGCGTCTTTCGTGACGCGGAGTGGAAACTGGATTCGCCGCCGCGGGCACACTGTCAGTTTCGCGCTCCTTTTTCTGTTCAGCGTCATTCTCTACCTGCGGCCGTACGAACTTATCCCCGCCCTTTCGTCACTCAACCAGATGGCGTTCTACACCGGCATCGTCACGCTGGCTGTTTACTTCGGCACTCAACTCGCTCTCGAAGGTAACCTCACCGCGCGTCCGAAAGAGATCAACCTGATTCTGCTGCTTGGCCTGGCGGCGCTCTTGTCGATGCCGATGGCGGACTCGCTTGCGGACGCCTGGAAGGTGTTCAGCGAGATGCTGATCAAGACGATCGTGATCTTCGTCGTGATCGTCAACGTCGTGCGCACGGAGCTGCGGCTGAAACTGTTGCTGTGGCTGGTCCTCGGCGTCAGCGTTTACTTGAGCATCAACGCAATCATCGACTACCAGTCGGGCAATTTTGCTATCGCATACGGCGACATCATGCGCATCGGCGGCAAAATCGGAGGCCTGTTCGGAAACTCAAACGATCTTGCGCTGCACCTTGTCACGATGATCCCGATCGCCGTGACGCTGGGGCTGGGCGGCCGTAACCCGATCAAGAAGCTGGTCTATTTCGGGGTGACGGGATTGATGGTCGCGGGCATCGTTGTCACTTTCTCGCGTGGTGGATTTATCGGTCTCGTCGCGGCGACATTTGTGTTGGTCCGCAGGTTAGGCAAGAAGAATCGCGTGGCGACGACGGGCGCGCTCGTGTTTGCGGTGATCTTGTTCATCGCTATGGCGCCGGGAGCTTTCTCCAGCCGTGTCTCGACGATCTTCAATTCCGCCGCTGACCTGACCGGCTCGTCCAGCCAGCGAACCGAAGTTCTGAAACGTTCTGTCTGGGTGGCGCTGCGGTATCCGCTCTTCGGCGTCGGCATCGGAAACTTTCGTCAGAAGTCCCCGCGCAACCTGGAAACGCATAACGCCTACACGCAAGTCGCTGCTGAAATGGGACTGGCGGCGGCAGTGATCTACGTGATGTTTCTGGTCCACCCTCTTCGACGCATGCGGCTGGTCGAGAAAGAAAGTTACGAGCACCCGGATCGCAGGCAGTTCTACTATCTCTCCGTTGGTTTACAGGCTTCGCTCATCGGGTTCATGTTCAGCAGTTTCTTCGGCGCGGTTGCTTATCAATGGTACATCTACTATCTGGTGGGTTACGCTGTTTGTTTCCACCGGCTATTCATAATGAAGTTCCCCCCGGAAGATGAGTTTGCGCGCGAACGTTGGGAGCACCCCTTCTCCAAGAAGACCCAGAAGCTAATCGGTTAATCCGTGTTCCGGTAGAACGCGGACAGGTTTGAGATGGACTTAATCGGCGGCATTCACGACGGCTTGTCACTTCACGTGCTGATGCCGTTTTCGCGGCTACAGCGCTCGACCCGTCCCGCTACCCGACCCACGCAGCAGGCGTTTGCAGAAGGTCTGCGCTTCCGCCGCCAGACGTCTTCGTGGGACCGCGAGCAAAAGACGCGCTGGATACTCGAGAGCCTGCGCACCGTTGTGCGGCGAGCTTATGAAGAGACGGTCTACTACCGCGAGCTTTTCGACCGACACCAATTCGATCCGCACGTCGATTTCGGATTCGAAGAGTTCTCCCGTCTACCGGCGCTGGATCGAGAGGACGTCCACGAAGCTGGACCAAGGCTTCTCTCCTCGGCAGTCCCGCCCGATCAGCTTCGAAAAGACCGCACCGGCGGCTCGACCGGCGTTCCAACTGAAATCTGGTTAGGACCAAACGAACGCGGCTGGCGCGACAGCGGCATGGAACATTTTTTCCAGACGCTCGGCGTGCCCGAAGGCAGCCGCACCGCGTTGCTGTGGGGCCATCATCTGGACCCGAAGGGGAGTGATTCGCTTCGCGAGCGCTACCAGGCGTTTGTTTCAAACGTGCGATGGTTCGATTCGCTGCGTATGTCGCCGGAGACGCTCGACAAGTATCACGAGGAACTGGAACGCTTCCGGCCTGCGTGCATCATCGCTTACGCGAGCGCGCTCGGTTACCTGGCCGAGCACGTGCTGGCCCGCAAGTTCAAACCGAGCTATCCGACGCGCTGTTTGATCACCGGTGGCGAGAAGCTCTGGTCCAGGCATCGCGCGCTGATTGAAGAAGCATTCGGGCGGCCGGTACATGAACGATACGGATCGCGCGACGCTGGATGTTTGGGCGTACAGTTGGACCAGGCGAGGCCGCTCGAGTACACGATCGACTGGTCGTACACGCTCGTCGAACCGGAACTGCCGCAAGCGGAGTCGCCGATACTGGTCACCAAACTCCATGCGGACGCGATGCCGATGATTCGTTATCGCATCGGCGACGTCGGACGTTTTCCCGCGGGCAGTAAGCCCGGGCATCCGGCGTTCGTCTTGGAGGACGTGATGGGCCGCGTCATCGATCGTATTTCGCTCCCTGACGGCCGTTGGGTTGCAGGACAGGAAGTGCCGCACTTGTTGAAGGATTATCCGGTCCGTGAGTTTCTGTTTTTGCAGCGGCGCGATCATTCGGTCGAGCTTCAGATCGTTCCGCAGAAGGAATTCAACGACAACAGCCGGCGCGAGATCGAAGACACGTTGAAGGCAAACTTGCCGGGTCTTCCGATCAAGATCGAATTAACCGAGTCCGTGGTGCGAACGACGTCGAACAAATGGCGTCCGGTGATCAGCGAAGTATGAGCAGCAATTTCGATCCGAGTTTGGCAGTGGTGGAGACCGGCGCGTATGGCGACGAGGAGATCGCGCGCTCGATCGGTCGGTTGTGGTCTCACATGGGTTGGGGAAATTTGATCCCGGCCGGCGCGCGCGTGCTGATCAAGCCCAACTTCGTGCTGCATCACAACCAGGGCGACGGCGGGATGGATCCGATGATCACGCATCAGTCGGTCGTCAAAGCGGTGGCCCATGCGGCGTTGCAAACGGAAGCGTCCGAAGTCGTCGTCGGCGATGCTCCGATTCAGACCGCGGATTTCGCCGCGCTTCTGGAAACTACGGGACTGGACGTATGGGCCAAAGCTCTCAAGCAGGCTGATTCTCGTTTCAAAGGCGTGAAAGACTTTCGCCGGACGACGGCGCGCTACGTGAACGGTGTTCGAGTCGCCGAAGAGAACGTGCTTCCCGAAGAAGACTTCCTGCTCTTCGATCTCGGCGCGGACAGTCTGCTCGAGCCGATTACGGACGAGAAAGACGATTTCCGCGTCACGTGTTACGACCCGCGGCTGATGGCGAAAACGCACGGCAAGGGACGGCATCGATATCTCGTCGCGCGCGACGTGCTCGAAGCCGACGTCGTCATCAATCTGCCCAAACTGAAGACGCACAAGAAAGCCGGCATAACCTGCGCGCTGAAGAACCTGATCGGCATCAATGGAAACAAGGAGTACCTGCCGCATCACCGGCTCGGCGGCGCGGACCTCGGCGGCGACTGTTATCCCGGAAATTCTCGCGTGAAACGAATGTTGGAATACGCCGCCGATCAGCAGAACCTGACTGACTCCGGGGCGATGGGACGAGTTTGGGGCGGAGTGGCGACGCAATTGAACCGCGTGCTGCACCTGATGGGCGACAATCTCGGCATCGAGGGTTCCTGGATCGGCAACGATACGATCTGGCGCACAGGTCTCGACCTCAACCGTATCCTGCTTTACGGCGAAACCGATGGTTCCATGTCGGCTTCCGCGCGCCGCAGAGTGGTCCACCTGGCGGACGCCGTCGTCGCCGGACAGGGCGATGGACCATTGTCGCCGCAGCCGCTGCAATTGGGTCTGTTGTTCGCTGGAAACAATGCGGCGTGTGTCGATTGGTTCGGCGCGAAGCTGCTTGGTTACGATCCGCGAAGGTTGCCGATCGTGCGTGAGGCGTTTGGTGAGTTTCGTTGGCCCATCTCGACTGCGCGGCCCGACGACGTCACGCTGTCAGGCGACTGGGGAACGGGAAAGATCGATCGACTGATGACGAAAGAGTTGCCGGCGGTCCTTCATCCGCTTGGCTGGCGAGATGCGGCCGCGGCGGCACTGGCGAAATAGAGACTTGAGTTACAACGCGCTACAACTAATCGGCAGTTTCCACCAGGGTGGATCCGAGCGGCAGGCGGTGCAGTTAACGAGACTGCTGATCGAAAGCGGACACTGCAACGTCTTCGTCGCTACGCTGGAGCGCCAAGGCGTGCTGTTGGACGAGATCAACCGGCTCGGGCTGCACGAGGTCCCGGAGTTTCGACTCAACAGCTTCTACGATCTTCATACCGCACGCCAGGTGTGGCGCTTCGCGCGGTACCTGAGAAAGCACGAGATCGACGTCGTTCACAGCCACGACTTTTACACGAACGTATTCGGAATGGCCGCGGCGGCGCTCGCCCGCGTGCCTGTGCGAATCGCGTCGCGCCGTGAGTCTGCCGTGCGTCCGGAAAGCCAGCGACTCGTCGAACGCACTTCGTATCGAGCAGCCCACGCGGTTGTCGCCAACTGTGAAGACGTCCGCCAGCAGTTGATACGAGAAGGTGTGCCGGCGCAAAAAGTCCGTACGATCTACAACGGGCTTGATCTCGCGAGAGTGCGGCCGGCGCAGACGGAACGCAGCGAGATACTGCGCTCGCTCAACGTGCCGGAACAGGCGCGCTTCGTAACGATCATGGCAAACATGCGCGCGCACGTGTGGAACCCGGAGCCGGCCTGTTACAAAGATCATCCGACGTTTTTGCGCGCTGCGAAGCGGATCCACGACAGCGTTCCTGACGCAGCGTTCATCGTCGCCGGCGAGGGCGAGTTGATGGAAGCGACGCAGGAGCTGGCGCGCAGTCTCGGCATCGCGGATCGCACGTTTTTTATCGGCAGGTGCCAGAACGTCGGTTCGGTGTTGTCAGTCTCGGACGTTTGTGTGCTGAGCTCGAGCTCCGAAGGTTTCTCGAATGCGATTCTCGAGTACATGGCCGCGGGCCGTCCGGTGGTTGCGACGGACGTGGGCGGCGCGCGAGAAGCGATCGTTCATGGCGAAACGGGTTACCTGGTTCCGGCGGGCGATCACGAGCAACTGGCGCATCATGTGATCGCGTTATTGTCAGACGCCGAAAGCGCACGCTCGCTTGGTGAAGCAGGGCGACGGCGCGTAAACGAGAAGTTTTCGTCACTCAAACAACTTCAGAATGTCGAGAGTCTTTATACCGAGTTGCTGCCACGAAAACGCACAAAGAGCACGAACAAGTTTTCATTGAATGTCCACCGATACTAAAAAAACCCAGGTAAAGCTCGGCGTACTGATCGTTGCGCCTTCGCTCGATATTCTCGGCGGGCAGTCGCGGCAGGCCGTGCGTCTGCGGGAAGGTCTGGAGCGCGAGCCGGAGCTCGAAGTCGGTTTCCTGCCGCACAATCCGCGGCTGCCGGGCGTGCTCAGATCGCTACAGCGGATCAAGTATGTCCGCACGATCGTGACGACGCTGTACTACGTCGCCTTGTTGCTGTGGCGCGTCAGAAAGTACGACATCATTCACATCTTCTGCGCGTCGTATTACTCGTATTCATTATCCGCGATTCCAGCGCTCGCGATTTCACGGCTCTACGGAAAGAAGTCGATTCTGAACTACCGCAGCGGCGAAGCCGAGGATCATCTCGAGACGTGGCGCACGGCAGTGCCGACGATCCGGTGGGCCGGCGAGGTCGTCGTTCCTTCCGGTTATCTCGTGGACGTCTTCGCGCGTTACGGCTTGCGCGCTCGCGCGATTCACAACATCGTCGAGTTGGACCGTTTCACGTATCGCGAGCGGCGCCCGCTGCGTCCTGTGTTTCTGACGAGCCGTTTGCTGGAACCGCTTTACAACGTGCCGTGTGTGTTGCGCGCGTTTGCGATCATCCAGGAAGCGTATCCCGAAGCACGGCTGACGATCGCCGCTGACGGTTTTCTGCGTCAGGACCTCGAGACACTCGCGCGCGATCTGAAGCTGCGGAATGCGGAGTTCATCGGTTTTGTGAAGTTTGAAGACATGCCCGCGCTCTACGATGCGGCCGACATCTATCTGTCGGCCACCAGCATCGATAACATGCCGAGTTCGCTTACGGAAAGCATGGCGTGCGGGCTGAACGTAGTGACAACAGACGGCGGCGGCGCGATTCCTTACATCATGACGAACGAGGTGACCGGTCTGATCGTCAATCGCGACGATCACAAGGCGCTCGCCGCCGCGGCCATTCGCCTGCTCGAGGACAACGACTTCGCCCTGAAGCTGGTTCGCAACGCGCATGAGTCGACCAGGAAATTCACCTGGCCGCACATCCGCGATCAGTGGCTCGATCTCTACCGCGAACTGGCTCAACAAAAGGGTTTTTTGACGAGCACCAGTGATCGGCGCGTGCCCATGGCCGAAACTGATTCAGCTCTGTAGAGAGGCTCCCCGACTCACATGAAACAGGTTTTTCGCAAAGGACTGAAACATATAGTTGTGGCCGACGCGCCAGAGCCGATGGTCACGCCCAACCACGTCCTGGTGAACCCCGTGTATTCGCTGATCAGCAGTGGAACGGAGAGCGCCAGCATCCACGAAGGGATTATCAAAGAGGTCGCCGAGAACCCTTCGCAGTTGCGCAAGGTTTGGGATGGATTGAAATCGATGGGACCGCTGCCGACGATCACCGAAGTTCGCGCGAAGTTCAAGGAATACGCAGCGCTCGGATACGCCGGCGCCGGAGTGATTTCCGAGCGGCACCCGTCGGTCAGCGACTTCAAAGTCGGCGATCGCGTTGCGTACGGAGGCGAGGGAACCGGACACGGCCAAACGATTCTCGCGTCGCGCAACCTGATCGTACACGTGCCCGATGAAGTTCCTTTCCAGCATGCGTGTTTCACGACGCTCGGAAGCATCGCGCTCAACTCGGTGCGGATCTCGGAAGTCGGCGTAGGCGACGTTGTAGCGATAGTAGGTCTTGGATTAGTTGGCCAGTTGGTGGCGCAGTTGGCGCGGCTGCAGGGCGCGCGCGTGATCGGGATCGATCTGAGATCCGATCGCACGGAGTTGGCACGCAAATTGGGAGTGGATCACTGTCTCGACGGAAGCGTCTCGATTGCGGAAGAAGTCAGCTCGATCACGAATGGGTTGGGCGCCGACTGCGTGATCGTCGCGGCTGCGTCGAAGTCGTCCGCGCCATGTGAACTGGCGCTCGACATTTGCAGAGATCGCGGCACGATCGTGATCGTCGGGGCGGTGGAGATGAGTTTTCCGTGGTCGGAAATGTACATGAAGGAGATCAAACTCCTGATGTCGCGCGCGTACGGGCCGGGAAGCTACGATCCTGAATACGAAGTGCGCGGTCACGACTATCCGATTGCTTACGTGCGCTGGACTGAAAAACGGAACATGGAGGAGTTTCTGCGGCTGGTCGCGCTGAAACGGATCGATCTTCAGTCATTGATCACGCACGAATTCAATCTCGATGATGCGCCGCAGGCTTATCAGACGGTGATGGATCCGGCGTCGAATAGTTTGGGAGTGTTGTTGCGTTACCCCGAACCGATCGCCGTGAACGGCGGCTCGGAGAAGCCGGCGCCGAAACGCAGAGTCGACCTGAAGAGCCGGGCGGCGAAATCGGATCTGAAAGTGGCGCTGGTTGGCGCGGGCAATCTGGCGCGGTGGGCGCACCTGCCGAGTTTGGCGAAGATACCGAACGCGAGTTTACACGCCGTCTATTCCGCCAGCTCAGCGCGCGGAAACACCTACGCCCGGCGTTTCGGAGCAGCGTATTTCACTTCCGACTACCAGCAGATACTCGACGATCCGCAG
>DASRIM010000086.1:0-11508 GCA_035649995.1 Pyrinomonadaceae bacterium | reverse complement strand
GAAAGCGGGCGCGGGACGAGCGGCCGCCAATGGCTGCGCAGTTCGCTGGTCGTTGTCGAAGTGGCGACGACGCTGGTGCTGTTGATTGCCGCGGGATTGATGATTCGCAGTTTCTATCTCTTGCAGAAAGTGAATCCCGGTTTCTCGCACGAACACCTCACGAGCTTCAGCATCTCGTTACCGCAGAAGAAGTACACGACGCAGGAGGCGAGGGCCCAGTTCTACGATCGCCTGTTGGAGAACCTGCGCGGCCTTCCCGGCGTGGAGTCAGTCGCGGCTGCTTCGGGACTGCCGCTGGGCAACAACGGCTGGCAGACGTCGTACGTGATCGACGGTCAGCCTGAACCGCCTCGCGATCAGGTGCCGCTGCTGGAAGCGTGTCTGGTGACGCCTGACTATTTCAAGGCCATGAACATTCCGTTGCTGCGCGGCCGCACGTTTACGGATCGCGACAACCGCGCGCACCTTGCCGGACGGGATCTCAGCAAGCTGAACGAAAACCAGCGCGAAGGCGCGGGTTTGAACCTGATCGTGATCGACGAAGAGTTTGCGAAGCGTCATTGGCCCAACGAAGATCCGATTGGCAAACACGTAAGAATCGGCGGCAGCAATCCGCAGAACCCGAAGCTGGAAGTGATCGGCGTCGTCGGGCGCGTGAAGATGGAGAGCCTCAATCAGAACAGCGATCGAGTCCAGGGTTATTTCCCCTTTGCGCAGGTGCCGCAGAGCGGCATGACGGTGATCATGAAAGGCGCTTCCGATCCGAACCAGTTGATCGGCGCGGTGCGTGGGGCGGTCAAGCAAATCGATCCCGATCAACCGATCTACAGTCCACGTACGATGGACGACATTCGCGCCGAGTCAGTGGCGGGCGAGCGTTTGAACCTGACGCTGCTGAGTCTGTTTGCGGGCATCGCTCTGGTGCTGGCCGTCGTCGGCATTTACGGCGTTATGTCTTACTCGGTGACGCAGCGCACGCACGAGATCGGCATTCGCATGGCGATCGGAGCGCGTCCGCGCGACGTGTTCACGATGATCCTGGGCCATGGGATGAAACTCGCGATCATCGGCGTCGTCATCGGATTAGCCGCGGCGTTTGCCCTGACGCGATTGATGGCGTCGATGTTGTTTGGGGTCGCGCCAACTGACGCGACAACGTTTGGCGGCATTGCGGCGCTGCTGATCGGGGTCGCGTTGTTGGCGTGTTATTTACCGGGACGCCGAGCGACGAAAGTCGAACCGACGATCTCGCTGCGTTACGAATGATCCTATGTTGAAAGACATCAAGTACGGCTTACGCGGCCTAATCAAACATCCGACGTTCACGGCGATTGCGATCGTGACGCTGGCGCTGGGTATCGGCGCGAACACGGCGATCTTCACGGTCGTGAACGCAGTCGTTTTGCGGCCGCTGCCGTACCCGGACTCCGAGCGGCTGGCGATGCTCTGGACCACGAAAGACGCGAACCAGGAGCAGCCGTTATCGTTCGGCGACTACAACGATCTCAAGTCGCAGGCGAAATCGTTTAGCGCGATCGGTGCGGCGTCGCCGCTGTGGAACTTCACCCTGACCGGCGATGGCGAGCCTGAACCGATCCAGGGAATGTACGTCTCTGCGAACTTGTTCGAGATTCTGAAGGTTGCGCCGGAGCGCGGCCGTGTGTTCACGAGCGACGAAGATCGCGTCGGTGGAACACCAGTCGCGATCATTAGCCGCCGGTTGTGGGAACGTCGTCTCGGCGCGGACCCGAATGCCGTTGGCAAACAGCTTTCGATCGGCGGCGTGAGCGCAACGATCGTCGGCGTCATGCCGGCTGGATTTCAGTTTCTCGATCCGGCCGCCGAGGTTTGGGCGCCGCTCTCGCAGAACCAGTTTGCGTCGAGCGCGCGGCAGGTTCGTTTGCTTTCGGTCGTGGGCCGTCTGAACGATGGTGTGCAGGCGAGTGAAGCAGGCGCGGAGCTGACGAACATCGCGCAGCGGCTCGCAGGTGCGTATCCCGATGCGAATGGCGGCGTGAGTTTGCGGCTCGTGCCGCTGCACCAGCAAGTCACCGGCAAGGTGCGGCCGGCGTTGTTGCTGTTGTTTGGCGCCGTCGGGCTGGTGTTGCTCATCGCGTGCGCGAACATCATCAATTTGATGCTGGTGCGCGGCGCCGCGCGTCATAAAGAAATAGCCGTGCGGTCCGCGCTGGGCGCTGGACGAATGCGCTTGTTGCGGCAACTGCTCACCGAAAGCATCACGTTGTCGGTGCTCGGCGGCGCGGCGGGAGTCGTGCTCGGTTCATGGGGCGTCAACGCGTTGCTGGCGCTGAACCCGATTCCGATTCCGAGTTACAACAAGATCGGCATCGATATGACGGTGCTGGTTTTTACACTCGCCGCTTCGGTTATTACGGGCATCGTCTTCGGGCTCGCGCCTGCGTGGCAAACGCTGCGGCTCGATCTCAGCTCGGCGTTGAAGGAAGGCGGGCGCGGCGCGGTCGTCGAGACCCGTCAACGGCGCTTGAGTAGTTTGCTCGTGATCGCCGAGATGGCGATGGCGATGGTCCTGTTGATCGGCGCGGGGCTGTTGCTGCGCAGCTTTGCTCGGCTGCTCGACGTGAAGCCCGGTTTTACGACCGAGAACTTGTTGACGATGCAGGTCGGACTGCCGAACACCAGTTATCAGCAGCCGCAGAAGCGCATCCAGTTTTTCCAGCAACTCGAAGCCACGCTCAAAGCCGCGCCGGAAGTGTCGGAGGTCGGCGTGGTTACGCGTCTGCCGTTGATGAGCACGTTGAATAACATCACGACGTTTTTGGCGATCGAAGGACGCGACGTGCCCGTGAGCGAACGGCCGGAGATCGACTTTCGTCGGGCCAGCACCGGATATTTCCAAGCGATGGGAATCCCGCTTCTATCCGGGCGCCTTGTGACCGAACAAGACGTCACGAACAACACGGGCTCGGTGGTGATCAATGAAGCGATGGCCCGGCGTTTCTGGCCCGGCGAAGATCCGGTCGGCAAACGAATCAGCACCGCCACTTCGAGCGGTCAACACACGCAGTGGCAAACAATCGTGGGCGTCGTCGGCAGCGTTCGTCATCTCGGGCTCGACATCGAGCCGCGGCCCGAGATCTATTACCACACGAATACGGTCCCGCCGTTTGGTCCAGTCGTCGTCATTCGCACGACGTCCGATCCGAAGCGTTTGATCTCGATCGCGCGCGCGAAGGTGCGAGAGCTGGATCGCGACGTGCCGATCTCGAACGTCAACACGATGGAGGAACTCGTCGCGCAGTCAGTGGCCCAGCGCCGCTTCGGCATGTTTCTGCTCGGCGCGTTCGCCGTGCTCGCGTTGCTGCTCGCGGCGATCGGGATTTACGGCGTGGTCAGTTACTCGGTCACACAGCGCACGCAGGAGATTGGCGTGCGTATGGCGCTCGGCGCGAGTGCGGCTGACGTGCTGAAGCTGGTTTTGAGAAACGGCATGTCGCTGGCGCTGATCGGCGTCGGGCTCGGTCTCGCTGGCGCGTTTGCGCTGACTCGTTTGATGTCGAAACTGTTGTTCGAAGTGACGCCGACTGACGTCACGACTTTTGCGCTCGTGTCCGTAGGTTTAATTGCCGTCGCGCTGCTGGCGTGTTATCTCCCGGCCAGACGGGCGATGAAAGTGGATCCACTTGAAGCTCTGAGATACGAGTAACGTTGCTCTGGTCTTTTACACGGATTAGACAGAACAGTTTGATCTGTGGTTACTTAATTCCATGCCTCGTATCCTGATTGCTGACGATCAGGCTGACGTCCTGGCCGCGTTGAGCCTGCTGCTGAAGGGTGAGCGCTTTCAAATCGAAAGCGCTTCGTCGCCCGAAGGTGTGCTTAGGGCCATCGACTCGCAGGAGCTCGACGTCGTCCTAATCGATCTCAACTACGCTCGCGATACGACGTCGGGCAGCGAAGGTCTCGACCTGCTCAGCCGCATTCGCGCCGTCGATCCGACGCTCCCAGTGGTGGTGATGACTGCGTGGGGCAGCGTCGATCTCGCGGTTGAAGCGATGCGGCGAGGCGCGCGCGACTTCATCCAAAAGCCCTGGGACAACGCGCGGCTGATCGCCGTCTTGCGCACGCAAGTCGAGCTCGCTGAAGCGCTGCGCCGCGGTCGGAAGCTGGAAGCGGAGAACATCGCGCTGCGCGACAGTGTCTCCGAGGGGTCGAGCGACATACCGCAGATCGTCTCCGAGTCGCCGGCGATGAAGTATGTTTTGAACCTGGTCGAGCGCATCGGTCCGGCTGACGCGAACGTGCTGATCACCGGCGAGAACGGCACCGGGAAGGAAGTGATCACGCGCGTGCTTCACTCGATCTCGTCACGCCGCGCGAAACCGTTGATCTCGTTGAATGCGGGCGCGCTGGCGGAGGGCGTTTTCGAAAGCGAGTTGTTCGGACACGTGCGCGGTGCGTTTACCGATGCGAAAAGCGATCGCGTCGGGCGTTTCGAGCTGGCGGACGGCGGCACGCTTTTTCTCGACGAGATCGGAAACGTTCCGTTGAACTTGCAGGCCAAGTTGTTGCGCGTACTCGAGACGGGCGAGTTTGAGCGAGTCGGATCTTCGAAGACGCAGAAGGTTAACGTGCGTCTGTTGTCGGCGACGAATGCAGACCTGCAAGCGGAAGTCGCGCAGGGACGGTTTCGGCAGGACTTGCTGTTTCGCCTGAACACGGTCGAGATTCGACTGCCGCCGTTGCGCGATCGCGCCGAAGACATTCCGATTCTCGCCGAACACTTTCTGAAACTGCACCGCGAGCGTTATCGCCGGCCGATCATGGGCTTCACGGCTGAGGCGTTGGACGCGCTGCGCCAGCATCGGTGGCCGGGCAACGTGCGCGAGCTCGATCACGTGATCGAGCGGGCTGTGTTGATGAGCACTGGCAGTGTTGTGACTGCTTTCGATCTCGCTTTGGAGGCGACGCCCGATGCGCGTCTGTCGGCGCAGCTTGAGGAGATGAGCCTTGAGGACGCCGAACGTTTGTTGATCAAGAAGGCGTTGGCGCGCTTCGAAGGCAACGCAAACCGGGCGGCCGAGGCGCTCGGGCTGAGCCGCAGCGCGCTCTATCGCCGCTTGCAGAAGTACAACCTGTCCTGAAATCCGTGTTTTCTCCGGGCTGCCGAATAGTTATCATGCTCGTGTGAGTACGCCCGTCAAGCCTCCAAAACACCCTTCGCCATTTGCGTCGCTTGATCCCGCACTCGCGCGCAGCGCAGGGTTCAAGTTTGAAAGACGCATCACGCTGCTCGCGCTCGGCGCCGGGTTTCCCGCCGTCGCTTTGTGCGCATTCCTGCTGTGGTACGACGGCTACTCGGCGCAGGTCCAATGGACGATCGATCTGTTCCTGGTCCTGTTGTGGCTCGGCATCTCGCTGAACCTCAAGCAGCGAATTGTCAGGCCGCTGCAAACTCTTTCGAACATCCTCGCTGCGATTCGCGAAGGCGACTACTCAATTCGCGGCCGGCGCGCGTTGACGGGCGATGCGCTCGGCGAAGTGATGCTCGAAGTCAACGACCTGGGCCAAACGTTGCGTGAGCAGCGGCTCGGCGCGATGGAAGCGACGGCGCTGCTGCGGACGGTGATGGCGGAGATCGACGTCGCGGTGTTTGCTTTCGACGGCGATCATCGTCTGCGTCTGGTCAACCGAGCGGGCGAGAAACTGTTGGCCCAACCGGTGGCGCGTTTGTTGGACCGCACCAGCGATGAGCTCGGTCTGTCCGAATGTTTGAACTCGCCTGCCGCCAGTGGGCCGCAAACGATGCAGATGGTTTTTCCCGGCGGCGTGGGCCGTTGGGACGTTCGGCGAAGCACGTTTCGCGAAGGCGGTCAGCAGCTTCAGTTGCTGGTGTTGACTGACTTGAGCCAGACGCTGCGTGAAGAAGAGCGAACGGCATGGCAGCGTCTGTTGCGTGTGTTGGGCCATGAACTGAACAACTCGCTGGCGCCGATCAAGTCAGTCGCGGGAAGTTTGGCTGACTTGATTGGACGCGAACCGGAGCCGGCGGACTGGCGTGAAGACATGCATCGCGGGCTTGCGGTGATCTCGTCGCGGGCGGATTCGCTGGCGCGGTTTGTGGAGTCGTATTCGAAGTTGGCGCGACTGCCTCCGCCGCGACTCGAGCCGTTGAAGATCGGCACGCTGGTGTCGCGGGTGGCGAGTTTGGAGACGCGGTTGCCGGTGAACGTCGTTTCCGGTCCGGATCTCGTGGTACGCGGCGACGATGTGCAGTTGGAGCAATTGCTGATCAACCTCGTGCGCAACGCCGTCGATGCGTCGATGGAAACGCGTGGGCGAGTGGAAGTTGGTTGGCAGCAGAAGAACGGGCAAGTCGAGGTGTGGATCCGCGACGAAGGCCCGGGCCTTGCGAGCACTGCGAACCTGTTCGTCCCGTTTTTCACAACGAAGGCGCAAGGCTCGGGCATCGGCCTGGTCCTCTCGCGCCAGATCGCCGAGGCCCACGGCGGCACCCTGACCCTCGAAAACCGTCAACAACTCCGCGGCTGCGAAGCACGTTTGAGACTACCGTTGTAGATCACGATTTCATCCATGTTCAGAGCATTCGTCTTCGTTTATCTCGGGCGTGGCGTGAGAAACGCAATGCAGAGGTGCGAGGGGAAGACGGGTGGCTCGCCGTCGTGAGTCTTTCATGGCTGAAAGAAGGCAGCAACAGCTTCGGGGCCGGCAAGAACATGAACATCGTCTTCGATTTGCCCAGGGAAGTGGGCCTGAACAAGGTGTGGAAGCTCGAATATAAGTGAGAAGAATCGCAAGTACAGTCAGGAAGGGGGCAAGCGTAGCGCGCCCCCGCTGGGTTGAGGATTTGGATTCCGAAAAGTGGGGGCGCTGCCGCTTGGAATCGCCATGCAATGAGGCTACCACCTACGAAATTAAGCACTACCTTATCTCGACGTATGTTGCTGAATTCGTGCAGCTGGGTCTAACATACGGCTGCGTTCACGCACGAAGATTCCTCACATGGCTCGCAAATGGTCCAATCTCGATTTGCCTGGTGCGTTGCACTTTGTTACTGGCAATTTCCTGAATCGGGTTCCAGTTTTTAGTGAACCTGAATGTTGCAGTGCCTTCCTGGAACAGCTAAGCGACGTCAATGAGAAATGGCCTTCTAAGCTGATTGCATATGTCTTAATGCCAGACCACTTTCATCTTATCTCCAACCCTAGGGATGGCCGCATAGTGGAGTTCTGTCGGGATTTGAAGAGTCAAGTGGCGAAGGAGATTGTTGGGTGTAGCGCTCGGTTTGAGTTTCGTAAGGCACGAGAAGGACGTCAAGTGTGGCAGGAGAGTTTTAAAGCAATGCCGCTGTGGAGTGGTTGGATGATTAACCAGAAGATTGCTTACGTGCATGCGAATCCTGTGAAGGCGAGACTAGTTAAGTCTGCTCGAGACTACTATTGGTCGAGTTTTCGATCTTTCCATGGGTTAGGCGATCAACCGGTTGCGGTCGACCGTGATTGGTGGTGGCCAGATGATGCGGAGAAGCTGTCAACTGCCGTGAAAGAGCTTGGTGGCATTTATGGTAGGAAGAAGTGAGTTCGGTATGCGGGAGTCAGCGGGGGCGCGCTGCGCTTGCCCCCTTCCTGACTGTTCGTTTGTGATTTGTTTTGTTAGCTGGACAGTTTTGGTTTGCGTGCTTACCCGGCAGAGAAGCGGTAGATCGTCGTCGAGCGGAAGGTGGCGCCTTTCTTCAGGGTTGTGGTGGGGAAGGTGGGTTTGTTGGGGGAGTCGGGATAGTGCTGGGTTTCCAGGCAGAAACCGAAACGGCGTTGATAGACCTTGCCTGCCTTTCCCGTGAGCGTGCCGTCGAGGAAGTTGCCGGTGTAGAGCTGGACGCCGGGTTCGGTGGTCCAAACTTCCATGACGCGTCCGGTGGTGGGTTCGGTCACGCGCGCTGCGCGGCGTAACGTTCCCATGCGTCCGTTGATCACGTAATTGTGATCGTAGCCGTTGCCAAGCTTTAGCTGCTCGTAGTCCTGGTTGATGCGCGCGCCAATCGCCATTGGCGTCAGGAAATTGAAAGGCGTGCCGGTGACGCTGCGCAGCTCGCCCGTCGGAATCGAGCCTGCGTCAGTCGGCGTGAAGCGGCTGGCGTTGAGCATGAGCCGGTGATTGAGAATGTCGCCGTTGCCTTCGCCGGCGAGATTGAAATAGGAGTGGTGCGTTAGATTGAGCACCGTATCTTTGTCGGACGTTGCGGTGTAGTCGATGCGCAGCTCGTTCTTGTTGGTGAGCGTGTAGACCATCGTGACCTGAAGATTGCCCGGATAACCTTCCTCGCCGTCTTTACTCAGGTACGTCATGCGAACGGCCGGGCCTGCCGCGCTCTTTTGCTCCTGCGCCGTCCAGACGACTTTGTCGAACGCTTTGATTCCGCCGTGCAGATGGTTCTCGCCGTTGTTGACCGCGAGTTTGTACTCAACGCCGTTCAGCGTGAAACGCCCTTTCGCAATGCGATTGCCATAACGGCCGATGACGGCGCCGAAGTATGGATGTCCTTTTAAATAACTATCGAGATCGTTGAAACCGAGAACGACGTCGTCGAACTTGCGATTCCGATCCGGCACTTTCAGCGATACGACGATGCCGCCGTAGTTCGTGATCCTCGCCTCCATGCCGTTGCGGTTTTTAAGAGTGTAGAGGTCTACACTTTGGCCGTCGGCCGTTCCAAAGCTGTCTTTCGAGACCTGCGCATCGGCAAGCACCACACACAAACAGAGCAACACAAACACACGGATGATCATAATGGTCTCCAAGTTAGTTCGATTGAACTTCACCAGCACTCATCTCGCGCATCAACGCCACCTGACGCCGGTTCCTGCGGTCGGTAAATATCTGGTCCGCCATGACGCCGATCAGGATTACCGCTCCCATCACGGCGAAGTCGAGCGAGCTCGGAATGCCGAGCAGGTTAACCAGATTGCGCAACACCTGTAGCAGCGCGGTGCCGATGATGATGCCGACGACTGAACCTTCGCCGCCGCGCAGCGAACAACCGCCAAGGACAGCCGCCGCGATGCCGTAGAGTTCGTAGGCGTTTCCGTGATTCGCCGGAGAAACGGAGTTCGTGTAGAAGGCGAAGATGATTCCCGAGATCGCCGTCAGCGCGCCCGAGATGACGTACGTCAGCGTCACGATGTTTTTGGTATCGATGCCGGCGTAACGCGCTGCTTCCGGATTGCGTCCGGTCGCGAACAAGTAGCGCCCGTACACCGAACGATGCAGCACGACCCACGTGATTGCCGCGATGATCAGCAGCAGCACAAACGGCATGGGCAAGACGCCGAACAGATTGTCGTTGGCGAGATAGCGAAGGAAGTCCAAACCTGCGACCGTTCCGAAGCCCTTCGTCTCGTCATTCGAGATGAAGCGCGCCGCGCCGCGATAAAACAGCAACCCGCACAGCGTGACGATGAACGGCTGCATGTTGAGCCGCGTGATCAAAAGCCCATGGCCCAACGACAGGACCATCGCCAACCCGATGCACGCGAGCACCGCCACCGCGACAGGATAGTCCCACTGCGTCAACATCATCGACAACAACACGCCGAGCAGCGCCATCATGGATCCGACCGACAGTTCGATGCCGCCGGTGATGATCACCAAACCGAGCCCGATGCTGAAGATGCCGAACGCGCCGATCTGCCGCGCCAGGTTTTGCAGGTTAATCGCCAGCAAAAAGTTTGGGTTGATGATTGAGACGACGATGCAGAGGACGATGAGCAGTATGAAGATTCCGAGCTCTTTTTTCATAAGCGGTTACCCTTCGGTTCCTGTGGCCAGGCGCATGACGGCCTCTTCGCTGAACTGCGAGCGTTGAAGAATTCCGGTCAACCGGCCTTCGTGCATTACGGCGATGCGGTCGCTGATGCCCAGCACCTCTTCCATCTCACTGCTGATCACGATCACGGAGACGCCGTTGGCGGCGAGGTTGCGAATGAGTTGATAAATCTCAGCCTTGGCGCCCACGTCGATGCCGCGCGTTGGTTCGTCAAAGATCAGCACCTTCGGCGAGAACGTGAGCCACTTCGCCAGCACGACCTTTTGCTGGTTGCCGCAGCTCAGGTTCGCGGCGCGCATTTCCGGTGTCGGCGTTTTGATGTTGATGGCTTTGCAGGCCTCGAGCGCGGCCTTCGTTTCTTTCCCGTAGTTGATGATCTTTGCGGACGAGTAGCTCTCGAGATTCGGCAGCGAAATATTTTCGCGCACGTTGAAGTCGACGATCAGACCGCAGAGCCGGCGATCTTCGGGGATCAGATAGATGCCCTGTGTGATCGCGTCCTGCGGCACTTTGACGCGAAGCTGTTTGCCGTCAAGCGTGACGTCCATTTCGAGCGAGCCTTCCACGCCGAAGATCGCGCGCGCTATCTCGGATCGTCCCGCGCCGACGAGTCCGGCGAAACCGAGCACCTCACCATGCGCGACACTGAATGAAACGGTGTGTTTGGGATATCGCAACGTCCGCAACCGCCGGACTTCAAAACCGGCGCCCGCGGAACCATCGCGCCCGTTTGCCGCCGACTGTCCTTCCGGTGCAGCGCCTTTGAAGAGGTCTTTCAGGTCGCGCCCGACCATCATCCGAACCATGCTCTGGCGATTGATCTCGCTGCGCGCCAACTCGCCCGCGTTTCGTCCGTCGCGCAACACAACCGCGCGGTCCGCTATCTCTTCGACCTCGTGCAAGCGGTGCGAAATGTAGATCACGCTGACGTTGTGCGACTTCAGATCGCGCACGATCTCGAGCAGACGCCGGGTTTCAGTGAGCGTCAAACTCGACGTCGGCTCGTCCATGATGATCATGCGAGCGCCCGCGCTGAGCGCCCTGGCAATCTCGACGAGCTGTTGTTGTGCGATTGAAAGCCGGCTCAGTAGCGTGCGGCTGGAGATGTCGAGCCCGAGTTTTTTGACGAATACGTCCGCTTCCCGATAGATGCGGCCGCGATCGATCAACTTCAAAAAGCCGCCCTTCGTCGGTTCGCGCCGCAGAAAGATATTGGCGGCGACGTCGAGATTGTCGAGAACGCTGAGCTCCTGATGAATGAACTCGATCCCGAGCGCGCTGGCTTCGCGTGGAGAGTTGATCTCGACGGGCTTGCCCTCGACCTTGATGGTGCCGTCGTTGCGAGCGATCGCGCCGCCGAGGATTCTCATCAACGTCGATTTGCCGGCGCCGTTCTCGCCAATCAAGGCGACAATTTCGCCGGCGCCGACGCTGAGGTTGACCTGATCGAGCGCAACTACTCCCGGGAACCGTTTGCCGATTCCCTCCATTTCGAGAAGGGGAATGTTATTCATCAACTGCGGCCGCGAAGCTGGTTGATCTTTTTCGTGAACTCCTCGACGTCAGCCCTCTTGACGGCGATGGTCGGCACGAAGATCTGCTTGCTGGGCGGAATGCCTGACTTGTCGCCGTTGAGCACCTTCGCCATCAGCGCCATCGACTGGTAGCCAAACTCGAAAGGCTGC
>DASRIM010000085.1:0-11154 GCA_035649995.1 Pyrinomonadaceae bacterium | reverse complement strand
TCGCACCGCCGTTGGAGACCGCCACGCCGCGAAAACCATTAAAAGCGATCTTGTTGGCGGCGCCGCTTTGCGTGCCTCCGACGATGTTGTCGAAAGCGTCGAAGAAGAACTCGATGCCTGCCTGACCGTTCGGCACCGGCTCGTTGCCTAGTGCGTTCAGTCCGATGAGATTTCCCTGCATTACGTTCTGTGAGGCCAGTTGGGTCAGTATGATGCCGATGAAGTTGCCCGAGATCACGTTACCTGCGCCTGGGCCAACTCCTCCGATCTGGTTTTTGGAGCTGAAGACAGCGATGCCTGTAGTGTTGAGAAGTATCGAGGCATCGGTGAGTGCTCGGCTGCCTGTCTTGTCAGTCCCGATGTAGTTGCCGTGTACGGTAACGCCGTTGCCGGAACCGTCGGAGAGGAGTGTGATGTTTGCAAGCCCGTTTGCGGCAATGACGTTCCGCGCCCCGGGAACAGTTCCTCCGATTACCGCGGCTCCGCTCGCAACAACACCGCGGCTGCTGTTTCCCAGGCCAATCGCACCGTCGATATCGGTGCCGATATAGTTGCCCTGCAACATGCTGCCGGCGCCGCCGAAAATGACGCCGTCTCCATTGCCGGAGATGACGTTTCTGGCGAACTCTGTTAGACCACCGATCAGTGTGTTCTGGGATCGCGAGTCGATGCCGATGAGGTTGGGAATCTTGTGACGGCCGGCAGCATCGGTTCCGATTAAGTTGCCTTGGATCGCGTTACCCGGCGCCTCGATCAAGATACCGCGCTGATTGCCGGAGATCAGATTGCCCTGTAGAAACGAATCGCCGCCGATCACGTTGTTTGTGAACGACGCGCCCATGATCAGCACGCCGCTGTCGGTGTTTCCGACCGCTGCTGTTCCGGCGGCATTGGTGCCGATCAAGTTTCGTCGCAGGACGTTATGCGTGCCGCGGATTTCAATACCGTTTGTCTTGTTGCCGGAAATCACGTTGCCGCGGAAACCTCCAATCAGGTTATGCGACGAGTTGTCCAGCAGCATGCCCGTTCCGTTTCCACGAGCCGAATTTCCGCTTGCATCGACACCGATATAGTTGCCCTGAATAAAATTGTTGTCGCACGAGCGCAGCACGATTCCAGCACCTGCGAAACCGACGATCGCAAGATTATGTACTGAGGTGTCGCCAGCAGTAATAACCAAACCATTCGCGAAAGGTACGCCTTCGCCGTCAAGCTCAATGAGACGCGCGTCTCCGGATCCGGGCTGAGTGGAACCATCGATTAGGACGGGATCTGTAATCTCGGGCAACGCCGTTACCAGCTTGATCACTTTCACACCCGCACCCGGAATGTTGAAGAGAATCACGTCTGTGCCGGGCCTGGCGTTGGCGTTGATAATGGCGTCGCGCAACGAGCCGGTCCCGTGGTTGTTGGTGTTCGTCACTACAAATTCCTGACGCATCGCCGTGAAGTTCGCGGTTTGTGAACCGTTCAGGTTATTGAAAGTCCGCGTCGGTGGATCAAAAGTGAAACCGAAGCCCGAAGGCGTTAGCGTGTAATTGCCGCCGCCGGCAACTTCAAATGAATAGTTTCCGTTCGAGTCAGTGGTCCTTGTTCCAACCTGAGATCCTTGCAGCGACACGACAATGCCAGGGGTTGGAACCCCGCCGATTTCCTTTATCTGACCGCTGATCGTGAAGAACGGCGCGTTGGTCGCGGTTGCCGTAAAGTTCAAAACCTGGTCGCCGTTGAGATTGTTAAAGCTCTGGCTCGGCGGCGCCATAGTGAAGTGCGGCTTTGACGCACTGACGGTGAAACTTCCTCCCTGTCGCAGACGAGAAAACTCGTAAGAACCATCGGTGTCGGTGACTACGGTCGTCAGCGATGTGCCGTCACTCAATACAACTTCGGCTCCGCTCACGGGAGCGCCGCCCGTTTCCAAAACGTGCCCGCTGATGATGTGCGACATCGTCAGCTTCGCGACAAATGCGTCGTTGAAACCGCGATTGAAAGGTTGGACCGAATTCGGAGTGGTTGGGAAAAACGGCGACCGGGCCAGGCCGGCGATGTAAGCGTTGCCGGCTGAATCAAGAGCGATCCCGAAACCTTCGTCGTTGGTATTGAGTGAATCGTTAGGAGCCGGAACGCCACCGAGGAACGTTGAGTAAATCAACGCATTGCCGGCCGGATTGATCCTGGTTACAAACGCGTCTTCACCAGAATCCCCGAGTGCAAACAGGTACAGCGTCGAGGTCCGAAGAGGGTTAATCGCCAGTGCGTCCCCTCCCGGTCCGGGCAGACCGTTATTCATCAGTTTCCAGGTTTGTCCGCTGTCCGTACTCTTCAGCAGTCCTTCAGCGTCCCCGATCAGGTACAACGTGGATGCGCTTACGGGATCAAAAACGACTTTGCCGAAACGAGACTGTGGTCTTACTGAGGTCCAGGTATCGCCGCCATCGACACTCTTGAAGACGCCATTGCCGCTCGTCGTCGCATACACGAGATTTGGCGTAACCGGACTGACGCCCACAAAACTGGCCTGAGCACCCGTTTGGGCCAAACTTACGGATTGCCACGAAGCTCCCGAATCGATGCTCCTGAAAACACCGCCCGTGGACGACAAGTCAGCGGCAAAGATTCGCGTGGGAGTGTGTGGATCAACGGCAAGCGAGACGGGAAAGATAGGAGGAGCTCCAGTCGGGGCCCAGTTATCGGCGCCGTCCGTCGTTTTGAAAACTCGAGCACCGCCGCTCGCGCCGACGTAGAGCGTCGCCGGTGTTACTGGATCGATGGCGAGGCTGAGCAGCCTCGTCTGAGTGAGTCCGTTACTTCGCAGGTTCCAGCTATTGCCGGCGTCTGTGCTCTTGAATACGGCGTTCAGCCCGCCGAAGGTATTCGCCGTGGCGACATAAAGCGTAGAGGGCGTCAATGGATCGATAACCAGTCCGATGACGAGACCGCCCGTCATACCATTGTTGATTGCGGACCAGGTTCTACCGGCGTCGGTGCTTTTGAAAACGCCGCTCAGCGACCCCGCGTAGAGTGTCGAAGGCTGTGTCGGATGAACTGCCAGCGATGTGACGGTGATGCCATTCAAACCATAGTTATCATTTTCCCAGTTTGCCGCCGCATCCACACTCTTGAATAACGGGCTCCTCGTGCGGAGCGCGCCCGCAACAATCGGAAAATCTGACGAACTGGTGAACCCGGTTACGTACGCGCTACCGCTTGCGTCAACGGCTATTCCGCGGCCTGTGTCAGACGCGGCTCCGCCCAGGTACGTCGAATAGACAAGTCCCGAGCCTGAGCTGTTGAGCTTGGTTACAAAAACGTCTTGACCGGGGCGATCTGGTTGAATCGGATTCAGGGTCGGGAAATTGTTTGAACTAGTGAGGCCGGTGACGTAAGCGTTCCCGGAGTTATCGAGCGCAATCGCGAAACCGTGGTCGGCGACACTGCCGCCGAGATAAGTCGAGTAATTTAACGATCCGGCGCTGGTAAGCTTTGTAACGAAGGCATTGCCAAAGACCAAATTACCAATGGTGGCCTGAAAAGCGCCGGCCACCGGAAAATCTGCTGACCTGGTATTGCCAGTCACGTAAACGTTGGCGGATGCATCGACGGCGACGGCCTGGGCCACGTCACAGCGATTCCCTCCGAGGTACGTCGAAAAGACATACGACGGCGCAGCCGGATTCAGCTTCGTCACAAATCCGTTCGAGCAGTCCTCGGTCGCGCTGACAGTGGATTGAATCGCGTTTACCGCGGGAAAGTTTGTCGAGGTCGTCTCACCAACGACAACAATGTTGCCGCTGTTATCGACGGCGATGCCGTTACCAGTGTCAAGGGCGCTGCCTCCGAGGTACGTTGAAAACAACAATCCCGAACCGGTCGGATTTAACTTGGAGACAAACGCATCGCGCGTTTGAAGAATGTTGCCGGTCGTTCCGGCGAACAACGTCGAGGCATTGGAAGGTTGGCGTACCAGCGCGCGAACTTCCGTTCTTCCAAAACCGGTATTTGCTGTCGTCCACGCAGCTCCGCCATTTGTCGTCTTGAGAATGCCGCTGGTCTCGGTCGCCGCAAAAAGCGTGGAAGTGTTCGTCGGGTCGATCACTAACGCGTTCACGCGATCATTACCGACGCCGTTATTGATTGGCGTCCATGACGCTCCAGCGTTCGTACTCTTGCTGACGCCATTGCCCACACCTGAAAACCCATGACCTGTATAGATCGTCGAGGGATTAGAGGGATCGATGACGATGGAATTCACGATGCTGAACTCGCCGCCACTTATGCCGTTGTTCATCGCGGTCCAATTGCCGCCGCCGTTAGTACTTTTGAAGAGGCCGCCGTTGCCGAGCGTGCCGGCGTAGACCGTCGTTGGCGTGGTCGGATCCACCGCGATTGCTTTAACGATCGGGATTGTCGACGTGCCAAAGTTATTCAGAGACGTCCAGGTTGCTCCGCTGTCCGTACTCTTGAACACACCCTTCGTCGAGCCAACGTAAATCGTGGACGAAGTTGAGGGATCGAAGACTATGGTGTTAACACCCAAAGAAACCTGACCGAGGGGAACCGCACTCCACGTGTCGCCTCCGTTGGTTGACTTGAAAACGCCATCGAAAACCAACCCAACGTAAACAACCGATGCGTTGTTGGGATCGACAGCTATCGCCTGCGGCGACGAAAAAGACGGCAAGCCCGTCGTTGGTGTTGCGGTCCAGGTTGCGCCCGCGTCAGTGCTGCGGAATGGCCCGTGTTGAGTTCCTGCGTAAAGTATGTTCGGCGCACTCGGAGCGACTGCGAGCGCGCTGACCTCACCGTTGAGGCCAGTGTTGACATTATTCCAGTTTGAGGCTGAGTCAGTGGTTTTAAAGAAATGGCTGCTCGTCTTCAGACCGTTGACGACCGGAAAGTCATTCGCGGTGGTGAAGCCGGTGACGTAAGCGTTTCCGGAAGCGTCGAGGGCGATGGCCAATCCGGTGCTGTTGCCCGTGCCGTTGAGAAATGTCGAGTACACCAGAGAACTGCCGGCCGGATCGAGCTTGGTGACAAACGCACCGCCAAAATCGCTCGTTTTAAAAGCGCCGGGCGTCGTGGGGAAACCGCCGAAGTCAGCCGTTCCCGTAACGTATGCGCTTCCCTGCGCGTCGACTGCGATACCGAATGCCTGGTCGGAGCCGTTGCCGCCCAGGTAGGTCGAGTATGAAAGCACCGGATCGATCACCAGCGGCTTGCCGGGATCAGCGCCGCGCACTTTAAAGCTCACTACACTTCCGTTGATTACGTACGATCCCTTTACTTCGCTGCGGCTGCCGTCGTCAGCAAGCTGATAGACGAACGGCTTGTTCAGTTGAACTTCTCCGTGTTTTAGGGCGGCGACCAGGTTGCCTTTCCGATCGAGTCGAATACGCTGCGCGCCATCGACGCTGAACTTGATGAGTCTTGGATTAGCGCCTGCGGCGACGACGAAGTCGTACTCGAGCTCGCGCTGATTTCCGTAGTACACGAGGTCGATTCCGGGATAGACGTTCGTGTAATGGACCTTGCGGTACGTGGGAACGTTACGCCGCCATTTCTCCGTGTCGTTGCCGACGAAGTAATTCACTTTGCCGGGCAGTTCGTCGCGGCCCTCGACGTGCGGATCGGCGTTGGCCCCAATCATCTTCAACCGCAGCACGGAAGGTTCGCGTGCGCCATTCGGCTGTCGCAGATTCAGCACGGTTTCTGTCGCAGTGAGAAAGAGATCGTAGCCAGGTCCGTGCGACAGGAATTTGACTGACTGGTCCGTCTGGCCCGCGTTTCTTTCAAAACTGAGTGGTAACTTGGCGAAACGGTTTGCGATTCTGGCTCTCGTCGATGCGTCCGGCGACGATGTGGCGAAACTGGCGCGTGGCGTTTCGCGCTCCTTACTCTGGGCGGCGACGAAGATCAAGCCCGCCAGAGTTGCGGCCACACAGGGAACTGCGATTACCAGAACAGTGCGACTGATGCGTGAGAAGCGAGGAGTGAGTGGGATCATTTATTTGCTCCGAAAAACCAACAGGTTGAGTGAGAGGTATGGCGCGTGATACCGGAGGTCTGGAACGGTGTTATTCTCGACTGAAATTGCGAACTATGTCAATGAATTGTCAGCGTCGCGAGTATAGTTTCCGTAGCTATGACGACGAGAGTCATTCAGGTACGAGTTAAACCGAACGCGCGCGCCAGCGTGCTCGAGGAAAAGGAAGATGGGACATGGCTCGCGCAGATCAAGTCGCCTCCGGTAGAGGGCAGGGCCAACGAAGAACTGATCGCGCTGGTCGCGAAGCACTTCGGATGTCGTAAGTCAGCCGTGTCGATCAAAGCAGGTGCGTCCGGGCGATTGAAGTTACTGCAAATAAATGAATCCTGAACACACTTTTGTGAATACGCTCGGTAAGCTCTTAACAGTTCGCGGATCGAATGGACGCCCAACAGCAGGCGCTGTTGTCGACCGTACGCTGGGGAACAAACTCGTGAACTGGCAACGTGTTAGGTTGTTTCACTCGTAAAAGTACTGCCCAGAGACATGCAAGCACCAGTGGACACAGTTATTTCACATCCATGGACGGACGACCTTTACCGCAAAGCCGTCGAAGACGACATCAAGGATTACGCGATCTTCCTGATTGACACCGCTGGCGGAGTCATCAACTGGAACCGCGGCGCCGAGCGCATCCTCGGTTATCAAGAGAGCGAGGTCATCGGCAAGAGTAGTTTTATCTTCTTCACTCCTGAAGATCGCGACGCTCACGTCCCGGAAAAAGAAATGGAAGTCGCCGCTGCGACCGGACGCGCAGAGGATGAACGCTGGCATTTACGCCGCGACCAAAGCCGGTTCTGGGCAACCGGAATTCTGACACCCGTCCGTGATGACGCCGGAACGCTGCTCGGCTTCATCAAGGTGATGCGCGACGAGACGGAACGGCGAAGACTCGAAGCCGAGCGTGACCGCTTTTTTGCTTTGTCCATGGACCTCCTGTGCATCGTGCACCTGGACGGCTATTTCCTGCGCACGAATCCGGCTTTTGCAAACGTACTCGGGTATACGTCCGACGAGCTAAAGAACAAACCGGTGATAGATCTCCTGCACCCCGACGATCGAGAGGCGGCGATAAAAGAATACGCAAAGCTGCGGTCCGGCGAGCCGACGCGGTCACTCGAAAATCGGTGCCTTTGCAAAGACGGTGAATACAAGTGGGTAGCATGGAGCTACTACCCCATTCCTCACGAAGGCGTCGGCTACGGAGTAGGCAGAGACATCGACAACCTCAGACGGATGACCGAAAACCTGAAGCTCCACGCGGCCGAACTGGAGCAAGCGAACCGTGTAAAAGACGAGTTCCTCGCTACGCTCTCGCATGAATTACGCACTCCTCTTACTTCTATCCTGGGCTGGGCGCGTCTGCTGCGCTCGGGCAATCTAAACAAACAGGAGCATGACCGCGCGCTTGCAGTGGTCGAACGCAATGCGCAGGCGCAATCAAGTCTTATAGAAGATCTTCTCGACGTCTCGCGGATCATAACCGGGAAACTGCGAATTGAGTTCCAGCCGATCCAGCTCTCGACGATCGTCAGTGATGTTATCGACGAGTTCCGTCCCGCAGCCGAAGCAAAGGGCGTGTCAGTCGCTTCCGACATAGACGTGAACGCTGGTCCAATACTCGGGGATCCGGCTCGTCTGAAGCAGATCATCGGAAACTTGTTATCGAATGCAATCAAGTTTACGAATGAAGGCGGAGAGATCGACGTCAGCCTCGAAAGGACCGACGGTCATGCTCGGCTCGTTGTGCAGGATAACGGCGTTGGAATCGAACCGTCCGTGCTGCCTCACATTTTCGAACGGTTCAGACAGGCAGATTCGTCAACCGTGCGCGCGCATAGCGGTTTAGGTCTGGGGCTCGCCATAGTGCGCCACCTTGTGCTGGAACATAACGGAACGGTAACCGCCGACAGTCGTGGTCGGGGCCAGGGTGCGACGTTCATCATCGATCTTCCACTCGCGCCATCTGAAATTACTACTGAGGCCGCCGCCCGTCGTGTCAACGTTTTTGCTTCAGCAGTGAAAGGACGCAGCAATCTGGTCGAGGATCCATGCGCGTTAGAAGGCATAACCGTCTTACTTGTAGAGGATGAACCCGACACGCGGGATCTGCTGACGACAATTCTTCAGGAGTGCGGAGCGCGCGTTTTTGCGGTGGGTTCCGCAAAAGACGCTTTGGCTGCGATTGAGCGCGACATGCCTAACGTTCTCTTGAGCGACATAGGCATGAGCGGCGAGAGCGGTTACGATCTGATCCGCGAGATTCGAGCGCTGCCTACGGAGAAAGGCGGCGCCGTGCCGGCAGTCGCCCTCACGGCCTACGCCGGACCATCGGATCGCAGACGAGCGCTCGTTGCAGGTTTTCACGTTCACATGGCGAAGCCGGTCGAACCAGATGAGCTGCTGGCGGTGATCGGCAGCCTTGGCCGCACTACCGCCGCCGGTAACCACACACCACATTCTTAGGTGCTTTACTTCAGGCCGGCGAATTCCTTTTTCGCTTCGATCAGGATCGGAATGTCCGTGTCGGCGTCCTTCCACACTGCGAAGAAATCCTGATACGACCTGCGCGCCTGTGCCGTGTCGCCTTGCATGACTGAGGCTCGCGCCAGCGTCAGGTGCGCCAGCGGCCAAAGTAAGGAGAGTGGACCTTCACCACGATGGTCCAGTATCTTGCGCGCTTCCGCCGCGGCCTGCGCTCCCTGACCGAGTTTCAAATAGACCAGGCTGCGCAATGTTTGCGGGGACAACACAGCCGCAGCCTCGTACCGCCTGGTCTGTTCCAACAGCTCCAGCGCTGACTGAGCATTATTCTTGCGCAACTCGATCGCCGCCCTGATTTCCGGAAGCCAGATCTGATTCACCATCGTGTCTTGCGGATGCTTCTCTTCGAGCTCCTGAATCAACGGCTGCGCTTTAGCGGCTTCGCCTGAAAGCGCGAACACGAGTGCGGCGCGCGTGAGAACGTTCTTGTTGCGTTCGAGCTTTAGCGCGGACTGCGCCAACGTCAGCGCCTCCGTGAACCGCCCCAGCCACGCTGCACGAACTCCCTGATCGGCCGTGTAGCCGGCGACGACCTCTTTCGCCTCCGCACGAAGCGCGATTTCAGTCGCGCGGCGTAAATGCTCGTTCGACTCTCGCCAACGTCCGCCAAACGACGACGATTGGGCCAACCAGTACATTGCTCGATACTCGTCAGTTCTCCCTCTGGCCCATCCGCTCTGCTCCTGCATCGCCTGCGCATCACCGCTCACGAAAGCGACGGCATAAAGTCGTTCACGAATGCTCGTGCTATCCAGCTTTCGCGACAGCGCGCGGCGGCAAACGTCGCGGGCTTCGTCGAAGCGATTGAGACCGATCAGCGCTTCCGCAAGGTTTCCCGGCCAGATAGTCGTGTTTGGATTCAGTCGCAGCGCTTCATTCGTAGCGGTTACGGCTTTCTCGAACTGCCCCGTGATCGAATAGAGATTTCCCAGGTTGCCTGGTCCGCGAGCTTCACGCGGATAGCTGCGCACGTACGCCTCTTGAGCTTCGATCGCCTTCTCCAATTCACCCGTGACGATCTGATAGTAGAAGTAGGTGATGCGCGCGCGTTCGTCTTCGCTGACGCGGTTACTCAGCGCGAATGCCTTCGACAAACACTCCGTGGCCAATCCGGGTTGACTGGTGTTGCTGTATTGCAGCCCAAGGCCCAACCAGGCTACGGCGAAGTTCGGATCCTTTTCCGTGGCGCGTTTGTAGAAGTCAATGGCCTTGAAGAACTGGCCCCTGTCCTGTTCGCTTCTTCCCAGCGCGTAGTCCTTTAACGCCTCGAGTGACGACGTCGTAACGTCCAACTTCGCGTCATACTTCTGAATCGAGCTCAACGACTCGCCGAGTTTCTCGCGCAACTCTGTTGCCGCAAGCGAGAGCGCTTTCAGTACTTGATCCTTGCCTTCAGCTTCGACCTGGACCAGCGCGAGTTGATCGCCCGTCTGCCCGTTCAACGCTTCCAGCGTGATTGAATAGTTGCGCTCGAACTTCACGATCGTTCCGGCGATGAACGCCTTCAATCCCTGCCGCTGACAGATCTCGCGCGCTCGCTCACGCGTCACGCGTTCGTCAGGCGAAAGACTCATGAGCTGAAGCGTCGCGCGCGTGCGCGTCTCGGGAAAGATGTCGAGAAACGGCGATTGCTGTAACTGCACGGCGAGCCCTTGCCGTAACGTGCGATCGAAAACTTCCTCGCCGGTTTTATTGTCGAATTCAGTCAGCAGGATGGTGTCTTTGTCGGTGAGGACCGCAACTCGCTTGTGCCTGACGTACCAAAACACGGTCATCATTGCCGCCAGCACCAGAACTCCCAATATGACTAACACACCGCGCTTGTGCAGCTTTACCTGGTTGACGATGTACTCCGCACTCGAAACCGGATACTGCGCGCTATGTTCGGTCGTGGCAGTCGCGCCCGATGGCGTTCGCGGACCGCTTTGACGCGCCGGCGGCGTCAACATCGGCTGCTGAAACAGCGCGGTGCGATCGTTCTCGGCAGCATTCTCCAATTGACGCTTCAGGTTCCGCATGTCGATCAACATGTCGGTGGCGGTCTGATAGCGGTCGTCCGGGTTCTTGGCAAGCGCCTTGTCGATGATTCGTTCCAACTGTTCCGGCACGTGCTCGACAGATTTCGATAACGGCGCGTGAGGTTTTTCCTGGATGTCGATTATCTGCCGCAGCAGATCGTTTGAATCGAAAGGCACGCGCCCCGTAATCATTTCATAGAGCACGACGCCTAAACTCCAGATGTCCGTGCGATAGTCGAGCGTCTTCAGCGCCAGGGACTGCTCGGGAGACATGTAACTCACGGTGCCCATCACGATGCCCGTCTCCGTGTGCAGCGTTGTGCTCGATCCGCCGGAGTCTCCGCCCTGCTTGACGGGCTTTGCCAAACCGAAGTCGAGCACCTTAACGATGCCGTCGCGCCGCCGCAGCATGATGTTTTCCGGCTTGATGTCACGATGGATGACGTGCGCTTCGTGCGCCGCATTTAACGCGGCGGCCACCTGCATTCCGATGTCCAGCACCTCGTGAAGGTTCAAACGGTTTCCCTTCAAGTGATCGCGCAGCGT
>DASRIM010000084.1:0-4603 GCA_035649995.1 Pyrinomonadaceae bacterium | reverse complement strand
TCATGGCGCGTAAGAGTCTCGAGCGCGCCGACGTGGCGATCGTGATAATCGATGCGGAACAAGGCGTCACGGCGCTCGATGCCAACATCGCCGGATACGCTGTCGATGCCGGTTGTTCGATCATCATCGCCGTCAACAAGTGGGACGCGATTAAAGATAAAGAGACAAACACGGCGATCGAGTTCGAACGCAGTTTGCGCGACAAGATGAAGTTTCTGGATTGGGCGCCCGTGATCACGATGTCCGCGCTGACCGGACAACGAGTCGATCGCATCCTGCCGCTTGTTTTGAAAGCCGACGAGGCACGCAACCGGCGAATACCGACGTCGCAACTGAATGCTTTCTTCGAAAAGGCGATAGCGCAGCCGCGCGGCGGCACCGCGCCGTCGCCGGGCAAGAGCGGGTATTCACGTTTGAAGATCCAGTACTTGACGCAGGTCGGAGTCAGGCCGCCGACTTTCGTGCTCTTCACGTCCGGCGGAAAGCCGGGTCTCCATTTTTCCTACGAACGCTACCTGCTGAATCGACTGCGCGAGGAGTTTGATTTCTTCGCGACTCCTTTAAGAATCGTTGAAAAGCATAAACAAAAGCCGAAACGATAACCCCGCATTGCGGTTCGAGGTCCAGGCCGAGGACGGCCACGCGCGCGCGGGCGTGTTGACGACGCGTCACGGCGCGATTGAGACACCGGTGTTCATGCCTGTCGGCACCGCCGGCACGGTGAAAGGAATTCGTTTCGAAGAGCTCGAGTCGGCGGACCTCGATGCGAGGATCATTCTTGGCAACACGTATCACCTGTGGCTGCGGCCCGGGACGGAAGTGATCAAAGCGGCCGGCGGTCTGCATCGCTTCATCGGTTGGGACCGCGCGCTTCTGACCGACTCCGGCGGGTTTCAAGTCTGGAGTCTCGGCGCGCTGCGCAAGATCACTGAAGAAGGAACTGAGTTTCGATCGCACGTGGATGGATCGCTTCGTTTTCTGTCGCCCGAAGTGTCGATGGAAGTTCAAGCCGTGCTCGGTTCGGACGTCGTGATGGTGTTTGACGAGTGCGCGCCGGGAAATGCGACGCATGAAGACACCGAACGCAGCATGGAACTGACCGCGCGTTGGGCACGGCGGTCGAGGACTGCATTCGACCAACTGCAAGCCGCGGGCGCCGACACGGGACGCGTCGAAGCGGAAGGGTTGAGCGGCGCACAGGCTTTGTTCGGCATCGTCCAGGGCGCCGGCCATTTGGATTTAAGGCGAAGAAGTCTCGAACAGACAGTCGAGATCGGTTTCGACGGCTACGCCATTGGCGGTCTGAGCGTCGGCGAGGAAAAGCAGGTTATGTTTGAAGTCATCGACGACATCGCGCCGCGAATACCCGCCGATCGCCCGCGATACCTGATGGGTGTTGGGACGCCTGAAGATCTCGTCGAGGCGGTTACTCGCGGAGTCGACATGTTCGACTGCGTTCTGCCGACCCGCAACGGCCGCACCGGCCAGGCATTTACGTCGCGCGGCAAGTTGAACATCAAGAACGCGCAATGGGCGAAAGATTCGCGCCCTCTCGACGAGTCTTGCCGCTGTTCAGTTTGCGGGCGACACTCGCGCGCGTACCTGCGGCACCTTTATTTAAGCGGGGAAATGCTGGCGAGTATCCTATTGACCCACCACAATCTGGCCTTCTTCCTTGACACCATGCGAGGCGTGAGGCAATCTATCCGGTCTGGCGATTTCCCTAAATTTCGGCGAGAGTTCACCGAGCGGCTGAGTGCGAATGGTGAATAGTTCGCAACCTCGCCGCTTGTTTGCTGACCAACTAAAAAACTAATGCACACTTTCCTGATTCTCTTCCAGAGCGGTGCAGCAGGCCTATTACAGCTTCTGCCAATCGTTCTTATCATCGCCGTTTTTTACGTGCTACTGATAAGGCCTCAGCAGAAACGGCAGCGGCAACTCCAGGAGACGATAGCCACCCTTAAGATCGGCGACCGCGTGGTGACCACCGGCGGCGTCATCGGCGTTATCACCACGGTCCGCGACACCAGTTTTCTTATCCGCAGCGCCGACAAGTCGATTCTGGAGATCGCCCGTTCGGCCATCGCCGGTATCGACGAGGAAGGGAAGCAAGCCGGTTAAGACACGAGTTTGAAATGAAGAAAAAGAGCCTCCTGCACCGAACTATCATTATTGTTGCTGTTACGCTGGCGGGGTTATACCTCGTCATCGGTCCGCGCCACCGCCCAACACTGAAAGACTTTACCTGGTCCGGCATCAAGGCCTCATTACGATCAAACATCCATCTCGGTCTCGACTTACAGGGCGGTTCGCATCTCGTGATGCGAGTTAAGACCGAAGAGTATTTGAAACGGCTGACTGAAGAGAGCCATACGGCCGCACAGCAAACCGCGAAAGACGCGGGATTGGAAATAAAAGGCGGCAAAGCAGAGACCGCCGGCGGCAATTATCGCGTCGTGCTCGAACCTGCCGACCCCTCGAAAGTCAACGAAATCAAGGACGCGATCGAGAAGAAGATCGAACTTGGCGACACGTCAGTCTGGACATACTCCGCTTCCGGCGGGCAGATGTCCTGGACGATGACGCCGACCGCGCAGCGTGTTCTCGCCGACAACGCTACCACGCAAGCGCTGAACATCATCGACAGCCGCATCAACGCACTCGGTATCACTGAACCGACGCTGCAAACACACGGCGCGCAGAGTGCACACCAGATACTGCTGCAGATGCCGGGCGTGCAGGATCCCGAGCGCGTAAAGGCCATCCTGCAAGGCCAATCTCGTCTGGAACTCGTTCACGTGATCGGGCCGCCGAGCCCGAATCCGCCGACAACTTACGTGACCGAAGCGGAAGCGCTTGCTTCGCTCGGCGGCACGGTTCCTCCGAACCGCAGGATTTTGCCGTACATCGAGCGAATCGATTCGCGCGATGATGGCAACGACGCCAACGAGCCAAAGCCCAAACAGTGGGTCGTCGTCGAAACGCCTCCCGTGATTGATGGCAGCGAGTTGAGGACCGCAAGCGCCGTTCAGTCCCAGGGCGGCGGCGTCAACGACTACGAGATCAACTTCTCGCTCAAGAAGGCGGGCGCCGATAAGTTCGGCAATTGGACGACCGCCCACGTCAACGACTACATGGGCGTCGTCTTGAACGACGAGGTGAAGTCGATCGCCTTCATCAAGGGCCCAATCTACGATTCCGGACAGATTACCGGTCGATTTACCCAACAATCCGCGGAAGATCTGGCGTTGACGCTGCGCTCAGGCGCTTTGCCCGCGCCCATCGAGTACCTCGAAGAGCGCACCGTTGGTCCGAGCCTCGGTCAGGATTCAATCAACGCGGGAGTACGTGCTTCTTTGGTCGGTCTCGCGCTCGTCGTCGTGTTCATGCTCATTTACTATCGCGGCTCCGGCGTCAATGCCGTTATCGCGTTGATATTGAACATGATCCTGATGCTCGCGGGCCTGATCGTCTTCGGCGCCACGCTGACACTGCCCGGCATCGCCGGCATCATCCTGACAATCGGCATGGCCGTCGACTCCAACGTGCTGATATTCGAACGCATACGCGAAGAAATATTGTCAGGCAAGACGATTCCGTCAGCGGTAGAGCAGGGATTTACGCGCGCATTCATCACGATTATCGACACTCACGTCACCACCATCGTCTCGTCGCTGTTTCTGTTCGTGTTTGGCACCGGCCCGATCCGCGGTTTCGCGGTCACGCTGGTCATCGGGTTGGTGGTCAACCTGTTCTCGGCGGTTTACGTGTCAAGGACGATCTTCATCTGGCTGTTGAACCGCAAAGACAGAGTGGAGTCGCTGAGTATCTAGAGATTCATCATGTTCCAAATTCTTCAGAATATAAATATTGACTGGCTGGGTAACCGGCGTTTGTTCATCGGTATTTCGGTCCTGCTGATGTTGGCGGGACTCGGATCGGCAATTTTTCGTCAGGCTACTGGCGGCCACGCATTCAATCTCGGCGTCGACTTCAAAGGCGGCACCGTCGTCACTGCGAGGTTCAAGCAAAAACCGGACGACCAGGCGATCCGGTCTGCGCTCACCGCCAAAGGCGTTCGCGACGCGGTCGTGCAGCCGGTGACTGACCGGCCCGATACGGTTCTCATCAAAGTCCCGCTCGAGGTAGGCAAGGACGGCCGAACCCAGGTGCGCGACGCGCTCAACACTTTCGGCGCCGAAGCAGAGCCGACACTCGAGCTCGGAGCCGATCCTAACGCGACTTACAAGATCGTCGGCACTGACGCAGTCGGCGCGATCGCCGGCGCGCAACTTCGAAACAAGGCAATCGCGGTGACACTGGCTGCGCTCGTCGGCATTCTGATGTACATCGCGTTCCGTTTTGAATGGACGTACGGCGCGGCCGCCGTCATCGCCGTCTTTCACGACGTGCTCGTGACGCTCGGGTTTTTCTCGATTTTCCAGATTGAAGTCAGTCTGAACGTTATCGCCGCGCTGCTGACGCTGGTCGGATTTTCGGTGAACGACACGATCGTCGTTTTCGACCGCGTGCGCGAGAATCGCAAGCTTCACCGCCGAGATTCGCTGTACAAGATCACGAACGACGCCATCAACCAAAC
>DASRIM010000083.1:0-13022 GCA_035649995.1 Pyrinomonadaceae bacterium | reverse complement strand
TAATTTCGCGATCCAGTTACAGAACGAGCCGCGATCCCACGGCTACATTGTCGTCTACGCTCCCGAGTCTGCAAGCAAGCGCATCAGTAAAGCGATCACTGATTACCTGATCGACAGCCGTGGCATACCGGCAAAGCGACTCAAGACCATCCACGCCGGCTTCAACACGGACCTGATGACGCCGCGGATTCAACTATGGATTGCGCCCCGGGGCGCGACGTTCGAGTTCGCAAAACACGAGGTCGATCTCGCAGCCGTTAAAGGCAAGTTGGGCGAGTATAAAGATTCTGACAGTCTGGAGATGGATTTCGGCCCGGAGCCCGTCGAGATTGATCACAGCGGGACGCCGGTTGGAAGTGTGACTTACGAAGCCGTCGACGAGGTTCTCAAAGCACAAAAGCATTCGGTCTTACACGTCGTCGCGTTCAACGGATCCGATGCGGTTCCAGGCGCGTGGAAGCGAGTGGCGGAATCAACAGTCGCAGACCTGAAGCGGTTGGGTTGGAAATCCGACCGTTTCCAGATCGGTTATGGCGGGCAGGCGAAAGACACAAAGACCGAGCTCTGGATTCTGCCCAAAGGAGAGGCGCCACCGGTTAAAGATCCCGCATCCGAGCCGGCGCCGGCGAAGGCTGTGCAGATCGGCGACTTTGGCGATTATGAGTTGGGATTTGCGAAAAACGAGCTCGTGGTGTTCAACCGTTTGCTCGGCGTGCTGCGCGAGAACGGGGAACTGCGCGCTTGTTTGATCGTCAGGTCGGAAACTCCTGCGGAAGAAGAAGCGACCGAGGAAGCATTTGAACCTGTCATCGTCGTGCCTGAGCCCGTCGAACCTGATGAGCCGAACCGGCCTGCCGAACCGGAACCTCAGCCTGCGGATCTTTTAAAGCTTGTTGACAAGTGGAAGACCGAGCTCGCGGCCAAACATAAACTCGGGCTCGAGCGAATCGTTCTCTTGTATTCAAAGGCCCCGGCGGGTCACTTGTCTTCCCTTGAAGTCTGGGTCGTACCGCCGGGACAGCCGCTTCCGAACCCTGACGCTGAGCCGGAAGAGGAAAAGCCGTCAGACGTTGTTAAGGATGCTCAACGCCGTCCTTGAAAAGATCTGCGTTTTCTCCTCGTCTGTGATGTTCAGATCTTCAATCGACGACACCGCGCGATCGATCGAGCCCAGCAGGTGCGGGTAGTCGCTTCCCATCACCATGTGATCCGCGCCGACCATGTTTCTCACCATGCTTAACGTGTGCGGGCTGAACGAAACCGTGTCGTAGTACAACCGCTTCAGGTAAACGCTCGGGAGCTTGTCGATCTTCGCGCGGCAGTCGGCGAAATCGCGAAAGCCGTTGTCCATTCGCTCCATCAGGTAAGGCACTGCGCCGCCGAGATGACCGATGATCCAACGAATGTCCGGCAACTCTTCAAACATTCCGTCGTAACACATGCGCGCCACCGCGAGGCTCGTGTCAAACGGAAAACCGATGATCGGACCAAGCACGTATTCACGAAACGATTCCGAATTGGCGGGTATCATCGGATGCAGAAAGATGCACAACTTCATCCGGTTCGCTTCTTCGAAGAACGGACGATACGCCGGAGACGTAAGTGGCTTGCCGCTGATGTTGCTGAGCAGGATCACGCCGTTCAGTTTCAACACGTCGAGGGCGCGATGCAGTTCGTCGAGTGCGGCGTCAGGCGCGTCCATCGGGATCGACGCGAAGCCTTTGAAGCGTTTTGGATGACGCGCGATCAGGTCCGCGTACGAGTCGTTGATCATGCGGGCGACTTCCGGTTGGTGCTGCGCGTCAGTAAAGAAGACGTTCGGCGTCGACAATGAAACGACTTCGACGTCGATGCCGGTGCGGTCCATGTCTTCGATGCGCTTGTTGACGTCGGTCATCGCGGGTGTGACGCCGAAGAAACGCGCGCCGCGGTAGGTGATGATCGTCTGGCCCGTCGAGCTGGTGTCGAAAGAGAACTCCGAAGGTAGATCGCGGATCGTTTGGAAGAACTGTTCGGTGTAGAAGTGTGTGTGAAGGTCGAGTTTCATTTTGTTTGATTGGTTCGGTTACTCCAGTGTCTTCATCATTTCGTACTGGTCGAGGACCTGCTTGTAGCCGTTGGCTTTGTAGAACTCGAGTGCGTTTGTGAGTTGCTCGTCGATGTTGTTGATTTTGAGACGCTCCGGCGGTTCGAGTGCGGCAAGAATTGCCGAGCCGATGCCTTTTCGCCGATGTCGAGGCGAGACCGCTAGCTGCATCAAGTTCGCCGATGGTGTGAACACGATGCCGTAACCGACGCATTCGTCATTGAGGTATGCGGCGGCGATCATTGTGTCCGTGGCGATTCGTTCAACTGCATCGATCGAGTTCTGCCATGACGGATAACCATCCCAGAACGATCGATATAAGTTCCAGTCAGGCTGCTGGATCTGTCTAACGGACGCGTCGCTTGAGTTGCCGATCCGCGTGAATGACCGAAACACTGCGAGCTGCCTGGTATCCATAAATCCGAGTTTTCTGTAGAGCGACGCTGCGGGCGTGTTCGTCTTTAACACCTCGAGCAGGTACTGTTTGATTCCTTTGTCTCTAAGTCGCGGCGTCAGAAACGCGAATAGTTCTTTACCAACTCCGCGTCCCCTGTATTCGCGAACGACGCCGGTGCCTGCGTCGTACGCCGTCTCCGTTCCCTGCCACGTTCCGACACCGTTGATGCAGAACCCGATCATCTGCTGGTTTGGATCGAACGCTCCGGCGCTCATCTCCATACGCACGCCGTCGCGAACGATTCGCTGTCGAAACTGTTCACGCGACATCTGCATATCGACTTCGTAGTCGGAAAAAGCAGCGAGAAAGCAGACGTACAACGACTCGAAGTCGTGATCGGACAGTAATCGATAGTTGATCATAATCGAATCGCAACAATCTCGAACAACTTGCGAGTGCTATAGTAGCGAATCAGTAAGGAATTTCTTATTTCTTCAGATCCCAGTAGCAGCGGCGGCGCTCCCCGGCAGCTCCCACCTACCTAAAATCTAGTCAGCGGGCAACCGGAAAAATAGACGGGAGCATAAGGCGATGAGTACCCAAGCAGTTGCGAGCAAAGACGAACGCCAGCCGAGGCTTGTTAACGGTAATCAGGGAAACGTGAACAAAGACAACTGGCTCGGGTTTGTTGGCGACGTCGTCAACTTCACGGGCGAAGTGTGTTTCAAGTCGATGCTGCGGATTGACGGGCACTTCTCGGGTAACGTCACTTCACAAAACGGAACGCTCATCGTCAGCACCGGCGCGCAAGTAACGAAGGCGGTAATCAAAGTCGCCGTTGCGAAGATCAACGGCACTGTCGAAGGCGACATCCTCGCGAGCGAACAACTAGTCCTCGGCCGCACAGCGAACGTCAAAGGCCAACTCACCGCCCCCGCCCTGGTGGTCGAAGAGGGCGCCCAACTAAACGGCCACTGCCGCCGCCTCTAACCGTTAACCCGGGCGATACACGCGGACCAGCTGTCCGTGTGACTCACCGGCGTTAGTAACAGCTTCTGTGATCCGTTGTGCCTGCCCCAATCGATCCGGATCTTCCGTGCAGATGATTATTCCAGCATGGTTTGGGATTTGATGGTGTAAGCGTTTGAAGTCGAGACGATTGAGCGTGAGGACCGCGCGGCCAAGTTCCGTTGCTCTCGTGGTCTTTATATCATTTTCTCAATAAATCAACGATATCGCCGGCCGTGTTTGATTACGAGATCCACGTCCTGCAATAGATCGATGTGACGAAGGACGTCGCCGCGGACGGCGATGATGTCGGCGTATTTGCCCTCGCTGATGGTCCCGACGCGATCCGAAACCTTCATCGCGACCGAGGGCCAATACGTGGCCGCGCGGATGGCGACCATCGGGTCGATGCCGAAGGTGTTTACCCACGCGTCCAACTCGCGCCAGGTGGTCTGGCTGTGGAAGTTCATCGGAATGCCGCTGTCCGTACCGATCAACAGCACGACGCCGGATTCGGAAAGTTGTTGGATCTTGCGGGCAAGCGTGGGACGGCGTAGCGGCGTGATCTGATAGTACGAGAGCTGCCCGGGGTTCTTTAACGACGCCTTGATGTCGTCCACGATCGACTGCGGCAGTCCCACCTGCCACGAAGGATCGTCAAGCTGCTCCGGATTGTCGCGCACGTACTCGTAATTCAAAAGACCCTGCACCGTCGGCGTCCAAAACAACGGTCCCAGACTCATCTTCGCCGTCCGCTCGCGGATCATCGCAATCACATCAGCCGGATACTCAGGCGCTGTCGCAAGCCCCGTGTGCTCGAAACAGTCGACGCCCACCAGCAATCCGCGACGAATCTCTTCCGGACGATGCGAGTGCGCAACCACAGGCAACTTGCGCTGATGCGCTTCGTCAACGACGGCCTGCACTTCCTCCATCGTCATCTGATCCTGATCGATCAGCTTGATAACGTCGACGCCCGCCTCCGCAAGTTTGCGCACCTTCGCACGCGCGTCGTCGACGCCTTTCACGCCCCAGCGCACGTAATCAGTGCCCGGATACGGCTCGTGCTGAATAAAAGGTCCGGAGACGTAAAGCGTTGGCCCAGGTATCTCACCTTTGCGAATGCGATCGCGCACGGCGAGACTCGCTTCGAGCGGCCCGCCAAGATCGCGCGCACTCGTTACGCCGGCCAGCAACAGTTGCCGCGCTGACGCGGGCATGATTACGCGTTCCATCTGCGGCGGGTAAGTCTTGTCCCAATGCGCGTAGTCGCTGTGGCCGTTGATCATGAGGTGGACGTGCATGTCCCACAGACCAGGCAGCACGCTCATGCCTTCGGTCGAAATCACTTCCGCGCCGGCAGGTACAGCAAGCGTTCCAACCTGGCCCACGGCCTTGATGCGCTCGCCTTCGATGATCACGACGCTGTTGCGAATCGGCTTACTCCCAAAGCCGTCGATCAGCGTCCCGCCGACGAGCGCTTTCACAGAGGACGATCGCGTTTGTGAAGATACTGAGGACGTCAAAAGCGACGCGCCAAGGATCAAAACGATCGCGATGCGCATTCTCATTTGGGCGCCATCTCCATGTCCACGAGGAAGTTTAACTTGTGGTTCAGATCCTGGAGTGCTGTGCGCGCAGTTTCGAGCTCCGCCGCAAGCCGCGTCTCTCGGGCCATCAACCTTTCTTGACGCTGAATGACCTCTTCCAGCTCACTGTTAGCGGTAGCTAACTCACTCGAATGCCGCGCGCCGGATTCAACGCCCTCCTTCAGGAGCTTAACGTGTTCTCTAAGCTTGGAATGTTCCACTCTCGCGCTGTAGATGCTCTCACGAGTTTCCGCCAACTCGCGTGAGATCCGCGTCATGTCCTCCTGCTGCAACTTCAAACGCTCGAGCAGCACCTGGCCTTTGTAGACAGCCACATTCATGCGCTGAAGCGTCGCGCGAAGCTGTCGCACTTCAGTAACCAATTCCTGTAGCGACTGTTCGGACGTGGGACGCGCAGGAGTCTGCGCCTTTACTGCAAACGCCGAACCGAACATGCAAGCGAGAAGCACGAAGAGAAACATCGATCGTTTCATGGATCTTTCCTTTCTGAATAAACGCGGAGAGAGCAAATCAGCGGTCGTGAGTCTTGCTCTTCTCAACCGCCAACAGTTCAGTAGTTCGGTCAGTCACGCTGGGAACAGGTTCGAAGTTGCCTTCCGTCAGGAGTTCTTTCGTGGGGGTTGTAGAAACGTTGGCAACCTTCGCATCAGAAATCTGTCGCTTACCTGCCGCCTCTTCAGCCTCTTTCGCTTTTGCGAACAGGATTGTCGAGAGGATCCCGCAGCCCAACATGATGATCAACCCGAGAAATCCCAACCCGGCAATGAGCTTTCCCTGCGTAACCATGAGCTTGTAGACAATCCCATAGAGAATCAGCCCCAGCACGCCCGCGCCAAACACACTCAACGCCGCGACACCAAGCCGCTCGTACCGCTCTTTCTGCGACAACTGGTGCTCGTCCACGCGCGTGGGAAGTTGCTCCGTGAGCGATAGCGCGATCTTCTCGAGCCCGAGCCCGCAGGAACGACAAAACTTTTGCTCAGTTGATGTCTTAGCGCCGCAGTTTGGACAATACATGACAGTTTTATTACGGCTATCGACGAACGCAGGTTCACCTCTTCCCGCACATAAACGATACGACAGCCGGCATCGGCTACTTCGAAAAGCGGCGAACGATCAGCGCGATGGGCAGTCCAACGCAGAACATGATGATCAGCGCGCTAACGACGCGGTTCGACAACGTCGCGCCGCCGGTGCGTTGAATCGCCGACAGAGGTATGACAACGAAGTTCATGAACAGGTAAACGAACACGCCGTAGAGCAAACCCATCGAGATCGGACGTTCCACGAGGAAGCGCACCTTGCGGCTTGCAAAATAAAAGACCGCGGTGGCCGTGGTGGCGATCAAGTAGTGAAACGCAATTCCGAGTAGCGCGGTCTTAGTGCCGCCGGAGAACGCGGCTCGCCCGAGCACGCCGCTGGCGATGAACTGTCCTACGCGAATCGGAGTCGTCGCTGATCGCAGCCACGCTTGCAGGCAGGCCGCCGTAATGTCGAGAGTTCCGGCAATTAAGCCGCCGATCAGGATCGTTTGATAAGCCCTTGTTTGGCGGGGAGAAGAGGTCGCGGAAACCGCATCCATGGTTATACTCATAAGACCTCCGCTGGGTTCAACCAAGATCGCTGGTTGCCGAATTTAAGCTATTTCCGCCCTCAGTGGAAAGACGGATTAATCAGCGGTACCAGCTAACGATCGAGAGACGCTCGCCGTGCGTCACTGGGGTTACTTCATGCGTGGTTTCGGAACGGAAGGCGATCAGCGTTCCGGGATCGGCAACCATGCGAAACTTCGCCAACTCCGGCGGCGCCGCGAGATTAGTGAACACAAGCGACCCGCCGCAGTAAACATTTGGCCCAGTCTCAGGCGAGTCTGATTCGCGGCCCAAAAGTATCACCGTCGACACGCGCCGCCGCTCCGTGTCGAGACGCAGCAGCCCGGTGTTGCCATCCTGGTGGGCCACAAAGAAGTCGCCCGTTTTGTAACGAAGAAACTGCGGCTCTTCACACTCACCCAGCTCCACGCCGAAATGCCGCGCAATGCGGTCCATGCACTCCCGCAGTTTGTTAACGACTAACTCGGCGGTCTCAGCGAGCGGCGTCAGCCTCAGCGATCGTCGTGAACTCTCATCGACGGTACCCGATTGCGTGCTGCCATAAACAACCGACGCTCGCCCCGCAGCGATGCTCATCTGGGCGACGATGCGTTCATACACGTCCGCCCCAAAGAAATCTTCGATGACGAAGATGTCCGGCCACGAATCGTTCTCATTGTTTCGGTGTTGGGCCTTCGTCCCGGCTACCTCGCCTACCTCGACGCCGCAACCGGCGACTGAAACCGTTCCGCGGAGCGGGCTCGCGCCTTCGCAGCCTCGACGTCGCGATCGCGAGGCGGCGCGGTCGTCACCAGCGAATCAAGCAGTTCGTGCGCAGCCTGGGCCACCTGGTCCACGGCACGATTGAACGCTTCCTCATTCGCCTTCGACGGCTTCGTGAAACCACTCAGCTTCCGGACGAACTGCAACGACGACGCATGGATCTCTTCATCCGTCGCCGGCGGCTTGAAATTGTGCAGGGTTTTAATATTTCGACACATAACTTGATCAGTACCTAAAACAAAAATTCACGCTTCGCTGAAAAGATACCACAGCCGGCCTAAGCCTCCTTCTTTGGCTTCTCACCGGCGCGAGCTTCCGCTCGAATTTCCAAAACATGCACCACCGCGAGGATGATGAGTGTCAGCGCCGTGGTGATGACGGCGAGGCCGAGTTCTCCCAGACCCACGGCGATGCCGATGGCGGCAGTCATCCACAGGCCGGCGGCCGTGGTCAGTCCCCGGATGTCGCGCTCCCCTTCCAACTTGAGTATTGAACCCGCGCCGATAAAACCGATGCCGGTCACGATGCCCTGAATCACGCGCGACAATCCGGCGAGGTCCATCCGCGCGCCGGAACACGCAAGCACCACGACGGCAGTGCCGAGACAGACGAGTATGTGCGTGCGCAGGCCCGCGGGCTTCCCGGCTTTCTCGCGTTCAAAGCCGACGATTGCGCCGAGTAACGTGGCCGCGACAACTCGGAGCACCACGCGGATCAACTGCCCGCCATCGGGAAACCCCGCGCTCAACTCCTCCCACAGTATGTCCATCCGTCCCCCCTTGTATTTCTTTACATTCAGATACCGAAGAAGCCCGGATCCATCAAGTACCAGTTAACCAGTCCCGCGGCCAGGCCCACGACGAACACTCCGAGCAACAGCAGCCGTTCGCGCGTCGTCTGCGGCGGTCCAGCCATCGTCGGAAACAACAGTATAAAGAACCCGCCAACCACTCCCACCGGCCCAAACGCGGCCATTTTCAACGAATAACGCCCGTCGTCCCAAAGCTGTTGCCAGTTGTAATAGGTCAGACCAATAAACCCGATAATCATCACAAGAGCAAATAGACGTTGCTTAATGTACATGCAAATCAACTCCAACTCATTGAGCCACGCTCACAAATTCGTTCGGCGCAGCGGGCTCGCCCCGCACATGCGGGGCGCTTCCGGACCTTGGCCCGGTGCTGCGCTCCGATAGTAACGCGTAAATTTGAGCGTTTGTGAGCCTGCAGCCATCTCACGCCAGCGGCACAGACTGCCCGGCCTGGACGTAGGCGTTTTCGAAAAGCATGAGGCCGATGAGGGCGACGGGCGCGCCGGCAACGTCCAGCGAGCTATCCAAAACGTTGAGCATCGTGAGAAACGGGAGCAGTCCGCCAAGCAGCGAAAGTATGATGCCCATCCAAAACTCGTTCTTGTAACGTCCCTTCACCATCTCCCAGATTGCCACGCGCGCATGCGCCGTCGGATGCGTCAACGAGACCTCGCCCCAAACCATCAGCAGATGAATGAAACTGGAGATCGCGAGTGTCCATAACAGCCAAACCGTCTCCGTGCGTCTAAAACCGAGAAACTCTTCGACAGATCTCGAGCCACCACTGAACAACGCAACCACCAGCAACAGCACCGCCGAACCCGCCAACACCGCTTGAAAGAACAAGTGCGGCGGCAACAGCGGGTTCTGCCACATGTCGCGGGCCTTCGCCTGCGCAAAGAGATACGCCGTGTAGACCGCCGTGATCACGGACAACGGAATCCCCGCAATCATCAACCACTTCTGCACCGACGCCGATCCGGCCCAACTCGCGAGGAAGTGCGCCACGAGCACGAGCGTGTAACCCGCGATCACAAACGCGCCTTTCACCAACCAACTACGCCACTGCGGCCGCGTGAAGATCAGATAGAAACGTCCCGGATGCTCGAGATCCCAGAGCAGCAACCCGCCCGTGAACGCGAGAAACGCGCCCGACACGATCGGCGTGGCCCACAGCCATGCAAAGCTGTTCGCGCCGAGAACCCCCAGCAGCACCAGCAGCGACGCAACCAGGTAGACTCCGGACGCGATTCCCTTGGTCCATGTATAAAGACTGACGCGCCAGTCCCACGGTATCGAGTGTGCGACGTCGTACGACAAGAGCGCCGCCGCGGATGAGTTGTTGTAGTTTGGGTTTCCTGAAACGACGAGGTCGGTGCCGGCCTGTTGCTCGCTCCACATGAAGAGCCCGCCTTCAGGACGGCGCGCCGCCAACGGATCGAGCGTCGCCTGGTGCGCGCCTTTATAAAACAGCTTCGGCAGCGTCTCTTTTTCCGGACGCCGCACCGCGACTGCTTCACGATTCACGATCTGCGCGACGTACGAGTCGCTGTCGTTCATGTCGCCGACGAGAATCGCCTGCGTCGGACAAACGACGACGCACGCCGGCTCGAGTCCGATGTCGATGCGGTGCGCGCAGAAGTTGCACTTCTCCGCCGAATGATCTTCCGGGTTGATGAAGATCGCGTCGTACGGACACGCCGCCATGCATGCCTTGCAGCCGATACAGATCGACTTGTCGAAATCGACGATCCCGTCGGCGCGCTTGAACATCGCCGTCGTCGGGCACGCGGTGACGCATGGCGCGTGCGCGCACTGGTTGCAGCGAGTGACCTGATGCGCCCGGCGCGCCTGCGGAAACACGCCGACGTCCACGTGCTTGACGTACGTGCGCGTGACCGAGAGCGGCACCAGGTTTTCTGATTTGCAAGCCGTCGTGCAGGCGTGACAGCCGATGCAGCGGGTATGGTCAATGACCTTGGCCCACTGAATCGGCGCTGACGGTTCAATCATTCGCTTTTGTGCCCTTCGCCTGGACCTCGGCAGGTCCTCTGGCGGATCTCACGTGGCCGTCTGTGGTTACTTCTTCTTATCAACCGGCCGGCCTTCTTTCTCCCACGTCTGAAAGCCGCCAAGGAGTGCTGCTGCGTTTTCGAAACCCTTCGTCTTGAGAGTGCCCACCGCACCGGCGGACGTTTGTTCGCGCGGTCAAGAACAGTAGGTGACTATTTGCTTGTCCTTCGGCAGCTCGTTGGCGCGGTTTCCGATCTCGCCGACCGGGATCAACTTCGCGCCCGGAATGTGACCCGCGTCGTACATCGTCTGGCTCCTTACGTCCACGACGACGACTTTCCCCTGCTTCATCAGCTCGTCGAGTTCGGCAGTCGTGACGCGCTTCACGTTGTCGGCCGTTTGCGCCTCCGCCGGTGTCGCGTTGTTCGCGTTGTTCGCGTTGTTCGCATTGTGGTTCTTGCTGTTGACCTCGGTGTCAACCGCATTGCAGCCCGCGAACACTAACGCGGCGAAAAGTATTATTGCTTTCAAGTTCATCAATAACTCCGATCTAAGTTTTTTTACGTCTGAGGTACAGCCTGCGTTACAAACGCCGGCAGCGGCGTGACGACTTTCGCCGCCGGAACACACAACACGGGACACGGCGAGTTTCGGATCACTCGTTCAATCTCCGATCCGAGCACGGGATTGTTGCCAAACAACGAACCATGAACCGCCGTTCCCAACACTACGATGTCGGCATCGATCGACGCGGCCAGTTTCACGATCTCCTGGTACGGCCGTCCTTCGGCGATGTGCGTCTCCGCGGGCATGGAGCTGGTTCGCGACAGATTAGCCATTCGTTCTTCAACGTGACTGCGCAGCCGAGTCAGCGCGGCAAAACCGCCCTCGGGAAATATCGCCGAGATCTGTTCGAAGTAATCTCCGAGCACATAGACGGCGTGCAGCTCGGCACCGAGTTGCTGCGCGATTCCGGTCGCGAGCTGCGTGGCGGCAGCGGACGATGGCCGGAAGTTCGTAGCCAGCAACACGCGATTCAGACGAATGCTGGTCTGGCCGCCGCGATGCTCGACGAAATCGTGTTGCGGCGGACGCACAACGAGCACGGCAGCCGGCGAATCTGCAACGACGGCCTCGGCAAGTGAACCGCCGAACGCGCGCGACAGCCGATTGCGATCGCGAGTGGCGACCGTGATCAGATCCACTTCGTAGTCGACGGCTGCTTGAGCGATCTTCTCGGCCGGATCGCCCTCGATCAGCACCGGTTCCGCGTCAACGCCGTGAAGCAAAGGATCGGCGAGCAGGGTTTTCATCTGCGTACGAAGCTCCAGCAGCCACTTGTTGCTCTCGTCGTCGAAAACATACTCCGGAAGCGTCACCAGATTCGCCGGGACTTTCGCGTCCTGAACGTTCAACAGCACGACGCGGCCGCGCCCTTCGCGCGCAAATGCCGCCGCATACTTCAGCGCCGCATGCGCGTGGAGAGAAAAATCGGTCGGAAACAGGATATTTCTGAATGGATACATTGCTTTATTCACCGACAAACTAGATCAGGTGGTTTTAACTTTCAAGGGTTGACCGCCGATCCGAACAAATGCCAAACTCCGCTCGCCACAGTTGTAACGCCAAGCAAGTGAATTCTAAACCCCTTCCACGGAGGCAACACATTGCTTCGAGGACTGTTTCGCACCAAGAACCTTGACGACATTCTGGCAGCCGCCGGAGGCCCCGGCTTCTCACTGAAACGCACACTCGGCGCGTTCAATGTAACCCTGATCGGAATCGGCGCGATCATCGGCGCGGGAATTTTCGCCACTGTCGGTTCCGCGGCTGCCGGCGACGCTGCTGCGGGACGACCCGGCGCCGGACCGTCGCTGATGCTCTCCTTCGTGATCACTGCCGTCGTCTGTGGATTTACGGCGCTGTGCTACGCCGAGCTCGCCTCGATGGTCCCGATCTCCGGATCCGCGTACACGTATTCCTACGCGACGATGGGCGAGCTTGTCGCGTGGATCATCGGTTGGGACTTGATCATCGAATACGCGATTGGAAACGTCGCCGTCGCGATCAGTTGGGCGGAGTATTTCCACAAACTGATGATAAACCTCGGCATCCATTTTCCGCACTGGCTTGCCGCGGACTATCGCTCCGCGATGCTGTTGAGAACGGAAAATCCGGCGGAGTATGCAGAGTTGTTTGGCGCTGCACCCGTAATTGGCGGGATTCCCATCATTTTCAACTTTCTGGCATTCGCAATCGTCGCACTGATCACGATCATCCTGGTCTGGGGAATCAAGGAGTCGGCAAACTTCAACGCCGGCATGGTGCTCATCAAGGTGCTCGTGCTGCTGTTCTTCATCGGCACCGCGCTCTACTTCGTTTCGCCTTCACAAATGGCTGCGAACTGGCGCCCGTTCCAACCGCAGGGATGGGGCGGCACGTTCGCCGGCGCAGCGCTGGTCTTTTTTGCTTACATCGGATTCGACGCGGTCTCGACGGTCGCCGAAGAGACGAAGAACCCCGCGCGCGATCTGCCTATCGGCATCATCGGCTCGCTGATTGTCTGCACGATCTTCTACGTGGTTGTAGCCGCGGTCTTCACGGGACTGATTCCTTTCCCGACGCTGCAACAGGTGTCGTCTTCGGGACAGGCGGAAGCGTTGACGATGGCACTCGATCACGTCGCGCCGCCGGGAATAACATGGCCGCAAACGATCGTCGC
>DASRIM010000082.1:0-2522 GCA_035649995.1 Pyrinomonadaceae bacterium | reverse complement strand
CCGCTCATCGGCTTCTTCGTCAACACGCTCGCGCTGCGAATAGATCTCTCGGGCGATCCGTCGTTCCGCGAATTGTTGGCGCGCGTACGCGAGGTCTCGCTTGGCGCTTACGCGCATCAGGACCTGCCGTTCGAGATGCTGGTTGAAAAACTGCGCCCCGTGCGAGACGTGAGCCGCAATCCGTTGTTCCAGGTGATGTTCGCGCTTCAGAACACGCCGGAGACTGCGTCGCGTCCCGTGGAACTCGTGATCAGACCGGCCGAGATAAAGACAACGCGCGCGATATTCGATCTCACGCTCGATGTGACTGAAGCCGCCGGGCAGCTCGAGGCCGCGCTGGTCTACAACACCGACCTGTTCGACCAATCGACGATCGAATCAATGGCCGAGCATTTCAAGATTTTGCTTACAGGCGTCGTGTCTGATCCCGGTTGCCGAATCAGCGCGCTGCCGCTGTTGACCGCGGCCGAGTTGCGGCAGTTGCTGGTTGAATGGAACGACACCCGCAAGGAGTTAACCGGTGAGCTCTGCATCCATCGCCGCTTTGAAGAACAGGTTGAACGCACTCCTGAAGCGGTTGCCATCGTTTTCGAAGAACGCCTCCTGACCTACGCGCAATTGAATCAGCAGGCGAACAAACTCGCACACTACTTGATGTCGATCGGCGTGGGGCCGGAAACGTTCGTTGGCTTGATGCCGCACCGTTCGCCGGAAATGATCGTTGCGCTGCTGGCGATCCTCAAAGCGGGCGGCGCTTATGTTCCGCTCGATCCGGCGTCGCCGCGCGCGCGGCTGGCCTACGTCATGGATGACGCGCGCATCTCTGTCGTGGTGACCGAGCGAACGTTCGACGAAGCGGACAAGAACTCAATCCACAATCCTGAAAACCGCACCGATGGGGCCAATGCCGCGTACGTAATCTATACCTCCGGCTCGACCGGCACGCCGAAAGGCGTCGTGATCGCGCATCGCGGTGTTTGCAATTCGATCGCCGCGATGGTCCAGGTGTTTCCCGTTAGACCGGAAAGCTGCGTGTTGCAGTTTGCGTCTTTGACTTTCGACGGCTCAGTTCAGGAGATTCTTACTGCACTGACGACGGGCGCTCGCCTGTGTCTCGTAAGCCGCGAAACGTTGTTGTCAGGCCGGCGGCTTGCCGAGTACGCGCGAGAACAGAAAGTCACGGTTGCGACGTTGCCGCCGTCGATGCTCGCCGTGTTATCGCCCGACGAATGGCCGGCGCTGGAGACAGTCGTCTCGGCCGGCGAACGATGTCCGGCGGAGATCCCCGTGCGTTGGTCGCGCGGAAAGCGATTCATCAACGGTTATGGTCCAACTGAAGCGACGATCGGCGCCGCGGTATACGAATACGATGACAGGCACGACGGCGATCCGCCTGTCGGCCGGCCGTTCCCCAACACGCAGATCTACTTGTTGGACCAATACCTCAATCCCGTGCCGGTTGGCGCAGCCGGAGAGTTGCACATCGGCGGCGCGGGCGTCGCGCGTGGTTATCTCGGCCGGCCCGAATTGACCGCGGAGAAATTCATTCCCGATCCATTCGGCGCCGAACCCGGCGCGCGGCTTTACAAAACGGGCGATATGGGCCGTTTTTTACGCGACGGAAACATCACGTTTCTCGGGCGGCGTGACGAGCAGTTGAAGCTTCACGGGCTCAGGATCGAGCCGGGCGAGATTGAAGCGACACTCAAACAGCATGCGTCCGTCGCCAACGCGGCAGTGGTAACTGACGGCGAGCGGCTCATCGCTTACGTTGAGCCGCGGACTCCTGTATCGGGTGAAGAACTGCGCATGTTCGCGGCGCAACGACTTCCGGGCTACATGACGCCGTCGCTTTTTGTAGTCCTCGATGAATTGCCGCTGACGGCCGGCGGAAAAGTGGATCGAGCTGCGCTTCGAGCACGGCAGGGGACGCAGCTTGAACGTGTTGGCGAACGCGTTGGCCCACGCGATCTGCTGGAGTCGCAACTGGCAGGCATCTGGGAAGATTTGCTGCACGTTCAACCGGACGTGCGCGACAACTTTTTCGAGCTCGGAGGACATTCGCTGCTGCTCGTGCCGCTGTTGGCGCGTGTCGAAGACGTTACCGGAAAGCGTTTGGATGTAGCGGCCGTTTTCAGGGCGCCGACGATTGAATCGCTTGCCACGCTCCTGCGTCAGGAAACTCTTCCTGAGTCTACGCCGCTCGTCGCGATTCAACCTCACGGATCGTTGACGCCGGTGTTTTTCGTACATCCGGCGGGCGGCAGCGTCGCCGTTTACTTCGCCCTGGCGCGCGCACTCGGGACGGAGCGTCCTGTTTATGCGCTTCAACGAACAGACGAAGCTATGGAAGTCGAGTCACTCGCGGCGAAATACGTAGACGCGATCCTCGCGGTCCAGGCGGATGGACCATACCTTCTCGGCGGCTGGTCGACAGGCGGCGTAGTCGCTTTCGAGATAGCGCGACAGCTTCAGGCTTGCGGCGCAGACGTCGCTGTTGTCGCGTTGCTCGACTCATTGCC
>DASRIM010000081.1:0-7527 GCA_035649995.1 Pyrinomonadaceae bacterium | reverse complement strand
AAGACAGTTTCTTGATCGTTTCCGCGAGATCCTGGAGCGGCAGGTTTCCGTCAGCGTGCCTGACCGCGTGATGGACCACGCCCGGACCGGAAATGCCGACGTTGATTACAGCCTCGGCTTCACTCACGCCATGAAACGCACCTGCCATGAAGGGATTGTCTTCGACGGCGTTCGCGAAACAGACGAACTTCGCGCATGCCAGCCCGCCCTCGTTGCGCGTCTTCTCGGCGGCGTCCTTGATGATCCTTCCAACCTGGGCCACGACGTCCATGTTGATCCCCGCCCTCGTCGTCGCCGCGTTAACGGAAGAACACAAACGCTGCGTCGTCGCGAGCGCCTCCGGAATTGAGTCGAGGAATTGACGTTCGGATTGCGTCGTGCCTTTTTGGACCAGCGCCGAATAGCCGCCGAGAAAGTCGACGCCGACTGAGCCCGCCGCGTCGTCGATCGCTCGAGCGAGTTGCACCGGATCGCCTTTCGCGCCTTCAGTCAGCAACGAAATCGGAGTGACGGAGATACGTTTGTTCGCGACCCTGATGCCGAACTCGTCGCCAATCTCGTCGACGGTCTTCACGAGCCGAGCAGCCGTCGTGCGAATCTTGTCGCCTGCTTTCTGCGCGATGGTCGCGATGGAGTCGCTGCTACAGTCGAGCAGACTGAGACCGAGCGTGACCGTCCGCACGTCGAGGTGCTCCATTTCAGTCATGGCGACGGTTTGAAGTATTTCGGCCTGCGTGTATTCCATCAATCTAACCGAGCACTTTGCTGATAATCACGAGTATGACGAACAACACGAACAAAACCGCGGCGACGAGGAGAAAGCGCAGACTCGGATCGTAAGCTGCCTGATCGATAACGACGCTCGAAACGTGACGTATCTTTTCCACTCGATCGCGCACGTTGTCGGCGACTCCCGTCAGTGCGGAAACAGGTTGAGATGGTGGTGGATGGACCGGTTGCGTTGGCGTAGTTTGCGAATGTTGCGGCGGCGAATCGTCGGCGGTGGTAACCGGCCGCAGGGCCTGAGTCGGCGCTGTGTGCGCAACTTCCGTTGTCGTCTGCTGCTTCACTATTGGATTGCCGCACTGTGGACAGAACATCGCGCTCTGGCGCACGGAAATACCACAGGCACTACAGCGGCGGGCAATTTCAGGTTCAGACATAAGGAGATTTCAAAGCCGGTGCATGGCGTTGAAGAGGTCTTCGCGTTGTGCGTAAATCCGCACGCCCAGGTTCTCTCCACCCTGACGCAGCCGGTCCTTCAGTTCCGCCGTGCTTTCGCGGGCCCGCGATGTGTCGGCAATGATCACCATCGCGAATTTTCCCTGCACCACAGTTTGATTGATGTCGATGATACTGCATGCAGCCTCGGCAAGTATCTGCGAAACGCCCGCCACGATACCCGGATGATCGAGACCGAACACGGATATGACCATGCGCGAGGAAGATCCTTCATCTGGCGAGACGGTTGAAGCAGTGGGGCTCGTCGAACGGATCGAAGCGGACGCGTCGACTTCGCGGTAGATGTCCGTGACCAACTGTTCAACCATCTGTTCATTCGCAGCGGCGCCGAGGCGCTCGTAAACCGCGCGAGTGATGCGATAAATCAAATCTTCATTGGCCATTTGGAAGTGACAGTGTTCGTGGTTGGTGCTGAGTAGTCAAATATCGGATGCTATGGGCGGCCATTCTCCTGGGCGAGCCGCCGCGCGGCGTCGCGCATCTCCTCTGACAGAGTCTCGTTGATGTCCACTCGATCGACGATGCCGACGACAGCGGCTTCGATCGACATGTCCTGGTTACCGATCGCCGTTCGCGCCGCCTTGCCAAAGGCGCACATCACCATTTCGCCGGTTCCAGCGCCAAGCCGATCAGCCACGACGACGATGTTTCGATTTGGTTCCTTGTCCAGATCGTAAGGATGGACGATCAGAAACTTGACGCCTTCGAGATCCGGCGTCTTCTTGGTGGACCAGACGGTGCCTACTACCTTTCCCAGGAACACTGATTATACCTTCGCGAACACTTCCGCTGGCTCGCCCATATCGCGCGCCGCGGGTGTGATGATTGTTCTTGCGTTGATATAGATCTTCTCGCCTTTTTGAATCGCGCGCCGAACGTCTTCTTCGCTGACAAAATCTACTGCCGCTTTGTTGCCATTCGTCGCCGCCGGCGCCGGAGGTTTGGGTTTAGTCACCGGCTCGGTGGCCACTGGAGGCGGAGGCGGAGCGGTGTACATGCTGCCCGCTTCCGATTCGATCTCCGGCTTCGGTAATGGCGAAGAAACTGCCGGAGCTTCGACTCGCTTGCCGGCCAGGAAGCGATCGACGATCGCGGCAATCTCCTGTCGATCAATCTGGCCGCCTGCGAATGCAGGCTCTTTTGCTCGCGCCGGCTGCGGAGTGCTCGCGACGTGCTGCACGCCTGCCGCAGGTCGAATGCTCTTCACCGGACGCGTCTCAAAAGCGACCCGCTTGATGTCCATCAAGTGCAACGGCGAGACGTTGTCGGAAGTGACGTTGCCGCCCCACGAACCGCAACCCAGTGTCATCGACGGCGGCAGCGCCGTCGAGAAACCGATCGCGCCGTGCGTCGTCGGCGTGTTGACGGTGATGCGCGATGCAGGCATGTCGGCGCCAAACCTGACGGCCGCTTCACGCGAACGCGTGTGAATGCCGGCAGTGTGGCCCATGCCGCCGTAGCCAAGCACCTGCTGGCTGAGTTGCGCGCATGCCGATAAACCATCGGCCACGTAAAACGCCAAAATCGGAGACAGTTTCTCCATCGATAACGGATAGTCGCGTCCGACGCCGCCCACGTCGGCCATCAAGCAGCGTGTTCCCGGCGGCACGTTGAGTCCGGCCATCTTCGCGATCACTTCCACTGACTTGCCGACGATCGCCGGATTCAGAGATCGCTGTGGAGTTGCGACGACTTTCCCGAGTTGATCCGCTTCGGCAGCGGAAAGAAAGTGTGCGCCCTGAAGCTTGAACTGTTCGCGCACTGCTTGCTCGAGCGGTGCGTCGCACACGACGGCTTGCTCTGAAGCGCAGATCGTTCCGTTGTCGAAACACTTCCCGGTCAAAATATCCTGGACGGCCTTAGGCACATCGGCAGTGCGCTCGATGCAAACGGGGACGTTGCCTGGACCAACGCCGAATGCCGGCTTGCCGGATGAATAAGCAGCGCGAACGAGCCCGATTCCGCCGGTCGCGAGAATCACCGCCGTCTGCTTGTGCTTCATCAACGTTTCAGTGCCTTCGATCGTCGCCGTTGTCATGCAAGCGATCGCGTCGGCCGGGAGTCCTTCTTTCACGCCTGCCTCGCGCATCACGCGCGCGGTTTCGTTGATGCACTTGGCCGCCGATGGATGCGGCGACAGCACGACCGCGTTACGCGACTTGATCGCGATCAGAATTTTGAAAATCGCCGTGGACGTGGGATTCGTGGAAGGTATGATGCCCGCTACGACGCCGCGTGGACTGGCGATTTCGACGACGTCTTTCGACTCGGAAACAACGCCCCTGGTGCGCAGGCCGCGAAAGTAGTTCCAGACGTCTTCGGCGGCGAATCGGTTCTTCTCTTGTTTGTCAGCCGGAATGCCGTAACCAGTCTCTTCGACGGCCATCGCTCCGAGACGCGCCGATTCACGGAGCGCCGCGCCGGCCATCACTTCGCAGATGCGGTCGATCTTTTCCTGATCAAACTGCGCCACCTGAGCTTGCGCGCGGTGCGCCGCCTCGACCAGATCGCGCGCCTGTTGTACGGAAACTAAATCCTTGTCGACCGACATGACGAAATCCAATCCGAGTTCTATCTCGTTCTCTCTTTATTCGCTTCGCGCGTGCCGGCGCCGAGCGAACGTCCTTGATCTCCCTGGCTGAGTTGTCCGCGCGGTCCGCCTTGCAGCGCTTGCTCATCGGGGCTCAAACCGGTGCGCCCATTAACCGGAAGCACACGCTCGACCTCGGCATGCGGCCGTGGAATGACGTGAACGCTGATCAACTCGCCGACCCGCCGCGCCGCAGCCGCGCCCGCATCAGTCGCCGCTTTCACTGCGCCCACGTCGCCGCGCACGAAGATCGTCACATAGCCTGCTCCGATGTACTCCTTACCGAGCAGTTGTACATTCGCTGCTTTGACCATCGCATCGGCGGCCTCAACTGCACCCACGAATCCTTTGGTCTCAACCATTCCGAGTGCTTCCAGGGGCATCTCTTTGATCCTCACTTTGTAATTGTAGAAATTAAAAGCGACTGTATCGGGTCACTATTGGCGTCACCGTACCACCGCGGGCGACAAGAAGCAAGAGACGCAAATCTTTTAAGACGCAAAAGTTTGACACCGTTTAGCAGCGCAAGCTATAGTGCAGAAAAAGTGGGAGTTGTGCGCTTTCGTACTAGCGGCGGTCCAACCTGGCAACGGCCTGGACACGAGCGACTTGGAGATGGCAGCGAGTATCGGCGAACAATTGCGACTCGCCCGCGAGGAGCGCGGTATCGGCTTGCGCGAAATCTGCGATCAGACCCGCATCTCCGTCCATTATCTCGAAGCCATTGAAGCGAACGATTACAAACGCCTGCCCGGGGGTGTTTTCAATCGCAGCTTTATAAAAGCCTACGCGAAATGTGTCGGCTACGACGAAAGCGAGGCCATCGAAGGCTACACCCGTTATCTGCGTGAACATGGCGAGTCGGCCGACGACGTGAACACTCACCCGCATCAGTCGAAGGTCTACACCGACGCGCCCGCGACGCGTTCTCCGTTGTTAACAGTCTTTCTCGCGGTGCTGATTCTCGCCATCCTGACCGCCGCCGCACTCGCGGCGCTCTACTGGTTTCAAAAGCGCGCTGAAAACCATCCTCCGCAGAACCCTGAATACTACGGATCTATGTATAATGGCCGGTCACCGACAACCGATTTTGACTTACTGGAAAATGCCCAGCACGCATTACTAAAACATGATCACATCCGATATTTACGAAGGACTGACCTTCGACGACGTACTCCTGGTTCCCGCTCGATCTGACGTTCTCCCTCACGAGACCGATACTGCCACTCAATTCACGCGCAACATCCGTTTGCAAATCCCGCTGTGCTCGGCGGCGATGGACACCGTCACCGAAGCGTCGCTGGCGATCGCGCTCGCGCAGCAAGGCGGCATCGGCGTGATTCACAAAAACCTGAGCATCGAACGGCAAGCAGAGGAAGTGGATAAAGTAAAACGGTCGGAATCGGGCATGATCGTCGACCCGGTCACGATTCGACCCGATCGTCCCGTGCGCGAAGCGCTCCTGGTGATGGAGCGATTTCATATCAGCGGCGTTCCGGTCGTGGACGAGACCGGACATCTCGTCGGCATCATCACCAATCGCGATCTTCGTTTCGAAACGCGGTTCGACATTCCCGTTGCGGAAGTGATGACGAAGCAGCCGCTCGTAACGGTTCCGGTCGGCACGACGTTAGATCAAGCGAAGGCCGTTCTTCAGAAACACCGCATCGAGAAACTTCTCGTCGTAGACGAAGACAAACACATCAAGGGACTGATCACTGTCAAAGACATTCAAAAGGCCATCAAGTATCCGTCAGCGGCGAAAGACAATCTGGGCCGGCTGCGAGTCGCGGCGGCGATTGGCGCCACTGGCGATTACCAGGAGCGTGCTGACGAGTTGGTGAAAGCGCGCGTGGATTGTCTCGTCGTCGACACCGCACATGGTCATTCGACGCGCGTCATCAATGCGGTACGCGAGATCAAACGCCGCCACCCGGAAACGGATCTCATCGCCGGCAACGTCGGGACGACCGAGGGCGCGCAGGAGCTGATCGACGTCGGAGTCGACGCGATCAAAGTCGGCATCGGACCGGGATCGATCTGCACTACGCGCGTCGTGACCGGCGCAGGGGTGCCGCAAATAACCGCCATTTCAAGTTGTGTTCAGGCAGCACGCAGCAAAGGCATTCCGGTGATTTCAGACGGCGGCGTCAAGTTTTCCGGCGACGTTGCTAAGGCAATTGCGGCAGGCGCCGACGTGGTGATGATTGGATCGTTGTTTGCCGGTACTGAAGAGGCGCCGGGCGAAGTGATCTTGTTTCAGGGTCGTTCGTTCAAGACCTATCGTGGGATGGGCTCGATCGGCGCGATGCGAGAAGGCTCCCGCGATCGATACGCTCAGGACATGACGGCGAGTGAATCGAAACTCGTCCCTGAAGGAATCGAGGGCCGCGTGCCTTACAAAGGGACGCTCGCCGACATGGTGACGCAGCTCGTCGGCGGTCTTCGTTCCGGAATGGGTTACACGGGTTGCCGCACCATCGCAGAGTTTCAAGAGAAGACTCGCTTCCTGCGCATTACGTCGGCTGGCTTGAAAGAATCACACGTCCACGACGTGATTATCACGAAGGAGGCGCCAAATTACCGGTTGGAGTAATAGTGAAAGTCTGTGGCAATACTGATTTCAAATCCGAAGACCGGACGTTATGCATCGCGCCGGCTTCGTCCTATCCAGGAAATAGTCTCACAGTTGAAATCGCTCGGTCTCGACGTCGAACTCAAACTGACGACGAGACCTGGCGACGCCGCCGAATTCGCCGCGCGCGCCTCGCGTAACGGATCGCCTGACGTCATCGTCGCAGGCGGCGATGGAACAATCAACGAAGCAATTCAGGGCTTGGCCGGGACCAGGGGCCGGCTTGCGATCATTCCTCGCGGCACCGGGAACGTGCTTGCGCGTGAACTCGGTCTGCCGCTGAACGAAGAAGAAGCGACGGTAATCGCGGCGCGCGGTAAGTCGCGGCGTATTCATCTCGGCCTGGCGATCGACGAAACGAACAATGTACGGCGCCATTTTGCACTGATGGCCGGGATCGGACTCGACGCGTCGATCGTGCGGCGCGTGCAGCCGTCGTTGAAGAAGCGTATCGGTCGAGGAGCGTTCTGGGTTTCCGGTCTTAGTCATCTCGCGCGGTGGGATCCGCATCCGTTCACGCTCGAGATCGACGGGCGCGAGTACACGGCGACGTTTGCGGCCATCGGAAACGCGCCGCGCTACGGCGGCGATCTTGCGATCACGCCCGGAGCGCGACTGGATCAACCCGGATTTGAGGTCTGCATTATCGAGACGTCGAGCCGCTTGCGTTACCTGCATCTGTTGTCGCACGCGATGCGTGAGGGAATGCCGCGAGACAATCCTGAAGTGCAGTTTGTGAAGACCAACAAGGTGGTGGCCCACGGCAACGCGCACGTCCAGATCGACGGTGAATTGATCGGTGGGCTGCCGATGCGTTTCGAGATCTCTCCGGATTCGCTTGAAGTGATCGTGCCTTAAATCCGTGTTCCTCTTAACCACGCGGTTCTCAATGTTTTTTGTTCGGGCGTGGCGTCGGGCTTGTCTTCAATTCGATAGTCGAATCTTTCCGGCTCGCGCAACACAAGGTTCGTCTTGATCGTTCTGCGATCGCGTTTGACGGTGATCGGCACGGAATCGCCTGACTTGTAGCGCGCCAGCGTCTTCAGCCACTGTTTAGTGA
>DASRIM010000080.1:0-10213 GCA_035649995.1 Pyrinomonadaceae bacterium | reverse complement strand
GCAACCGGTTCATCGTGGGTGGAAGTGGTCCGCGCGATCAGTCGAGGCGGACTCGGCGCTGTTTGCGTCGTCGATCCATCAGGCTGCCTCGCTGGAATCATCACCGACGGCGATCTCCGCCGAGCGATAGAACACACGAGTCACGATTCATTAGCCAAACTTACCTGTGACGACTTCATGACGCGGCAACCAACCGTCGCGACGCCGCAACTCCTCGCCTTCGACGCACTGCGCCTCATGGAAGATCGCCCTTCGCAAATCTCAGTCTTGCCGGTTGTAGATGACGATCAGATCTGTATTGGACTGATCAGGGTACACGACATCGTGAGGAGCGGACTTTAAGCGGCGGCGCGGGCCGGCATATCGACGATGTCCCACGCGGTTCGGACGCGCAGGAGTTTTGACATCAGTCCCGCGTGCATGATGTGACCGCTGCGTTCGGCGACGACCTTGCCCATGATCGGCATGCCGAGTAACGCGAGGTCGCCGATGATGTCGAGTATCTTGTGGCGGACGAACTCGTCGCGAAAACGCAAACCCGTTTCGTTCAACATTCCCTCGGGCGTCAACACGATCGCGTTATCGAGAGAACCGCCGCGAATGAGATTGGCTTTTCTCAGCGTCTCTATCTCGTCCGTGAAACCAAACGTGCGCGCCGCCGCGATGTCGCGGCTGAACGCACCGTCACTCAACTCCACAAACAGACTCTGCACTCCGATCAGCGGATGCGCGAAGTCGATCAAACAGTCGATCTGATAAGTATCGGCGGGTTCGATGCTGATCCTGCGGTTGCCTTGTTCGAACGAGACGCGTTCCCGAACCAATAAAGCACGCCGAGCCAAAGGCTGTTCGACGATACCGGCGCGTTCGATGATCTCGGCGAAATCTTCGGCCGAGCCGTCCATGATCGGGATCTCGAGGTTGTCGACTTCGATGAAGACGTTATCGACGCCGAGACCACGCAACGCCGCGAGCAGGTGCTCGACTGTCGAGAGCATCACGCCGGTGCGCATCAACGTCGTCGCATAACCGCAATGCGCGACCGACTCGACCGTGGCCGGAATTTCGAAACCACCGAGATCTGTGCGTCGGAAGACGTAACCCGTGTCAGGCGGGGCAGGGACCAACCGAACATGGACGGGAACGGCCGTGTGCAGTCCGATGCCGTGAGTTTCGACTGGAGAGCCGAGCGTAGTCTGTTTGATCAAAAGTCGGGCGCCTTAGGTCAATAAGTGATCCATGTTACGGTCCAATCAGGAGCAACCCATGTGCCGGTTATTTATCAGGGATTGGGCCGCGAGGTGTGGCACGGACGCCACACATCAGGAATTTCCTGACGATCTTCCGCCACACAAATAGTTTGAATAGAGTGATTTGCTGGAGTACACTCGCGCCAATTAACCGTCGGGACGCGTAGCTTTTCGGCGTAGTGTTTGAGAAACAGCGCTTTCGCACCATAACTTCGTGGATGAAAGAAACGCGACGCCAGCGCTCCGAAGAGCAAAGAGGTGGAACGTCCTCGATTCCCCCTCGTGGAGAAACCGCGATGCCAGACCTCGAAATCACGTGTTCGGAGTGCAACACTCCGTTCACATTTACGGAACGGGAACAGGAGTATTACAGGGAACGTAATCTGACGCATCCAAAACGCTGCAAGCCCTGCCGCGATGCGCGGCGGGCCAACTTTGGCGGCTCAAGAGGACCAGCCGGTGAACGCCAGCGATTCGACATCACTTGCGATCAATGCGGCAAACAGGATTCAGTGCCCTTCAAGCCTTCGTCGGGCAGACCCGTCCTGTGCAGTGATTGCTTCAGCGCCAACAGAGCAGCACAGCGGAACTGATTGATTTAGAACAACCAGGGAAGGTAAGTTTTAGGGACGCGGGTGATTCTCTACGCGATTGACGGGTAAAGAACGCTCAAAAAAAGGTCTACCTCATTCGTTAAATCCGCGTTTATAAATAGGAGCATGGCTCACGACACGATCAAACTCGAGCTGGCCGGACAAGTCTGTGTTTTGACCCTGAACCGGCCTGAACGACTGAACGCATTGACGGTGCAAGTCGCCGAAGACTTTAAGGCCGCAGTTGCCGAGGCCCTTGCAGGCGGCGCGCGGGTGATCGTTTTGACGGGCGAGGGCAGCGCGTTTTGTGCCGGCGGTGACGTGCGCGAGATGCAGGAGATTGCGGGGAAGGAAGGACGGCTGGAAGCATTTTTTGACGAGCCGTTGAGAATTTTGAACGAAGCGATCCTGTTGATCCGTCAAACGCCGGTTCCGTTCATCGCCGCAGTCAACGGAGTCGCTGCCGGCGGCGGATGTAATCTGGCGCTGGCCTGTGATCTGGTTATCGCAGCGGAGAGCGCGAAGTTCAATCAGGCCTTTGTAAAAATCGGTCTCGTGCCAGACTGCGGCGGAACATTTATCCTGCCGCGGCTCGTAGGATGGAAACGAGCAGCGGAGTTAATGTTTACCGGCGATATGATAACGGCACAACGCGCAGCAGAGATTGGCATGATCAACTCGGTCGTACCCGACGCCGAACTGATGGGACACGCGTTGAAACTCGCCGACCGACTGTCGCAGAGCCCGACCGCCGCCATCGCGCAGATGAAGCGATTGTTGGATGCCAGCGCAGTGAATGACATAGGCAGTCAACTCGATCTGGAACGAAAGGCGCAGATCGAGTCGGGTAAGACGAAAGATTTCGTCGAAGGCGTCTCGGCATTTCTGGAAAAACGGCCGCCGCGATTTGTTGGCAGTTGACGTTCGAGAAGAACGAAGCAGATCGCGGGCCGCCGGAAACTTTCGGCGGCCTTATTGATTTAGGACCAAAGCCCCAAGACGAAAACAGCAATGGACTCGCTAACGTACATGCAGCTTCTGCGGCGCAACCACTCTTTCCGAAGACTGTGGTTCGGGCAGGTGATCTCGGAGCTCGGCAATTGGTTCAACTTCATTGCTGCGCTGGGATTGGTGCGTGTCGTATCGCATGCCGCGCCTGAAGTCACGACGCTGATGCTGATCTTCCGCCTGGTGCCTTTCACCCTCTTCTCGCCGCTGGCAGGCGCGTTTGTCGATCGCTGGTCGCGGCGGATGGTGATGATCGTTACGGACGTCCTGCGTGTCGTCGTCGCGCTCGGGTTTCTGCTGGTGCGACGCCCGGAGGACATCTGGATAGCATATCTCTGCACGGCTTTGCTCTCGTTCTTCGGGGCATTCTTCGAAGCAGCCAAGAACGCGGCCGTGCCAAACATCACGGGTGAACGCGATCTGCTCCCGGGCAACGCGTTGATGTTCTCATCTCGCTTCCTGTTTCTGTCGTTGGGTGCGGCGCTGGGTGGTTGGACTTCCGCAAAGCTCGGATACCACGTGGCCTTTATTATCAACGCGCTGTCGTTCCTGGCCTCGGCGTATTCGGTGTGGCTGGTTCCGGAAGAGGCAACGAAGTCGAAGCCTTCGGCGGTCGTCGAGAGACGCAGTGTTTACAGCGGCTATTGGACCGACATGCGTGAAGGCTGGTCATACATCGTCAGCCATGCGCCCGTGGCAACGATCCTTTTGGTGAACATCGTTTGGGCCATCGGCGGCGGCGCAATCAATCTGATCGTCGATCGTCTCGGAGCTTTCGTATTTGTCGGCCAGCACGGGATGGATGCCGACATGGCGATCGGAGTGCTGTACTTCGCGAACGGTCTGGGTTTGTTCGTCGGGATGATGATCGCGCGCCGTGTCGGCATGTACTTCCAGATGAAGGGCCGCACGATCGGGTACATCGGGTGGAGTCTGTTCGTGCAGGGAATCTTCTTCGCGCTGATGGGCGTGATGCCGTCGCTGGTGCTGGCATCGCTGTGTCTCTTCGTTTCGCGGGTGTTGCTGGGCGCTGAGTTTGCCGTTCAGGAAACGCTGTTGATGCGTCTCGTGCCGGATTATTTGCGAGGACGAGTCTCGACGTCGGATCGCGCGGGTGAAATGCTGATCTGGAGTTTGTCTACGGGCGTGGCCGGCTGGTCGCTTTATCACATCACGCCACACTCGTTGACGATGATCTCCGGTCTGCTTTCCGGCGTGGCCGGGTTGCTGTGGCTGGTTCTATTCGCGACGCGGACCGTCCGGCTGCCACGGCGGCTGGCGTCGGTCCCTGAAACACACTGATCGTGATGGATCTTGCTACAATTCCCGTCCATGCGCGTCAGGGCACGTCGTAGAAAATCTGTCGCTTTCTTCATCACGCTGGGCGTGAGCCTCGTGCTGCTCGCGATCGCACTGAACGTCGGTTGGATCATTCTGAACTGGCGCGAAGTCGCGTTTCTCGTGCTGGGCATCATCCTCTTCGTCCTGCTGATTTTCGGGCTGATTCTCAATACGACGTTCCTGATTCGTGAAATACGCCGCAACGAACAGCACGACGCGTTCATCAACGCTGTCACTCACGAACTGAAGACTCCGATCGCGTCAATCAGACTGTATTTGGAAACGTTGAAGACGCGCGAGGTGGACGAGGACCAGCGGCGCGAGTTTTACAACATCATGCTGGCTGACAGCGAGCGGCTGCTGTCCACTGTCGAACAGGTGCTGCGCGCAGGCCGCACCGGTCTCAGGCGGCGGCGCATCGCCAACTCGGTGATCGACGTGGACGAGATGGTCCGCGAGTGTTTGGAACGCACGCGCCTGCGGTATGGATTGAACGAGAACCACATCGTGTATACCGAATCGCCGGACGCGAAAGGCGCAAGAGTTTCAGGCGATCCGGATGAGCTGCGGGCGGCGTTTTCGAACCTGTTGGACAACGCGGTGAAGTATTCGGACGATGAAGTGTGCGTGTCAGTGTCGGTGTCGGCGATTGACGACAAACGCGTCGCGGTGCGTGTCGCCGACAAAGGCATCGGTATTCCGAGTGCGCAACTAAAACGTATCTTCAAACGGTTCTATCGCGTGCCCGGAAGGTTCATGGCGCGTGTGAAGGGGACGGGCCTCGGTTTGTTCATCGTCGACTCGGTCGTGGCCAAGCATGGCGGACGTGTTTACGCTGAGAGCAAAGGCCTGGGCCAGGGCAGCACATTTACGATTCAGTTACCAAAGATCAATGAGCACGGGGGATCAATGAGCATGGGGGCTAATCAATGAGCGCGATCTTAATAGTCGAAGACGAGCAACACCTCGCCGATGGGTTGCGCTACAACCTCAAGGCCGAAGGCTACGACGTCGACATCGCGGGCAGCGCGGAAGAAGCGGTGTTGCTCTTACTCGATCGACGCAACGTGTACGACGTCGTCGTACTCGACGTGATGCTGCCGGGCATGGACGGGTTCGCGCTCGCCGCGAGCCTGAGGGCGAAAGGACAGTTCGTGCCGATACTGATGTTGACGGCGCGCGGGCAAGCCGAAGACGTGTTGCGCGGATTCGAAGCCGGCGCCGACGACTACTTACCGAAGCCGTTCGATCTCTCGGTATTGCTCGCTCGCATTCACGCGCTGCTGCGCAGGCGTGAGTGGTTCCACAAAGTTCATCGTGACGAGTTGCGGCCGCAGCCGGACGGAAACCCCGCCAACATCTTCGATTTCGGAAACAAGACGATCGACTTCGACGCGTTGGAGCTTCGTTCAGGCGACCAGATTGTGAACCTCACGCTCATGGAAGCGGATCTGCTTCGCTACCTGATCAACCACGACGGACGGATCGTCTCGCGCAGCGCGATCCTGGAAGACGTTTGGGGCTTGCGCGAAGACACTGACACGCGCGCTATCGACAACTTTATCGTTCGTTTGCGGAAGTATATTGAAGAGGAGCCTTCACGGCCGAGGCATCTGCTGACGGTGCGAGGTGTAGGTTATAAATTTGTTTCGTCCGTGTTCCCCTGAGCCTTAGCTCGCCGCGACGAGCAACGAGGCGCGCACGCCGAGCATGTCCGAAAAGTCTTTCGAATAGATCGACGCGACCTTCCTGACGCGGCCGACTTTCTCAACCAATTCGTCAGTCGAGATGAAACCGTTTTCGTTGTGGGCGATGGCCCATGTCGGGATGTGCGACGCGGTGCGCAACAGGTCTTCGACGAAACCGAGATATTGCTGCTTGCTCTGCACGCGCGAGCCGAGTCTCGCTTTTTGCGATCGCTCGAGATCGAGCCAAAAGTCGTCGCCGCCGCGCAGCCACTCTTCGCGCCAGCTCACGAACGGATCTCGCGCCGTAGTCGTTTGCGTCACCGGAATCGGCAGTCGCAAGAAAAGGAGATCAGTGTGATGGCGTTCGGCGACGAAGTTTCGCACGTCCTGATTGCTCGACTTGTTGCGCATCGTATTGTCGTGCGGGTCGGGAAGACAGGCGAGCATGCGGTGAAACGCCTGCGACAGTGCGAACGGTTCGCGCAAATTCCGCGTCTGTTCGTCAAACGAGAGAACGTAGTCGCCGACCATCATCGCCGCGGTCAATGCGAGCTCGCGTTTGAACGTGTCGAGCCGTTCGGCATTGACGCGGACGTTGTCGAACCACCACGCGTCGATCTCGTTGAACCACTTCAGCAGCGCCGGGTTCTCGAGTTTGTCGCGTGGGACGTAAGCGTCGTCCAGGACCACTGCGAGATCGATATCGTTGAGCCGCTCCGTGTTGTTTTCGACGAGCGCGAACGCCTTCGTGTACGACCAGAGCATCGGATCGTTGGCCGCGACGCGTACGCGCCAGTTTTTAAGGTGCACGGTCAACTCCGGCTCGCCGGTAAACGGCAACGCCACGGACGCGAATTTCAGCCGCCGCAGCACACCCAACTCAAACGCCAACCATCCGTTATGAAACTGCATAAAATTCGGGCCAACGAAGGGAAAGAAACGTACTCACAACCGCAGGATCAAACTCGATACCCGCCCGCTCGATCAACTCGCGTTTCGCTGCTTCGATCGACATCGCGGGACGATACGGGCGTTCATCGGTCAGCGAAGCAAAGGAATCGGCGACGCGCAGTATTCTCGCCGCCAGCGGAATCTCTTCGCGCCGCAGTGCGTCGGGATAACCCGCGCCGTTCCACCATTCGTGATGCCAGCGCACCAGCAGTTGAGCCGCGCGATCGGCGCCGGCCCTCGACGCTTCGCGTTCGCCGATCACGGGATGGCGCGCGAGGTCCAGTCTTTCTTCGGCACTAAGCGAGTAACTCGCTTGAATATACTCGCGCTCCATCGCGGCTTCGCCGAGGTCGTGCAACAGCGCCGCCGCGTGCAACGAGCCGCGATCGTGCCGCGCCAGGTGAAACGCGAGCGCGATCTCGTCCGCGATCTCCGCGACGCGTTGAGCATGCGGGTTCTCGTAGCGCTCGAAACGATCGACGGTCCGGGCAAGCTGAAGAAAAGCCTCGCCCGCCGATTTGTTTATCAATTCAATAGTGTCGACTGCCGCCATCGCGCCTATCTTAAACTCCTTTTAGCTCTCGTAACAGATCCCGCGCCTTGCGATTGTTCGGATCGGCAGCCACGGCGCGCTCCGCTTCGGCGCGCGCGCGAATGATGAATCCGAGATCGCGAAACAACTGCGCCAGCATCATGCGGTATTCCGCATTCGCCGGATCGAGTTTTATCGCTGCCTGTAACTCGGCTTCCGCGACGCGGCGTGTGTTCTCTTGTGCGGCAAGCATGTGCCCGTAGTACGCGCGGTAGCGCGCCTCATTTGGCATCAATCGCGCCGCGGATGCAAACAGTCCGGCCGCAATCGTGCGCTGACCTTGCTCGAGCGCGGCGTAGCCTTCCTTGAAATCGTTCGCGGCGCGCTCCGCGGCTGAGGCCTGTGTTTCAGCGGGAGAGGAGTCAACGATTGGCGTCGATGCAGCCTCTTGCACCACCGGGGTTGAATCCACCGCCCGCGGTGCTTTCTTTCGTGCCTGGAGTTTTGCGTTGTAACTTGCCCGCAGACTGTCGTCGCGCAAAGTGTCGTAAGCTTGCGTAATCCGGGCGAAAGCGGATTCGAGGCGGGCAACGAGCGTAGGCTCCGTTTTGCGAAAACGGTCCGGATGATAACGCCGCGCCAGCTCGTAATATGCCGACTTCAACGTTTCCGGCGACGCTTCTGTTTCGACGCCGAGAATATCGTAATAGGAATCAGCGCCGCGCAATCGTTGCAGAAATGCTTCAGGATCGACGTCAATCACGTCAGGTTCCGATTCGGCCGGCATTCTCCGTGCGGCTTCGAGCAAAAGTGCATCGAGATCGATGTTGAGGTTTACAGTCTCGTTGAGACGCGAGCGGGAATCGAAGTCCCAGGCGCCCTGTTGCAACGAAAGCGCGAACCGCAGGATGTCGGTGACCTGTTTTGCGTGCGCGTGTTCAAGGACGGCGGGCGTCAGCAGCGCTTTGGCGGCGAGTGTTTCGGCGAAGTCGAGGTCTGACGCGTCGTCGGGGCAGCCCTCGAGTTGCTGAGCGGTGAGGAGCCTGGTCCTCAGCAGGTAGCCGCGAAGACGCAACTCCCGCAGGTTGCAGGCAGCGTAGACGAACCTTCCCTGGTCAAACCAGGCCGCGATCTTGACGCGCTCGTGTTCAACGCGGAGCCTGCCGCTTTGAGACTTGGCTGAGATTTCCTGAATGATTTGCGCGAGGGGTTGCTCGCTCAGTTGGCCGTTCATTCGCTGCCGCATCATAGCGCAGGCCGCAAATCCCACAAAATCCCAGAAAATGTTAGGAGTTTGTGTTTTGGAGGTAGACAGGGATTGACGCGAATCCTATATTGATGCCACATGACCATCCCCCGGAGAATCAACTTCAAGCCAGGGGTGTGATCCATATGGACGAAAGAGCAATCGACAGTGTCCATGAAGTCAGCGACACGGAGAGCAGCGACGTCAGCAGTTCAGCAGCACTAAACTCACAGGAACGCGTCGATCTTCTGATCAGGGAATTGCGAAAGCGCACGGCCGAATTGGAAGAAGCAAACCGCGAACTGCGTCGCGTTTCTCATTATCGCTCGCTTTTTCTGGCGCGAATGTCCCACGAGTTGCGCACGCCGCTGACTTCGATACTCGGGTTCAGCGAAATCCTGCTCGACCAGGAGGAACTGACCGACTCGCAGCGGCGATTCTGTCAGAAAGTCCAGGATTCGGGCTTCCAGCTCCAGGCGAGCCTGAACCAGCTCGTCGATCTCTCTCGAATCGAAGCCGGACAGACGGAAGTTTTCCTTCAGGAGTTTTCGCTGCGTGAGACTGTGCGTGAGTCGTGTGCGGCCGCGGCGCGGATGGCGCAGAAGCAGCAGGTGAAGATCGAGTACGAAGTCGCTCCTGAGATCACGACGATAGTTTCCGATCAGGGGAAGCTGCGCCAGACGATCTTCAACTTCATCGCGTGGGCCGTCAGCCGCAGCCCGGCCGGTGATACAGTCAACGTGAACGTCGACAAAGATGAGCGAGGAATGCTGTCCATCAAAGTCAGAGACAACGGCGACGGGCGGGCCGACATGATGAGCGCGTTCGATCCCGAGAACAGTTCTTTGGGGCGCGAACCAAACATTAACGAACTTGGTATTATCATTGGACACAAGTTGTTAGAACTGATGGAAGGACGAGTCGTGCTGGAGAATTGTGTGCCCAGAGGTCTCCAGGCGACGATTCGCATCCCCGCTCGCCCGGCGAAAGCGTAAGCGGGCAGCACAATCACAAACCCAAGTTAAAAGGTAATGGATGGAAGAGATCACAATTCGTGAATGCACAACGATCGAAGAGTTTGATAGTTGTATTTACCTCCAACGCGAGGCTTTCGGGCTTCCTGACCTGGAGATCTCACCGCGGCGTCATCTAATCGTTTCTCGACAAGCTGGAGGTTGGACGCTGGGCGCCTTCACCGGTAGCCGGATGGTCGGCTTCGTTCATCATCTGGCAGCGGTGCGGCCCAACAACGAGATCTACGGCTATTCGCACGTGATGGCGGTCGCGCGCGATTATCAGAACAGAGGCGTCGGCGCGCGTTTGAAGTGGGCCCAGCGAGCGAAAGCGATGAGCCAGGGCCGCGACTTCATCAAGTGGACGTGGGATCCGATGCAGGCGCGCAACGCGCACTTCAATCTCAATCGACTCGGCGTGATCGTCGAGTCTTACGCCGACGACTTTTACGGTGTCGACTACGGTGCGAACCAGTCACACGCGCCCGAAGAGCAGCCGGGACTGCCGAGCGATCGATTGTTTGCCGGTTGGAAACTGAACTCACCGCGCGTGCTGGCGCTCGCCGGCGGCGTCGAGCACAAGATCGAAGC
>DASRIM010000079.1:0-2712 GCA_035649995.1 Pyrinomonadaceae bacterium | reverse complement strand
TCGCTGCCGGACTGCACGCGATCGGCCTGCGCCGCGGCGACCGCATCGCGTTGCTTTCCGAAAGCCGGGTCGAATGGACGTTGACGGATGCGGGTTGCATCTTCGGCGGCATAATCGACGTTCCGATCTATCCAACTCTGGCGCCGCCGCAGGTTCGTTACATTTTGAACGACTCCGGCGCGTCGGCGCTGTTCATCGAAGGCCGCGCAAAGTTCGACGAGTTGAAACCGATCCTCGCCGAGTGTCCGCACGTCAAGCACATCGTCTACTTCGATAGCAACGGAATGAGCGCCGCCGAAGGCTTGTCTCTCGCCGAGCTCAAGGAGTTGGGGCGGCAGTTTCAGGAAAAAGAACCGGGACGAACCGACGAGTTGGCGCACCAGATCACATCCGACGATCTCGCGACGATCATCTACACGTCCGGAACGACCGGCGAACCGAAAGGCGTGATGCTCACGCATTCGAACATCGTCACAAACTTGATCGACTCGACTGAGCATCTCGAGTTTGGCGAGGCTGACGCCGCGTTGTCGGTGTTGCCTTTGTCGCACGTCTACGAGCGGCAAGCGATGTACATGTATCTGCACCAGGGCATCGCGGTCTATTTTGCCGAGTCGTTGCAAACGATCGCGCTAAACATGCGTGAAGTGCGTCCGACGGTGCTCGTGGGCGTCCCGCGAATGTTCGAGAAGATCTACGCGCGCATCCAGGAACGCGCGGCGGAAAAAGGCAAGGTTGCGTCGGCACTGCTGGCGTGGGCAGTTTCAGTCGGCCGCGAGTATGCGGACTACACGTTGGCCCATCGTCCGTTGCCGATGTTTCTCAAGTTCAAACACTTTCTGGCGACGAAGCTGGTGTTCGCGAAGTGGCACGAGGCGTTTGGCGGCAGGATGCGGTTGTTGCTGTCGGGCGGCGCGGCCTTGGCTGACGATCTGGCGCGGATCTACATCGGCGCGGGCATTCCGATCATTCAGGGTTATGGGTTGACGGAGACTTCACCCGTCGTCACGGCGAGCCATATGGACAATATTCGAGTCGGAACTGTCGGCAGGGCGATTCCGAACGTCGAGATCAGGATCGCGCCAGATGGTGAGATCGAGGTGCGCGGTCCGAACGTGATGCGTGGTTATTACAACAAGCCGGAAGAAACACGCGCAGTGTTTACAGAAGATGGCTGGTTCAAGACTGGCGACGTGGGGACGCTCGATGCCGACGGGTTTTTGCGCATCACGGATCGAAAGAAAGAGTTGTTCAAGACTTCCGGGGGTAAGTACATTTCACCGCAGCCGATCGAGCAGGCCATCAAGGGTTCGCGTTTTGTGAACCAGGTGGTGTTGGTTGGCGCGGAGAGAAAGTTTCCGGCGGCGTTGATCGTGCCGATGTGGGAGCAGTTGGAGTCGTACTGTAAGTTGAAAGGGATCGAGGTGAAGAGCAGACAGGAGATGTGCGAGCACCCGCGCATCATCGACTTGTTTCAACGACAGATCGATAAACTGACGCCGAACCTTGCCCGGTACGAAAAGATCAAGAAGGTCGCGCTGCTCGAGAACGAGTTCAGTATCGAGAGCGGTGAGCTCACGCCGACGTTGAAAGTTAAACGCCGAGTGATCGATCAAAAGTACCGCGACGTGATCGAGAAGCTTTACAAGGATTGATTATTTAACCGGCGGTTGACTGTTCAGGTGAAGAGCTTTGAGTATTCGCTCGCCTGCGTCTTCGCCGGCGCGACGCAATGATTGCTCGCGGTAAGTTGGGAGCGTTCCGCCTGGCGTTCGCGGAACCACCACGGGACCGCGGCGAGCGCTGTTTTCGTAAGTCCGGCCGGTGGTCAGCACTTTCGCCGTGCCCGGCGCAAAGACAACGTAGTCGACCTGGATCTCGACGTACCCTGAGCTATCGCTCCTGCTCATCGCGTCCTCAATGAGGTTGATCAGCACGACGTAAGCGTTCTGCTCCGATTTCGCTTTCGCTATCGCTTCACCGCGAGTCATCTCGCTTTGCGAAACCTCGACGTTCGCCGACGAACCTTTGCGCAAGCGTTCCGCGCACCCTCTCGCCGCGGCCTCGACATAGGTGAATGGATAACGCGAGAAGTTTCCGCCGCGATCACCCATGCCAATCAGAAACGCGATCTCATTGACGTCTTTTTTGGTCTTCGGCTCCGGTGTCGGTTCGGGAGTCGGCGAGGGGATAGGCGCGACGACAGGCGGTTTCGCTTGTCTCCGGCCTGACTGTCCAAACGCCAGCAGGGAACACATTGCAACGAGCAGAGCGAGGGAGACGCCAAGCGCAGTTACTGATGGTCTAAGGTTCATATGCGTTTGCTCGAGGAGAGTAGAAACGAATGGCCGATTGTAACACCGCGACAAATCGGCACGAAAGTCACTTTGCGCTTTTTGTGCCTTTTGCGGCTTTGCTACACTGCGCGTTCTGAATGACCGACACGCCTAAAACGCTCATCATCACCAGAGTCCGTGATCAAGCGCGTCTCACGCGTTCGTTCGACCTGCGTCCGGCTGAATCAGCGGACCGGGTTGAGTTTGTTTCGGGCCAGGTGGCGATCCTCGGCGTCGGCGAAGAAGACCCGGCCTACTTCGCGTTTGCCAGTGCCCCGGAAGATCGCGATCTGGAAGTTCTCGTGAAACAGAAAGCCGGCGCGAGCAAGGTGCTGTACGACATGCACGAAGGCGACGAGATCAAGTTACTCGGCAT
>DASRIM010000078.1:0-5066 GCA_035649995.1 Pyrinomonadaceae bacterium | reverse complement strand
AGGCGCGACGATCAATGCCAGTTCATCGCTGATCGCCGGCACTGACGCAATCGCCTGGTCCGTCGGTTTGAACGACACGACGCCGATCTCGACGCCGCGGCCTAACACTTCCGACGCAATCCTGCTCGCCAGGCTGCGTTTCACTTCGACCTTGATGTGTGGGTGGCGCGCGCGAAACACTGCGAGGACCGGTAACAGGTACATGACTGTGTATTCGTTCGCGCTGAGCGCGAGTTTTCCGTGTTGCAGGTCCTTGAGTTCGCGGATCGCGCGGTGGGCGCCCTGACGCAGGTTCAGCATCTGCTCGGCGAAGTCGAAAAGCACGCGACCGGCGGCTGTCAGAGTTCCGTCTTTTGAGGAGCGATCGAACAGCGGCTCGCCGAGTTCTGCTTCGAGACGGCGAATGGCCTGGCTGACGGCGGGTTGTGTGCGGTGCAGCGACTGTGCGGCGCGTGAAAAACTCTGCTCCCGGGCGACGGCGATGAGCACTTCGAGCTGATTGACGTCCACTGGCCCTCCAAAGGGTGGGTTTGAAATTTCTTTTACTATGTGTCTACCGCTTGCGCGAGGTAAATGGAAAAGGGGTTTTCCGAAATTCCTTCACCCATGTGTCTCCCGCCTGCGCCGAGCCAGCAGAAACAACGCTTATCACGCAGCGAACGCCGCGTTATCGTATCACGCCTGCTTATATTCCTATAAAGATAATAACTTTGACTTCTACCCGCCGCTCAATTTAGCATGCACCCCTCGTTTTGCCTACAGGAGGAAAACCAATGCCGCAAAACAGAATCCACATCTTCGATACGACGCTACGCGACGGCGAGCAGTCCCCCGGCTGCTCCATGGACTTCGAAGAGAAGTTACGAATGGCCGAGAAACTCCAGGAACTCGGCGTCGACGTAATCGAAGCAGGCTTCCCCATCGCTTCCGAAGGCGATTTTGCGGCCGTCAGGGCTGTGGCAGCTCGTTGCCGCGAGGTCAAAGTCGCAGCCCTTTGCCGCACGGCGGACCAGGACGTCGCCCGCGCCGCGCAGGCGTTGGCCCACGCCGCCCGCCCGCGCATTCACACTTTCTGCGCCACCTCAGACATTCATCTCGAACACAAACTCAGAAAGACGCGAACCGAAGTGATCGAGATGACGCGCCAGGCCGTCCGCCAGGCCCGCAACTACGCCGCCGATGTCGAGTTCTCGGCAGAAGACGCCACGCGCAGCGATATCGATTACCTGTGTGAAGTGCTGGATGCGGCAGTAGACGAAGGCGCATCCGTGTTGAACGTGCCGGACACGGTCGGCTACACGACGCCGCCGGAGTACACGCACCTCGTCGAACAAGTCATCAAGCGCGTGGTCCGCGATCGAGACGTGATCGTCAGCGTTCACTGTCACAACGATCTCGGGCTGGCTGTCGCAAACAGTCTTGCGGCAATCGAAGCAGGCGCGCGACAGGTCGAGTGTACGGTCAACGGCATCGGCGAGCGTGCCGGCAACGCGTCGCTCGAAGAGATCGTAATGGCGCTGCACGTGCGCGCCGATCGTTTGCCGTTCGAAACCGGCATCGTCACGCAGCAGCTTTATCCTGCCAGCCAACTGCTCTCGAGCATCGTCGGCTTCGAGGTGCAGCCGAACAAGGCCATCGTCGGGCGCAACGCATTCGCGCACGAAGCGGGCATTCACCAGCACGGCGTCATCAACAATCCGTTGTGCTACGAGATTATGACGCCGGAATCCGTTGGGGTTCCGGCGAACTCGCTCGTGCTCGGCAAACATTCGGGACGTCACGCGTTGTCGCTGCGTTACATGGAGCTCGGCTACGAGGTTAAAGCGTCAGAGCTCGACGCGGCTTACGCACGATTCACCGAATTGGCCGATCGCAAGAAACGCGTCTACGATCAGGATCTGATTTCATTAATCAACACCGCGGTGAGCGCGGCGGCGTAAAAGAGGAAAAGCGATGAGAGTCAGGGTTACGGTTCTACCGGGGGACGGAATTGGACCAGAGGTGACTGCCGAGGCAGTGCGCGTGCTGCAAACAGTCGCCGCGATTCATGGATACAAGTTCGACTTTGAAGAGCAGGCCATCGGCGGGACGGCGATTCGTCAGTTCGGGTCGCCGCTGCCGCGCACGACACTCGATGCGTGTCTTGCGAGTGACGCGGTGTTGCTCGGCGCGGTGGGCGCGCCTGAATACGATCGGCTGCCGGCGAACCAACGTCCCGAAGCCGGGTTGCTGTTGCTGCGGCGCGCGCTCGGCGGGTATGCGAACCTGCGGCCGGCGATCTCCTACGCCGCGATTGCGGACTGTTCGCCGCTCCGCGCGGATGTTTGCCGCGGCGCGGACATACTGTTCGTACGGGAATTGTTAGGCGGTCTCTATTTCGGTGAGCCGCGCGGTTTCTCGACTGCAACGGGGACAACGGTCGCGAACAACACGATGGTTTACTCAGTCGCAGAGATTGAGCGCGTAGCGCACGTCGCCTTTGAAGCTGCGCGCAAGCGGCGCGGTAAAGTGACGTCGGTAGACAAGGCGAACGTACTCGAGACTTCGCAGCTCTGGCGTCAAACCGTGACGCGCGTCGCGGAGAGTTATCCTGACGTGACGCTGAATCATCTCTACGTCGATGCCTGCGCGATGCACCTGATGACGAACCCGCGCCTGTTCGACGTGGTGTTAACGGAAAACTTGTTCGGCGACATTCTTACGGACGAGGCTGCGGTCATCACCGGCTCGCTGGGAATGTTGGCGTCCGCAACGGTTGGCGGCGAGGTCGGACTTTACGAGCCGGTCCATGGTTCCGCGCCTGACATCGCGGGCAAAGGGATCGCGAACCCGTGCGGCGCGATCGCGTCGGCGGCTATGATGCTGCGGCATTCGGCGAAGCTCGAACAGGAAGCGGGCGATATCGAGCGTGCGATTCAGCACGTGCTCGAGGCCGGTTATCGCACGGCGGACATCGCTTTGGGCGGATACGCGACGTCGACGTCAGACATGGGCGAGCTGATCTGCGAAGCTGTAACTGAGATCGCCGACATGCGTTACGCGTATCACGCTGTGTGACTGACCTCCCGCTTGCGGGCGACACATGGAAGGGAAATTCCATAAATCTCTTTACCATTGACCTCCCGCTTGCGGGAGACACGTAGATGATGTCCCAAACGTTATTCGACAAGCTCTGGGACGCGCATGTGGTTCGCGAAGTAGACGGCGAACCGGCGCTGCTCTATATCGATCTGCACCTGATTCACGAAGTGACGTCGCCACAGGCGTTCGATGGTCTGCGACAGGCAGGGCGCAAGGTGCGGAGGCCGGATCGCACGTTCGGCACGGTGGACCACAACGTGCCGACAACGGATCGCAATCTGCCGATCGCCGATGCGACCGCCGCGACGCAGGTCGAGACGTTGCGTCAAAACTGCCGCGAGTTTGGCGTGCAATTGTTCGACATTCACTCCCCCGAACAAGGCATCGTTCACGTGATTGGCCCGGAGCTGGGTCTGACGCAACCCGGAATGACGATCGTTTGCGGCGACAGTCACACGAGCACGCATGGTGCGTTTGGCGCGCTCGCATTCGGCATTGGCACGAGTGAAGTCGAGCATGTGCTCGCAACGCAGTGTCTCCCCCAGAACAAGCCGCGCGCCATGAAAGTTCAGGTGCGCGGCTTGCTTTGCCAGGGCGTCACCGCGAAGGACCTCGCGCTCGGCATCATCGGCCAGATCGGAACCGACGGCGCGACTGGTTACGTCATCGAATACGCCGGCGAAGCGATCCGCGCGCTTTCGATGGAAGGCCGGATGACGCTGTGCAACATGAGCATCGAAGCAGGCGCGCGCGCCGGGATGATCGCGCCTGACGAAACGACTTTCGAATATCTCGAGGGACGAAGGTTCGCACCTTCTGGTGATGAGTGGCGCCGTGCAGTAGCTCACTGGCGAACCCTCACCAGCGACGACGACGCCGTATTTGATCGCGTCGTCGAGATCGACGCTTCGAAGCTGGAACCCTTTGTGACGTGGGGCACGAGCCCCGGAATGGTCGCGCCCGTGACGAGCTACATCCCCGATCCGAACGAAACAGCGAACGTGACAGACCGGCAAGCTGCTGAGCGCGCGTTGGAGTACATGGCGCTCGCGCCGCGCACCAGCATTCAGGACATCACGATCGATCGCGCATTCATCGGTTCGTGTACGAACGCTCGCATCGAAGACCTGCGTGCGGCGGCGCGCGTCGTGAAGGGCTACCGGATCCACGAGTCAGTGAGCGCGATGGTCGTGCCGGGCTCGCAGGACGTGAAGAAGGCCGCCGAGCGCGAAGGGCTGGATCGGATTTTTAGCGAGGCCGGGTTTGAATGGCGCGAAGCAGGATGTTCGATGTGTTTGGGGATGAACGCCGACATCCTGCAACCCGGCGAGCGCTGCGCGTCGACCAGCAATCGAAACTTCGAGGGACGCCAGGGCCGCGGCGGCCGCACGCATCTCGTCAGTCCGATGATGGCTGCGGCGGCAGCGATCAAAGGTCATTTCACTGACATCCGCAATTGGGAGTACAAGTGAAGCCACAAAAGGCACAAAAGACACAGAAGGCACAAAAAGTATTACTGAATGGTAGGCGGTTCTCTTTGTCCTTTTCTCGTTTTCTATTTTGTGCCTTTTGTGTCTTTTGTGCTTTTTGTGGTTAAAAGATCGTTATGAATGCGTTTCGCCAACACACCGGACTCGTCGCGCCGCTCGCGCGCGCGAACGTCGACACTGATCAGATCATCCCGAAACAGTTCCTGAAACGGATCGAACGCACCGGGTTTGGCGAGTTTCTTTTCTTCGACTGGCGCTACACGTCAGACGGCGTTCTCAATCCGTCTTTCGTGCTTAACGAACCCCGCTACAAGGGCGCGTCGATTCTCATCGCCGACAAGAACTTCGGCTGCGGCTCGTCGCGCGAACACGCGCCGTGGGCCCTCAGCGAATACGGGTTTCGCGTGATCATCGCACCGTCGTTCGCCGACATCTTCGCCAACAACTGCTTCAAGAACGGCATGCTTCCGATCACCCTGGACGAAGAACAGGTGC
>DASRIM010000077.1:0-2948 GCA_035649995.1 Pyrinomonadaceae bacterium | reverse complement strand
ACCTCGCGGGCATGTTGTTGGCGCGCGCGGTTACCAGGCGTAGCGAGATCGCGGTGCGGCTCGCGTTGGGCGCCTCACGCCGGCGCATCGTTCGTCAACTGCTTACCGAGAGCATGTTGTTGGCGTCGATTGCGGGCATCGCGGGAATACTGCTCGCCGTTTGGCTGGTCAATCTACTGACGGCATTGATGCCGCCGCTGCCCGAAGGCATTCGCCTCGCGCTCGATCTTCATCTCGACTGGCACGTCGTCGTCTATACGATCGCCGTTTCAACCTTCACGGGACTCGTGTTCGGCCTCGCGCCGGCGCTCCAGGGTTCGCGCGCGGACGTATCGGCGGTATTGAAAGACGACGCGACTGTATCGACAGCTCGTTATCGGAAATCGCGGTTGCGGATGTCGCTGGTGGTGGCCCAGGTGGCGTTCTCGCTGCTGTTGCTGATCGGCGCGGGTCTCGTGCTGCGGAGCCTGGAAAAGGTCAGGCCGACGCGTCTCGGTTTCAGTAGCGACAACCTCGTTCTCGGAATGTTGGTGCTGGACGAGCGTGATTACGATCGACGCAAAGGCCACGAGTTTTATCGCAACGTGTCCGAACGCGTCGCGGCCCTGCCGGGCGTGCAGAACGTGAGTTTGTTTGAGGGAATACCGGGCGGTTTCATCGGCGGGTCTCGCCGCAGCGTCGAGATCGACGGCTACAAGCCGCAGTCCGGCGAGAGCATGCATCTCGACGCCGCTCTCGCCGGCCCACACTACTTCACCAACATGAAATACCCGATCGTGCAGGGACGCGATTTTGACGAGCGCGATCAGGATGCCGCGCCGTGCGTGGCGATCGTGAACGAGGTGTTTGCCGAAAAGTACTTTGGCGGCACTGGAGCTTCGGTCGGTAAACATCTGCGCAGGCGTACAGGTCAAAAAGGCGAAGAACAAGCGTGCGAGGTCGTCGGCGTGGTACGCGACGACAATTGGCAGTCGCTGCAAAAAGAGGCGCGGCCGTTTTTCTTCCTGCCGGTGATGCAGACGGATTTTCGGCGAATGATGTTGATGGTCAACACCGCCGGCGATCCGAAGAGTTTGATCGCGCCCGTGCGGCGAGTGATTCAAGAGCTCGATCCGAACATGCCGGTGAGCGACGTGCAGACGATCGCGGATCAATTCAGCGTCTTCCTGTATCCGTTTCGCTTGTTGGCGGTGGTGATGGCCGCTTGCGGTTTGATGGCGCTGCTGCTCGCGACGGTAGGTATATACGGCGTCGTCTCTTACTCGGTTGCGCAACGCACGCGCGAAGTCGGCATTCGCATCGCGCTCGGCGCAGTCCGCGGCGACATTCTGAAACTGATTGTCGGGCAGGGAATGATCGTGGTCGGCCTTGGTTTGGGCCTGGGCCTGTTGCTCGGGTTCGCGCTCACGCGCGTGCTGACCAGTTCGCTCTTCTTCGAGACGGAACTGTTGTTTGGCGTGAGCGCAACGGATGCGCTCACGTTCGCCGGCGTGACGCTGATACTCGCGTTAGTGGCGCTGGCGGCATGTTACGTCCCTGCGTTGCGCGCAACGAAAGTCGATCCGGTAGTAGCGTTGAGAAATAGTTAAAAGGAGTTAACTCGAATGGCGACTCTATGGCAGGACGTCCGTTATGGCGTCAGAATGCTGTTGAAGAATCCCGGCATAACCGTGATCGTGATCATCGCGCTGGCGCTCGGCATCGGAGCCAACACCGCGATCTTCAGCGTCGTGAACACGGTGCTGTTGCGGCCGCTGCCATACGAGGAGTCAGACCGGCTCGTGTTTCTCAACGAGAAGAGCCCGGTGCTCGACGAGATGTCGATCTCCTATCCGAACTTCACCGACTGGCGCAACCAGACGCAGACCTTCGAAAAGATGGGCGTCTACAATCGCGCCAGTTACAACCTGACCGGCGCCGGCGAAGCAGAACGCATCGTCACCGGACAAGTCTCCGCCGATCTTTTCTCCGTGCTGCGCGTCAACGCGCTTCATGGGCGCGTCTTCACGAACGACGAAGACAAGCCGGGCGGCACGCCCGTCGTCGTGCTGAGTTATGGTCTATGGCAGCGACGCTTCGGCGGTCAGACAAGCATCCTCAATCAACCAATCACGCTGAACACGAAACAGTACGTCGTGATCGGAGTCATGCCGGAGACTTTTCTGTATCCGAGCCGCGTCGAGATGTGGGTGCCGGTGGGCCAACTTTCCGATCAGCCGAGCTGGCAGCAGCGCGGCAATCATCCGGGTTTGTACGGCGTCGCGCGTCTCAAACCCGGCGCGACGATCGAACAGGCCGACGCGGACATGAACACGATCGCCGCGAACCTGGAGAAGCAGTATCCGGACACGAACACAGGCAACCGCGTCAGGCTGCGGCCGTTGCTCGAGATATTTGTCAGCGACGCGCGGCGCGCGTTGTGGGTGATCTTCGCAGCCGTCGCGTTTGTCTTGTTGATTGCGTGCGCAAACATCGCAAACCTGCTGCTGGCGAAAGCTACAGCACGAAGGAAAGAGATGGCGATTCGCACTGCCGTCGGCGCCAGCCGCTGGCGTCTCGTGCGACAGTTGTTGACTGAAAGTATTTTGCTGTCGCTCGTTGGTGGCGTCATCGGTTTGCTGCTCGGGTATTGGGGCGTCCAGTTGATTCTGTACATGAGCCCGGATGCGATCCCGCGCTCGCGAGAGATCGGGCTCGACTGGACCGTGCTGGGATTCACGATCGGCGTGTCGTTTCTCACCGGTATCGTGTTTGGATTGCTGCCCGCGATTCAGGCCGGCGACGTCGACGTTCACGAGACGTTGAAGGAAAGCGGGCGCGGGACGAGCGGCCGCCAATGGCTGCGCAGTTCGCTGGTCGTTGTCGAAGTGGCGACGACGCTGGTGCTGTTGATTGCCGCGGGATTGATGATTCGCAGTTTCTATCTCTTGCAGAAAGTGAATCCCGGT
>DASRIM010000076.1:0-4695 GCA_035649995.1 Pyrinomonadaceae bacterium | reverse complement strand
CAGTAACGTGTCCAATGTAGGTGCGGGCGTAGGTGCGGGCGTAGGCGGCGGCGTTGGGGTTGCGGGAGCGGGAGTAATCTTTTGCGGCTGAGGCTTCGCAGGCGTTTGCCGTTTTTGCTGGGCGACGGCGGAGACTGCGAGCGAGGTTGCGAAGATTAATGAAAGAAGGATCGACGTCGGGAGTGTGAAGAGTTTCATCGCAAATCACCTTAAGACGGTTGGGACGGAGTAGTTTCGCTGCGCGACTCGTTGCCAGACCTTGTTCTCGCCTTCAGCGCTGACGAGTTGCCGGACGACATTGTAAGCGGCTGCATAGGCACTCTGCATTTCCGCAGCCGTTCCGGCGGAAGCGAGCTTCTGTTCCAGTGTTTCGACCGGCAACGGCTTAGTAGCGTTTAGATTTGGCGACACGCGCCGGAGCAGCTTTCCCTCGCCGGCGACGTACAGCGCTAATCCTTCAGTGAGCCAGCGCGGCGTTTGGCCGTCGCCCATCGCATCGACGATGACATGTACGAGTTCGTGGCGCAAGGTTGTTTCCAGAATCCGTCGCTTTTTCAGCAGCTCCAGCGGTTGCAGCTCGATGCGGTTGTTCCTGGTCGCGGCGGCGGCCCACGCGGGCATGCCCGTTCGGCCGACGAAATCACCGGTGGTTTCGTTAACAAAGACTTCGAGCTGCGGCAGACGAACCTCAGTTCCCGCGCGACGCAGGAGCTCCTTTTGGATCGACTCGAGCATCGCCAGCAATGCTTTGACTTCAGCCGTGCTCACGGTCCGTGGAAAGATCACTCGGAAGTGCTCGCTGCGTAATGAAGTATCCGCCGCACCATTGCCTATCGCACTGCGCGGCCCGAGGTTCGCGCCCGGAAAGTACTTCGTCAGAATCTGGCGATACGTGAGCCCGCGCTGGGCCATCACGTGCGCGCCCTCCTGACACAAACCCAGCCCGTGTCCGAAGCCACTGCCGCGAAATACAAACGCCGATCCGGAGCGTGAGATCGTAAACCTCGAACTCTTCAAAAGGTTCCAGCCAAGCGCCCGGCCTACGATCAGCTTGAATTCCCAGCCGCTTATCGTGCGTGCGCGGTCGCCGGCAATCGAGATCAGCTCGGCGCGTCCGGTTTCATCGTGCCGCGCGATAGACACTTCGCGAATCGTTTCGCCGACGTCTGTCCGCGCATCGCTGCGCAGCGCTTTCGCCAGCCGGTCCGCGGGAATCGTGTCGGTCCAGCGGCTGTGAGCTTCGGAGTGGCAGTAGTCGTCGCGAACGCCCTGGAGGTATCGTGGCGCGTCGGTTCCCCAAAGCGTTCCGATGTTGGCAGTCATGCCGCCGCATGACGCGCCGAAGTAAGCATCCGCGACTCGGCCGGATTCGTCTTTCAGGACGACGCCCGCCGTGTTTTTTACCGCGTCTGCGACTATGGGTCGAATCTCCGGCATTTCATAACGCTGGCAATGCGTCGTGCTGCAAAAATCGTAGCCTTCGCGCGCGTGTCGTTTCAGGTTCTTCAACGCGTAAGTGCGCGCGGCGATGGCGAGTGCTTTCAGTGCTTCCGGTTCGTTTTCGATACTGCCTTCAGTTGCGACGACGCGCGTGACGTAGGCCTCCAGCGGCATGCGCTGGGTCACGTTGGCCGTGACTTGATGAATCGAGATCTCGGTCGTGTCGCGCGGAATGTACGTGGAAGTTTTGCCCGGCGAAAACTGCTCGAATATTGGACGCGCGATTTCCGCGGCCTCGGCGCCGTGAGCATTCTTGAGAAACACGACGACGCCAAGCTGTGCGTTCGAAGGTTCAGGCTCGCCTTCCGGCCCAAAAGCGAGGCCGACAAACCAGCCGTTGTAACGAAAGCCGTCGAGTGGTTTTGACGTTCCGGTTTTGCCGACGACGTACGCGGGAAGGGAATCAAGACCCGCCTTCTCAGCCGTGCCGAACTTGATCGCGCCGCGCATTCCTGCAAGCACGAGCTGGCGTTCCGCTTCGTCGATTTGCACTTCGGAACGCACGCGCGGAACAGCGCCGGCCTGGTTTCCGATCGTCGGCTGCAACAAGTGACCGCCGTTTACGAGCGCCGCGTAAGCCGTCAGCAGTTGAATCGGCGTGACCTGGAGCGTCCGTCCTTCGCCGATGGCGTTCAGCGGCCGCCAACCCTTCCGCAACAACACACCGGAAGATTCTTCCGTGTCGTTGAGGCCGGTGGCGCGTCCGAAGCCGAACTGCGCGAGCGTTTCCGTCAGATCGTCTTCCTTCAATCGCTCACCCACACTCGCGAAATAGTAGTTACAGGAATACGCGAGCGCTTGCGAGGGGTTTAGCGCTTGCAGGTGCGGTTTATGCGAACAAACGGCGTGCACGTCTTCGTGCGTGTAACGCTCGCGGCAGAGTGTGCGTGAGTTTTCGTCGATTACTCCGGTGCGCAGAGCGGCGAGCGCCGTGAACGGTTTGATCGTCGAGCCAGGCGGAAACGCTTCCTGAAACGCGAGGTGAGGATTGACGACGGCGCGGACTCGGGCGGTCTGTAGATCGATGACGACGATCGTTCCCTCGCGATCGCCCAGCGCTGACTCCGCGACTTCCTGGAATCGCTTGTCTTCCTCAGGCCGGATCTCGATCGTAGTAGTTGGACCAGCAGCCGGTCCTCTTGTAAGCATGATCAAGAGGAGAACGACGCCGGCGACGATTGCGAGTGCGATTTTCATTCCTGTCCGACCGCCGAGCCGCGACTGAGAATCGAGATTGCGCCGACCGTTACGACCCAGCCGAGCAAAACCATCAGCGCGCTGATAACGACGCGCGCCGTCAGCAGTGAAACTTCCAGCCACGCCCGCTGAATATTCATCGTCTTGCTGAGCAGGTAGTACGGCGCGACGGCGAAGATCAGAAACCCGCACGCAAAGACCAGTATCGATTGCGGCGCAAACGCTTTGCCGAGCGCTTCACGCACGTTGCGGATTGACGAGCGCAGCCCGTGCGTGCTCGTCGCTATCCAGAGTTGAATCGTCACCAGCGGCGCCACGACGGCGATCAGCAGGTAGCGAGCAACCATCAGCAGCGTCAACTTGTTGACTGAAGTCACCTGCAACGTGTTCGGATCGACCGCGAGCCGGCCCTGAAGTTTCCCCAAGACGTACAAGCCAAGGATCGTCAGCCCGATCACCGGCAGACTCACGACGATCAACTTCAGACAGTCATAAGCCGCCTTGCGCAGCAGCCCCGTCTGTTCCGTCGTCGTCGCGTAGTTAACACTCGCCGCCTGCAACAGGAAGAAGAGCAGCGGCGCCGCCAACATCACGACGAACGTGATGCCCAACTGCAAAACCGTTGCTTCGCGCGTGCTGACGAACAAATACAGCGACAACAGCAACGCAGCATAAACCGCGATCAGCAGAGGCAGCGTCGTCCACTTCTTGAACAACATTCGCGTTGCCGAAAACATGGCGCCGGCCGATTTGAGGTACATAGTTTCCTCCCGATACGACTCAATCCCTGTTCATCTCTGGCTCCGGTCGAGGAACGAGAACTTTCGACTCGCCGTGTTCGCATTCACTTCCGGCCGGTACATGAGCTCCGCCCGCGCGGGCGCGACGACAAAGTCGCCGGGCACTTGCACGCGCAGCACGTATTGCAGGCTCACGTCGCCCTGGAACTCGTCGAGGAAGAACACCGTGCGCCGGTCGCGGAACTCTCTCGAGCTGTACCAGTCGGACCAGCCCGCGTTGTTGTAGCTGAAATCGATCTCACCCGCGCTGTCGATCTGCTCGGCGCCCGACGGAATCGGATCTTCGAGCATCAGTTGACGCGCTTTCTTGCCCGTCAGCCGCAGCTTCACGACGATCAGATCGCCGGAGTTGATCTCGCCGGTCAGCGGCGAGAGCGTCCAGTTCAACTTCGAGCCGGCATCTTCGAGTTTCAGCCGGAAGTATTCACGCGTCACGTTCAGATCACCCGAACCGCGGGCCGCGACTTCTTCATCGCCGTTGTAGTACTCGATCGACGACGATAAGTAGAGACTTCCTTTACCGCGCTTCACGACTCGTATCTGATTCGTCGCGCCGACAGTCCCGCCCTTGCGGTCGATGACGAACGTTCGCGTCGCGCTCGTATCGGTGACGCGTTCGGTGAGCACGTTCTCGCCGTTTACATAGACTTCGAGATCATACGAAGGAGCCAGTTCCTTGCTGGCCTTGACGTAATCGATCAGACCATAGATCGCGAAGGCTGTGTCTTTCGTGGAGTTCCAGAAGTAACTGTTGGTCCTGTCAGACACCAGCCAGCGAGCCGCAGGCTGCAACAGCGGACTGTTCGGTTTGATTCGGGTGAGCGCTTTCAACGACAGCGCAGTGCCTTCCGTTTGATCTTCTTCGGTGAAGTCGAGACGGGCCTGGCGATTCGAGTGCCAGTAGGCCGTGCGATTGTCCGTGCGTGCCGTACGTTCGATCTCGGTTGCCACTTCGGACGCGCGCCTGTCTTTTTGCAGCGTCAACGCGAGCGCGAGCAGGGCCCGGCCGTACGGTTGGAGGCCGCCGCGTTCGGCGTAGAGTCTTTCGAGATGGCTCGAATCGACTCCGCCGGTCTCGGCGAGCGCGTAGATCATGAACGCGCGTGTTTCGGGATCGAGCTCCGTGCCCTTATCGGTCTTTCCCGCCGCCAGCATGGATTGCAGTTTCTCGCGGCCGCGTACGATCCGATCGTCGTCG
>DASRIM010000075.1:0-26093 GCA_035649995.1 Pyrinomonadaceae bacterium | reverse complement strand
GCGTGATTCGAAAGTGCAAAGCCCCACGGTGCAGCCGGAAAACAGCCGGCGTACCGTCAAAAAGCACTCCGCCCGGACCGCGTTGCGGTATCAGAAACTCCGGCGGGTTCAACAGAAAGCCGTAGTCCACCGCAAGCGCGCCTCCGAAAGGAGTCGTCCACCGGAAACCCAAACCGACGGTGTTGGCCCAACGCGCTTTCAGGTTCTCGGCCTTGATGAACGCCAGAAGATCGCCTGGCGGAACCGGCGCCGGATTGCTCTTGCCAAACAGATCGCCGACGCGGCGATACACGTTGCCGCCATCGTAAAACGGTACCACCTGCGTCGAGCGCGTCAACGGAACTCGTGCCTCCAGGTTCACGACCGCCAGCGCGTTGCCGCCGACCGGAACCGTGAACGGATTGAGAAACACGATGTTATTTTCCTGGTCGCGAAACTCGCCCAACGGAATCACGACCTCTCGTGGACCAGCCTCTTCGAAACTGAACCCGCGCAGCGTCGTCGAACCACCGGAGAAGAAACGTTCGCTGATCGGCAACGTGCGATCGATCTCGTCGATCGTTCCGTTTTCGTCGCGGTCGCGCGGGTTGAAAACGTTCGCGAGCCCCAGCGTCATGTTTCCCGCAAACACTGTGTTTCGCAGCGCGCTCATCTTGTAGTAGTGCCGGTACGTCGCCTGGAAACGATTGAACGAGATGTTTCCGCCGAGCTGTCGCAGCGCGACCGCGTAGTCGACACTCAGAAAACCGCCGCGCGTCGCATCGACCTGGTTGTAACGGCAAACTTCGCCCGGCTCACCGCGTCTCTCATCGTCCTCAACTGACCGCGCGCCGAACAGCCCACGTTCGCATCGTTCACGCGTGTCGCGCACGAACGAAGCACCGATACGCGCCAGCCGCACCTTTTTATCAGGCTCGAGTATCGGCCTGACGACGAGACTTTCGAGATTGTAGAGACGAACGTCTTCGTAGCTGACGCGGCCGAAGAGGATCGTGCGCGTCTCGCGGTCCAGTATCCGCTGCGTTTCGAGGGCGGCGGTGAAACGATTGATAGTTGGTTCGTTCACCTGCTCGCCGAAGATGTTGATCGGATTTCCGTCTTCGTCGAGCCGCTGCACGATTCCCATCGTTCCGCGATCGATCGCCGAACGGAAGAAACGCGTCACGGTCGAGTCGCGCATGTACTCAACTGACGCGGCGAGCGGCGCAAAGTCGGTCTTGTTGTAACGAGCGAAACGCGGATCGAGATATTCGAGCCGAACGAGCTGCTGCAAACGGCTGGCGCGCAAACGAAGCGCGCTGTGTCGCAGCCGATTCAAGAAATTGACGTTGCTGATTTCAAACAGACCCAACGCCCCGGCGTCCGTCGAATAACCGCCGCCGTAGTCCATCACGTTCGGCTGTTTCTCTTCGACGTCGATAATTATGTCGCGCTGTTGATAGCCGGAACGATTTTCACCGGCGGGTTCGGTTCGAATAATCACCTGGCGATACGCGTCGGTGAGATAGAGCGCACGCTCGGCTTCTGAAACTCGATCTGCTCGCAGGATATCGCCCTCTGCGAGTGGGATCGCCCTCATGATCGCGGCGCGTTTTGTGCGCCGAGTGTTTCGATCGCCGGTGACGCCGTTGATGATGATCTGATTGACGAAGACTTTCTCGCCTTCGGCCGTGATCGCGTACATCAATCGCACCTGTTCTTCGTCGCCTTTGTTCGGCAGCTCGACGACCGAAAAATCGACTCGCACGTCAACGTAGCCTTCGCGCGCATACAGCGCCGCGACGCGGTCGCCATCGGCACGGGCCTGCGACCGCGAGTACGGCGCGCCGATGACCGTGCCCAACTCCTGCCGGATTCGCTCGTCAGTGTGAATCTGGTTTCCCTTTACTTCCACGCCGGCGACGCGCGTCAGCGGACCTTCAGTGACCTGGAACGTGATGATCAGGTTGTCGCCATTGATTGAAACGCCCTGAAGCACCTGCGCCTGCGCTTTGCGATAACCCATGTCGCGCATGAAGGCTTCGACCGTGCGACGGTCCTGCTCCAACAGCGTCAGGCTCGTGTAACCGCGGCCGTAGCCGAGAAACGGAATCAAGCCGATGGCGTTCTGTTTCTGCGTCTTGAGGCTCGGTTCGATGTCTTCGACCGACAACTTGTTCGTGCCCGTGATGCGAATGTCAGTCAGGCGGAAACGCCTGCCCTGCTCGATGTCGTATTTGATCTCGACGGTGTTTCCCGTTAACTGGTTCGGATTGAGGTTCTCGCAAGTCTCTTCCGTGCCGTTGCTTCCGAGGTCAGCCGGCGGATTGCTGACGGTGCAGGTCTGTGTGACCTCGGCGAAGAAGAATCCGTCTTCCTGAAGCTTGTTGCGGACACGGCGCGCGCCTTCGACGATCGCGGAGTAGTCGATGTTTCCTTCGCGCTTCACCGGCAGCAACTCGCGTTGCGTCTTCTCACTAATGTCGTAGTTGTTGACGACGACGCGGACCTTCGGTCCCTGAACGCCTTTGACAAGTATGCGAATGCGGTTTGTTTCCGGATCGCGTTCGACGCGCGGATCCTCGAGCACCGGCGCCAGGTATTCTGCCGTCACCAGCGCGTCGCGAATCTTGCCGACGTCGGCGCCGAGCGCGTCGCGCGTAAACGGAGCGCCGGGCTGAAGCGTCAGCGTGTTGCGCATAGACGCTGAATTGAATCCTGCGATCTGAATGTCGAACGTGTCGACGCGCGCCTGTTCGCCCGGATTGACTCGATAAATGACTGCGGCGCGAACGCCGCCGGGAGTTACTTCCTCGGTTGATTCGACAGTCGCGTTGAAGTAGCCGCGGTCGCGCAAGTACACCTGAATCTCATCCGCATTGCGCGCGATCAGTTGTTTGGAAAGACGAGTGCCTGGTTGGACGAAATTCAAACGTGCGCGAAGCTCGTCAGTCGAGATCGGCGTTCCGGTGACTTCGCCGAGTTCGATGCGCACGTCGTTAATCAGAATTTGACGCTGAACGACGAACCGCAGCCGGACTGGGCCAGTGCGGCTGGTTCCGGCTTCGATAACTTCCACGCGCGCATTCGCTACGCGCCCTGAGTCAAACAATGCCTGCAACGATTCGCGCACGCGGACCGCCGAGTACGGCGTGTTCGGCGCGACTCGCAACAGCGACATGAACTGCGCCTGCACCGCCGGGATCTGACGCGAACCCTCGAACACGAGCTCGACGCCCGCGATCTGGCGGCCCTCGTAGTCTTCGATGCGGGCTTCTTTACCCGTCGCGCCCTGCGCCCTGGATATAAACAACAAAACCAGCAGGATGATCGGCGCTATGCGAATACTGGACATCAATCGCAACAATACGGACTCCACCCCTTGCTCAAAATCGCTTTCTAAAACGAATCTCAAAATTAAAGTTGTTGGTGCGAGCACTCAATCGTCGGGTGGAAGCCTGTTCATACTGCGCAACAAACGAGAGCCGGTCAGACACTCGATACTCGACCGCGATGATCTGATTCGGATCCGAAGTGACGTTGGTCGAGTAAGTCACTGTAACTTCTTTGCTGATCCGCCGTCCGAGTGTCAGCCGCGCGGCTGGAGTCGATCCGGTCGTGCCTCCGATGACCGGGTTGATTTCAAAACGCGTCAGACCGAATAGCTTGTTCGTGGCGCGCTGGGCCGGTGCGTTGATGAGCGCGTCGGTCAGCAAACTCGTGGCGGCGCCGACTTCCGATTGCGCCAGGACCGATGCACTCGTGTCGCCGGAAGAAAGCTGCCCGGTCGTGATCAACGAAACTACGTCCGCCTGCGGCAAAGCCGGCTCGGACCGGACGGACGCCTGCGGTTGCGACAGTGGTCCAGTCAACGAAACGATCACGCGATAACCGCGAAGCTGCGACTCGGCCTGGATGTTGAGTATCGGATCCGCGTTACGGCTCGGCGGAAGGTCCACGAGCGCGCGGGTAATGTCCCAACGATCGTTACGGAAGTTCAGCGTTCCGCTGGTCGCGGTGATTCTTCCGGAAATTGTCGGGTCGTTTACCGGCCCGTCCAGTTGCAGCGACACCGAGCCAACGAGGTCCGCGAGATTGTTGCGCACGACAAGCGCGTTGCGTCCTTCGACGCGTAGTGACGCGAACAAGGCAGTGCGCGTAAGTTCGATCTCAGCGCCCTCTTCGATTGACTCGCCGCGCCGCGTGTTGATCAAGTCAGCCAACTCGATGTCCTGCGTGTACTCAGTGCGGCGAAGATTCACGACGCCGCCGATCAACTGCTCGCGCGACGAGCCGCGAATCTCGATATCAGCGTCGAGCGTGGAACGGAAGTCGGGTGGAAACGGAACGGTGACGTCGTCGCCACGAAGTGCGACGCGGAACGCGGAGACCGTGAAGCCTTCGAGCAACGCGCCGCCGCTGGCGGTAACGCGCCCGCCGCCGATCGTGCCGCTCGCGGAGTCGAGTTGCGCCTGGTTGGCGGTGAATCGCATCGTGGCTGCCAGGTTGGCAACGGTCCAGCGCTCGTTTCCGAGCAGCAGCGAGACGGAGCCGTTGTTGACGGATGCGGTTCCAATCACGCGCGGATCTTCGTAAGTGCCGTTGATGCGAACCGCGACCACGGCAGTGCCGGAAGAGAAGAAGTCAGGCGAAACGCCGTTCAATACACGCAGGTTCAGATCGCCGTTGATGTTCAGGTTTTGTTTGCCGCCGGCGCCGCTCGCGATCGTCCCGTCGAGCACGATGTTCGTGCCTGGTCCGGTGAAGCGCGTCGCCTTGAAATTGATCTCGTTCGGATTGAAAGCGATTTCCAGCGGCGTCGTGGCGTTGAGTTGGACGTCTTCAACGCGGAAAGTAAGCTCCGAGAACTTGGCCGCACCCGTCAGACCCGCGAGCGAGAGCACGCCATCCTCATCCAGCAGGTTGCCGCTTGCTGTTATCGAGCCTGTGGCGCGGCCCGAAATCCTTACGCCGGTCCCGGGCAACGCCAGGTTGAACAGGTTCGTGAGATCCGCGCCGGTGAACGTCGTCTCGATCGTCGAAGCGAGGAACTCGTCCGCGAGATTGATCTGCGCGGTGACGTCCTGCGGCGCGCCGAGCACGCCGGTCGTGAACCTGATGTTGAGCCGCTGGTTCTCAGTCCTTCCCGTCAGCGCGACGTTGCCTGCGGGACGGCCGTTAATCGTGACGTCTCGTCCCTGGCCATCAAACGTGATCTGGTAAGCGGAGAAGTTTGGCGCCGCGAGGTTGCCGACGATGTGGGCCGAGAAATCCGCGACGCCGGTTACCGGCGGTAAGCCGGGCCGGTTAGCTAGTGCGACGACACGCGCCAACTGCACGCCCTCAGCTTTGGTCTGGACGTCGAAGTCGTTGCTCTTCGTGTTGAACTTGCCGCTCGCGACGATGTGACCGGTCGCCAGGCGCAGGTCAACGCTTTCGAGGTTGACGTTTGGACCATTGAACGTTGCGCGCGCGAGCATCGACTGAATCGGTTCACCGGCCAACCTGCCGGGGCCAAGCCGCAGATTGGCACTGCCGTTCATCGCGTCAGGAATGCCCGAGATGCTTATATCGCCTGAGAGATCGCCATCGGTCTCGGACGTAAACTCCTGGTTGATCTTAAAAGGCGAAAGCGCGAGCAAGGCGCGTGCGTTCACCTCATCGAGTGTGGCTTCTACGGAGATGTTGTTCTCGCCAGTGCGCGGCACGCTCACTTTAAACTGAACGCCGCCGCCGTCGCGTTCGGCCAAACGTCCGTTGGGAATGTGAATCTCCGCGTCGTTCATCGCGATCGACGCCGACAGCGCGCCCAGGTCGATGCCTTTCACGAGCAGTGAGCCGAGCGAGAAGTCGCCCAGCACTTCAGGCGAGCTCAGGCTGCCGCGAATGTTGCCTTTGAACTCGAGTTGGCCCGCGATAGCGATGTCCCACGTGCGTAGTTGCTCTTCGAGATCGGGCAACAGACCGGAAGAGATCAAAACGGCCTGAAGTTCTTCCGCGTCGGTCGACGCGAGATCTACGGTCAGGTTCGAGTTGTTCTCAAATGAAAACTGGCCGGTTGCGTTCAGTCGTGTCGCCGGCGTTTGCAAGTTTACGGTTTGGATATCGAACAGGCCGCGATCGGCGCGAATCGAGACTTCGCCCGTGATCGGAATCCTGTCGGCGCTGGTCTCGCCGGCTTCGGCCGAGAGTTTCGTAGTGACGGTTCCGGTGGCGAGTTTGTAGTCCGTGCCGGGAAAGGACACATCAACTCGGCCCGTCGCGCGACCCGTGAGCGGCACTGCGCGGCCCGCCATTGCCACGAGTGGTCCACCTACGTCGAGATTGTCGAAGCTCGCGCTCACTCGCGACGTTCCGCCGCGCGCGATCGCGATGCGCGCGTCTCCGCTGGCGCGTCCTTTGAAAACGTCAGCCGTGAAGTTGTTGAGCTGGATCTCGCGATTCGTCGCGACGACCGATGCCCGCGCCTGGCCCATCTCCATCTGGCCCATCACGCCGCCGCCGATGCTCAAGTCAGCACTAGCGCGATAACTTCCCGACGGCTCGACAACGAACACCGGTTTCGCGAGTTTCACGTTCTCCGCCTGGCCGTCGGCAAGCTTCACAGTGCCTGCGTCGATATCGGCAGTGGAGCCTTCGATACGACGATTACGCACGGACAAACGAACGCCGGCGATGTTGAGACTCCCGATCTCAGCGCCCGCTGCGCTCGTCGCGCCGACCTGCACATTCTTCACAACAACGCTCGTGACGCCTCCGCGATCTACGACGTCGATGTTGTTTGCGGTAACGCCTTTGACCTCAGCGCCCGATGCCGAGATCGTTCCTGCTTTAACGTTGGCGATCGTCGCCGTCGTAACGTCGTTCTCGTTCTTCACGCGCAAGTCTGTCGCGGTGATTCCGTTTACTTTCGCGCCCGCCGTCGTGAGGCTGTTGGCGCTGAACTGCTTCGACGAAGCGGTGAGCACGCCGTCGTTCATCTCGGCGCGCGCGTCGCGAAGGATTAAACCGGCCAACGTCGTGCCGTAACTTCGTTCCGCAACAGCGCGCAGTTCGCCTACCCAACGGAAATTGGTGCCGGTGCCCATCACGTTCCCGGCCAGTTGCAGCGAATCGATTCGGAAATCTCCCGCGTTCAGCAGGTCAGCGACCGCTTTGCCGTTGATGTCGTAACTGCGGCCTTGCACGGTCCCGTTCGCGGTGACATTCAAGCCTTCCAGACGGATGTTGTCCGCGGCCAGTGCGTCCGATTTCATCTCGCCGGTTACTTTGAACTGATCGCCTTCGCCCGTGACTGTACCGGCGAAATTTCCCGCGCCGCGAAGCGTCGCGCCAGGTTGCAGCGTCTCCGAGAGTTGCGTCAGGTCGACGGACGACGTGATCTGCATCTGGTAACGAAGCGCGCGCCAGTCGTCCATCGTTCCCTGCAAACGCGCTTCGGCAACTGGCGATCGCAACACGGCCTCATGGATCTCAGCGCGTGTTTGACTGACGCGGCCGCGCGCATGCAGCGAGATCTCGTTGATGGGCCGGCCGTCGTAGATGAAACTTGAATCGGTGAGATTCAGCGTAACGGTATTCATCCGGCTCTCGGCGGGCGCGTTCGGGTCGTCGGGTAGAATTGTCGCTTCGAGGTTGCGAGCCTCGCCCGAGATCTCGTGACGCGCGTCGCCGTAGTGGATCACGCCGTTTTTGATCTCGACCGCGGCGGTCGAATACGCGAACAGGATCCGTTTGTTTGGTTCGGGCGGCGGAATGTGGATGTTGCGGAAGTTTGACTGTCCCTGCTCGTCGAACGTGACCCACGCTTCGAAGCCTTCGATCTTCAGATCTTTCAGGTTGATGTTGCGGCGCAGGTTCAGTGCGTAGAGGTCTTCGATCCTGATCGTGGCGACGAGCCGATCGATTTTTCCGAGTTGTGCTCCAGTTTGGGCGTCGTAAAGCTCGACGCCTGACATTGTCACGGTCTGCGGCGGAACGTCCGCGTGAAACTCGCGAATTTCGGCGCGAATACCGTAGTTGGCGAAAGTCTGTTTGATCTGGTTCGCGATGTAGCGATCCACGAAGCCAAGGCGATAGAGGAAGAACGCCAGCACGATCAACACGAGCGCGCCGGCCGCGATTATCAATCCGGCGAGTATCGCGTGACGGCGCGTGAAGTAGCGCCAACGCGTTTTCACCGAGGGCTTCTCAGGTGCGGGCGGATGGGAGTTATCCGTGTTCTTTGGATCGTCTACACTCATAACATACTAAGGAAACTTCGAATGCTTGAGGGAGAGACCGAACAGGTGTCAGCTTTATACTGCACCGCTTAACACGGATTTTAAATGCCCGATCACCGCGTTCGGATGGCCGAAACGCTCAGGTTCGTTGCTCTGTGTTGTCGACGCCCGCAACCTGCTGGTCCTTGGCGGAAGCTGGCTCGCCCAGCGGCACGTTGCCGACAACCGAAAGCTCAAAACCTTCCAGAGCTGCTACTTTGGGGGGATGATTCGATAGAAGTAGTATCCGCCGCAACCCCAGGTCGTGGAGGATCTGGGCGCCCACTCCGTAGTCGCGATCGACTCCGTAACCTGTTTCCAAACTCGCCTCTCGCTTATTCAACCTGCTCTCCTGCATCACGGCGTACGTACGCAACTGGTTGACCAAATCCAGGCTGTGCTCGCGCTGGCGCAGATACAGGACCACGCCGCGCGCCGCCGCGGCAATCTTTTCGAGCGCCGTGTGCAGTTGAAAGCCGGTGTCGTCGATCAGCGAGCCGAACATGTCGCAGGTCACGTTTTCAGTGTGGACGCGAACGAGGACCGGATCGTCAGTCCTGACGTCGCCCATCACCATCGCGAGATGCACGTCGCCGTTGATTACGTTTTCGTAAGCGATCGCGCGGAAACGTCCGTAAATCGTCGGCAGATCAGTTTCGACGACGCGGCGCACCAGCATTTCCTTGCTGATGCGATAGCGCACGAGGTCCGCGACCGTGATCATTTTCAAATTGTGTTGCGCGGCAAACACTTCGAGCTGCGGGAGACGCGCCATCGTGCCGTCTTCGTTCATCACCTCGCAAATCACACCGGCCGGGTAAAGACCGGCGATGCGGGCGATGTCTACGCTGGCTTCAGTTTGGCCGGGACGAACGAGGACGCCGCCGTTCTTGGCGCGCAAGGGAAAAATGTGACCGGGCCGCGCGAGATCCTGCGGCCGCGACGACGGATCGACGGCGACGAGGATCGTCGTCGCTCGATCGGCGGCCGAGATACCGGTCGTGATGCCGCGCCGTGCATCGATGGAAACTGTGAATGCCGTGCCGAGATATGACGTATTGTCGGCGACCTGCGTGGTCAGGTGAAGCTCGTCGCAACGGTCTTCGGTGAGCGGCAAACAGATCAGGCCGCGGGCGTGGCGGGCCATGAAGTTGATGATTTCGGGCGTGACCTTCTCCGCCGCGCACACGAGATCGCCTTCGTTTTCACGATCTTCGTCGTCGACAATGATGATCATGCGTCCGTCGCGTATGTCGGCGACGGCTTCGTCGATGGTCGCTATAGCCACGAAAAGTATGTTAACCGAAAGCCCGAAATTGATAAACCATCGGCTTATCTGTGTTCAACCAGGCGTTCAACGTATTTCGCGATCACGTCGACCTCGAGGTTCACGCCGTCGCCGGGCTTCAGGTGCGACAGATTGGTGACTTCCCAGGTTTTCGGAATGATCGCGATCTCGAAATAGTCGTCCGTCAGCCCGGCGATCGTCAAACTGATGCCTTCGACCGCGACCGAGCCTTTAAAAACGAGATAACGCCCGATCTCCTTCGGATAGCCGATGCGAACGGTCCACGACTCGCCGTGATCTTCGACGCCGGCGAACGTGCCGCGTGCGTCGACGTGTCCCTGGACGATATGTCCGCCGAGGCGCGTTGCCGGAGTGACGGCGCGTTCGAGATTCACGGGCGTGCCTGCGGTCAGATTACCGAGCGTGGAACGCATGAGCGTTTCGCGTGAGACGTCCGCGGCGAAAGAATCCGGTTGAATATCGAGCGCGGTCAGACAAACGCCGTTGACGGCGATCGAGTCGCCGTGGTTGGTTCCTTCAGTCACGACGTGCGCGCCGATCACGATGCGCGCATTCTCGCCACGCATCTCGATGCTGCGAACAGCGCCCAACTCTTCAATGATCCCTGTGAACATGTTTCATCAATTCCGCGAAAGTTTCATCGATCGAAAGTCCAGTCGAATCGATGACAATTGCGTCGTCGGCGATCTTAAGCGGCGAATCAGCGCGCGTTGAATCGCGCCGGTCGCGCTCGATCATCTCTGTCAGTGTTTGCGCCAGCGTGACGCTCGAATTTGTCGCGAGATCTTCCTGGAAGCGCCGTTCGGCGCGCTTCTCCGGCGAGGCGGTCAGAAAGAACTTCATATCGGCGTCGGGAAAAACGACCGTGCCGATGTCGCGGCCGTTCAGGACGGCGCCGCGTTTTCCCATCTCGCGCTGCCGCGCCACCATCGCTCGCCTCACTCCCGGAATACTCGACACGATTGACGACGTCGCGGTCACAATCTCGGAGCGAATCTGTTCCGTGACGTCGCGGCCCGACAGCAAAACCTTCAACGAATCGGGATCGCCTTCGAGATTGATGTCCATACGTTGGGCCAACTCGGTGACCGCTTCCTTGTCGCTCGGATCCATGGACGCTTCGATCACCGCCAGCGCGATCGCACGGTACATCGATCCGGTGTCGATGTAGAGAAGATTCAACGCGCGCGCCAGCATGCGGCCCAAGGTTGATTTGCCTGATCCGGAAGGACCGTCGATGGCGATGATCATGATTGCTTTAGACAAACGCCGCAAAGACTTCGTTCGACATCAACGCCCCATTGCGCGTCAGACGGATCAGATCGCCGTCGAACTCAACCAGACCTGCTTCGTGAAAACGATCCAGCTCGTCTCGATGCTCGGCGCGCAGATCGACGCCGAAGATTTCGCTGTACTGGCGCAGATCGACGCCGCGCATCATTCGCATTCCCAGAAACAACGCTTCCGCGCGCAGATCACCGTCGCTGAGTTCCTGTTGCTCGACGATTGGCGACGCGCGCTGCTCGACAGCTTCGACGTAACGCAGCACGTCGCGCTGGTTGGACCAGCGTCGCGGCCCTTTATCCACAGAGGGGCCGTCAAACGAGTGCGCCGAACAACCGAAACCGTAATACGGCGCGCCTGTCCAGTATTTCGTGTTATGACGCGAACTGAAGCCCGGTTTGCAAAGGTTCGAGATCTCGTAATGCTCGTAACCCGCCTGCGCGGCACGCTCGAGCATCCATTCGTACATTTCCGCCGCGAGATCCTCGTCGGGCCGGGGTTGCAAGCCGCGACGAATGTGGTCCGCCAGCGGCGTTCCCGAGTGGACCTCGAGAAGGTAGAACGAGAGGTGTTCCGGGTCGAGAGCGAGCGCGCGATCGACGTTTTTCTGCCAGTGGGCGAGCGTTTGTCCGGGTAGTCCGGCGATCAGATCGAAGCTGACGTTATCAAAACCCGCGGCGCGAAGGTTTTGAAAGGTTTCGAGCGTTTCGACTGACGTGTGCGAACGGCCCAGTTTCGCCAACTCAGCGTCGTCAAACGTTTGCGCGCCAAAACTTGCGCGGTTGATCCCGAGTTCTCTGAACGCGCGAAGTTGAGCCGGCGTGACTGTTCCCGGATTCATCTCCAGGGTTACTTCAGTGTCCGGCTGGACCTCGAAGTGTTTATGTAATGCCGAGAGAATGCGATCGAGTTGCGCCGGCGTAAGCAGCGACGGCGTGCCGCCGCCGAAATAGATCGTATCGACGCTGCTTCCGATGTTCGCCGAGCCGGCGATCTCCTCGACAACCGCGGTCACATACCTTTCGGCAAGCTCGCCCTGGTAAATTCCCGTCGCGAAGTCGCAGTACGAACAGCGCGAACGGCAAAACGGAATGTGGATATATAAACCAGCGCGAGTCATTGATTTCAACGAATGATAACACGCGCGTGTGTATCGTTTCATTTGCGCCTTGTATCGATTTTAGAACTCTCGCCGCACAATTCGCGCTCTATATTTGCGTGATTTCCATTTGGCACGCGTGTTGTTTATCGACTTAGTGGGCTAAATGTTAATCAACCAAGTGGAGGGACAGATAACATGGCACATGACAGAATGAACGACGACCTCGACAGGAACATGGGTCGCGCGGGCCAGGAAGACGAATTTGGCGGCGGCCAGGATTTCGGTCAGCAGACGCCCGGACGCAATCCCGGACAGGGACAGGGTCAGCAGGGCCAGCAGGGCCAGGGTCAGAGTCAGCAGACCGGCCAGAAAGGCGCGGGCCAGAAGAACAATCCACTCGAAGACGACGATTTCGGCGGGGGCGGCGGCCAGTCAGGCCAGTCAGGATCCCAGGGCCGCATGGGCGGTCAGAACCGATAGACGTAATTAACTCTCTTCTTTTACTTGCTTCAGTTTGAAAGTCCGTGTCATCCGTGGCAACACAGACGACACGGACCTTTTTTATTTCAGCCTTCGCGTGCTGCCCTCGCCGCTGATCGACTTGCTCATCCTGCGCGCGACGCGTTCCGCTTCCGCCATCACTCGCAAAGTGTTTTCGCCGAGCACTTTTCTGATGTCGCGCTCGCTGTAACCACGCTTCAACAGTTCGTACGTGATGTTCGGCAACATCGAGACGTCTTTCGCGCCTTCGGGCATATCGTTGGCGCCGTCGAAGTCCGCGCCGATGCCGACGTGATCGATGCCCGCAACTTTGACGATGTGATCGAAGTGGTCGATCAGTTTCGAGATCGGGAGCGGCGGCAACGGATTCGCTTGTTCCAGCTTGTCGCTTTCTTCCGCGAGCCGCTCGGGATCGTTTTTATATTTCTCCTCGAGTGCGTCCTGTTGCGCTTTCAGTCGCGCGTCGCGTGCCTGACTTTGCGGCGTCACGGTTTTTGTATCGACGAACGCGCTGTAGAAGTTGACGTGGACCACGCCGCCGTTCTTTGCGATCCGCTTCAGCAGATCGTCAGGAATGTTTCGCGACATATCGCTTAGGGCGCGCGCGGACGAATGCGACGCGATGATCGGCGCCTGCGACACGTCGAGCGCGTCGCTCATCGTCTCGTCGGAAACGTGCGAGACGTCAACCAGCATTCCCAGGCGGTTCATCTCGCGCACGACTTCGCGTCCGAAGTCATTCAAGCCGCCGTGCTTCTTCGGACCGCGGCCGGCGTCGGCCCAGTTGTGCGTGTTGTTCCAGGTCAGCGTCATGTAGCGCACGCCGAGGCGATAGAACTCGCGCAGCGCCGGCAACGAGTCTTCGATTGCGTGCCCGCCTTCAATGCCCATTAAAGCGGCGATCTTGCCCTGACGTTTCGCGCGGCGAATGTCGGCGACCGTCGTGGCGAGCATCAGATCGCGAGGATGACGTTCGACGGCGCGATAGACGGCGTCGATCATGTCCAGCGTGCGGCGCGCGGAGCCGCCGTGTTCGACGTACCAGGGCCGGATGTAAAGCGAGAAAAACTCGGCCGTGAGCCCGCCCTGCTTCATGCGCTCGATGTTGGTGCGATAGGGCACGGGCGGAGGGCCGCTCAGGTCGTAATAGTTGTTGGTCATCGGCGTCGTCACGTCGTTGTGGGTGTCGACGACGATGGCGCGGCGATGGATTTGCAGGGCGCGTTGCCAGAGTTTCTCATCGCGCGGCACGTCCTGGCCGTAAATCACACAAGGAAACAAGATCAGGCAAATCGAGCAAATTAGGTTTTTGATCCTCATAGTGGTCACTCATAGTGCTAACGGGTGGCAGGCGTCAAGCATTATCTGTGGTCAGCCACGTTGCCGCTGCGGTTGCCGCGGCATTATGATTTCGAGCGTCATGTCGATACTGATTGCCGAAGACAACATGGCCCAGCGCCATTACCTGCGCGAGATTTTGGAGAAGGAGTTTCCCTCGCACTTGCCGGTATTCGAGGCGGGCGACGGCGAAGAGACGGTGAAACTCGCGCTCCACGAGAAACCCGACGTCTGCATTCTCGACATCCAGATGCCCAAGCTGTCGGGCGTGAAAGCGGCGCGCGCGATCTGGCGCGACTTTCCGACGGCGCGCATCATCTTCTGGACGCAGTTTCCGCACGAGATTTACATCAACGAGATCCGCAAGATCGTCAAATCAGTCGATCCGCCGCCGGCGTACGGCTTCATTCACAAGAACAATCCGGAGTCGCGTTTTCTGCGGTTCGTGGCGGCGGTGCTGGAAGACGGCGCCGACATGATCGATCCGGCGTTCAAAGACTCTTTCAAGCGACCGCTGCTGACCGAGTTTGAAGCCGAGGCGCTCTACTACCTCGCGCTCGGTCTGTCAAACTGGGCCATTGCGCGCAAGTGTTCGCTGAGCCTGCGCGGAGTCGAAAGTCGGCTCGCGACGCTTTACGAGAAACTGTTCGTCAGCGTCGCGGAAGGCACCGACCAGGAAGCCTACGAAAAACTCGCTTACAACATTCGCACCCGCGCATTCTTCGAAGCGCTGCGCCGCGGCCTGCTCAACAGCGACGAACTCGAAAAAGCCGCGCACGATCTCGAAGCCTGGTTGCAGAAGGACCAGAAACGTTTCAACGAAGAACAGAAACGCGAAGCGGGACAAAAGAAAAGCCAACGATAAGACGGATGCACAGAAGCAGATCAGAATGGTGGCTACCACTTGTTCTCTGCTTCTGCGTTTTTTCGGGACTAGGGCAAACAACAGAACCACAACCATCTCCTTCGCCGTCGCCGTCACCTTCTCCCTCGCCTTCGCCGACACCAATCACCGGATTGCATCAATGGGGCGCGGTCACGTTGTTTCATGGCCTGCCTTCGGACCGCGTGCGCGCCATCGCGCAAACAGGAGACGGCGCGATGTGGTTCGGCACCGAAGCAGGGCTCGCGAAGTTTGATGGACGCCGCACGCAAACGATCAACGATCAGGCGTTACCGGCGGGCCGAGTGCTGGCGCTGCAAACCGATCACGACGGCACGCTGTGGGTCGGCGCCGAAACAGGCGCGGCCTGGTTCGATGGACGGCAGTTTGTGAAGGTGTACGAGACCGCGAACCAGACTGTCTCCTCGATCGCGATTGCGGAAAAAGGCGTCGCCGTGTTGGCGACCGAACAAGGGCGCGTGTTCGAGTCGCGCGTGAAAGTGGAAAAGATCACGATCGACGAACAAATCGTCTCCCGACAATTCATTCAAAGTCGCGAACTCTTGAACAAGCCGCTCGAAAGCGCCGACCGCGATAATCCCGGACCGCTTGCGATCACGAGCATCAATCTGTCCAGCGGCCACATGCTCATCGGCACGTCGAGCCGCGGGTTGATGGAAGTGAACAACGGCGAAGCGAAACCGGTCCAAATGCGTCCGATGGTCTACTTCATCAACGCCATCGAACGCGACAAGAACGGAAAGCTGTGGATCGGCACGCGCGCCGGAAAAGAGAGCCCGGGAGCGTCAACCGGCGACGAGCCTGCCGCTCTGAAACGCAACGAAGCGCCGACCGGACCGGTGTTGTCGTTGAAGTCGATAGACAATGAAGTATGGATCGGCACCGACGGCCGCGGCGTATTTCGTGTTTCGCAGTCGAAGACTCAACGCTTCACTTTCGACGGCACCGCCGGCGGTCTGCGTTCGGACCATGTCTACGCCATCTTTCCGGATCGCGAAGGCGTCATCTGGTTTGGAACGGACCGCGGCGTTTGCCGCTACGATCCGCAGGCGCCGCGCGTCGAGTCAGTCGGCGACAGCGGCGACACCAACTTCGTGCGCGCGCTTTATCAGACGAGCAGCGGCCTAACCATCGCGGGCACAAATCGCGGGCTCTTTGTTTACGACAGCAAAACGTCGTCGTGGACGCACGTTCCCGGTTTGGGAGCGAACATCATTTACGCGATCTCCGAAGATAAATTACAGCGCTTGCTCGTGGCCGCGGTGAGCGGTTTTTATGCTGGGCCAAGACCTGCCGACCAGGGACTCGGAGAACAGACCTTCACGCGGCTAGAGGCGGGCGCGATCAACGCCGACGGCGTCGGCAGCGTGCGCGCAATCGCGGAGTTTCGTGGCGCAACTTACTACGCGATCTATGGACGCGGCGTCGAACGGATCGACGGCGGACGCTCGAGCCTTGCATGGCCCAATGGCGTTGCGCGCGACGTGATCAGCCTGACGGCCGATGGCGAAGACAGGTTGTTGATTGGCACGGCAAGCGACGGTGTGCTTGTTTCAGATGGAAAAACTGTGCGCGAGGAGCCTCTCTTTGCAGCGCTGAAGGGTAACGTAGTTCGTTCGATGACCCGGATGACGACGGGCGTGCTGTGGTTTGGGACCTCTAACGGAGTTTTTGCCTGTGCGCCTCAGCACCCCTGCAACGTGGCGGTGCCCAATGTTGATGCTCGCGTTGTGTTCCCGGCCCTGGATGACAAAGTCAGCGAAATCTGGTGCGGCACGCGGGGCAACGGCCTGTTGCGCATTCGACTCGATCCGATTTTCGGACCCGTGGTCAACCAACTCGACTCCGAACAAGGACTGCCATCGCAAAACGTCTTCGCTGTGTTGCCCCTTCGCTCGGGCGACGGCGTTGAGTCGCTATTGATCGCAACGAATCGCGGCCTCGCTCGCTACGTGCCGGGGAACGTCGCCCCGGCGTTGTCCGTGACGCGCATACTGAGCAAACGCGTACACACGCCGTCGGAACTACAAGCCGGACTCAATCTCGAGTACCCGCAGAATAGTTTGCTGCTCGAGGTAACCGCGATCAGCAGCCGCACCTTTCCGGAACAGTTTCAATATGCGTTTGCGTTGGACGACGGCTCAGGGAAGCAGGTCAGACAAAAACTCTCGCGCGACTCGCAGTTCACGATGGAAGGTTTGAAGCCGGGCAAGTACACCGTCACCGCGCGGGCTTTTACGAAAGACCTGACCGCTTCCGAGCCGTTGACGTTTTCCTTCACTGTCGCGCGCGCGCCTTTCCCGTGGACCTCGACAGCGCTCGCGATCCTCCTCGCGCTCGCGCTGCTGGCCCTGCTCTGGGCCATACTCGAGCGCCGCAGAATCGTCGCGACCAGCGCGAAGCTCGTCGCCGCCAACCGCGAGCTTGCAGACGCGCGTTTGAATCTCGCGAATGAAGCCGAACGCGAACGCGGCCGCATCGCGCGCGACCTGCACGATCAAACACTCGCCGACCTGCGTCACCTCGCGCTCCTCACCGATCAGATCAAACCGAACGGCGATTCATCCGGGAAGCAGACGTCGACGCTGCGAAGTGAGATCGAAACGATCTCGCAGGAGGTGCGCCGCATCTGCGAAGACCTCAGCCCGTCGGTCCTGCAAAACGTCGGCTTCGCCGCCGCGCTCGAGTTTGCGTTGTCGCACGCGGTCCAGGATGCGCCGGTCGAGAAACGTTTCGAATACGAGTTTCACTGTGACGAGTCGATCGAGGAACGAACGCAACTGCCGCCAACCGTGCAGATGCAGATCTACCGCATCGTACAGGAAGCGGTGAACAACATCTGGCGTCACGCCGCGGCGTCGGAAGTCAAAATGTTCGTCGAGACGTCGGCCGCGGGTGATTTCGCTTTACGGCTTGAAGACAACGGCCGTCCGTTCAATTCGGAAAACAACCACTCCGAAGGGCGCGGACTGCAAAACATGAAAGCGCGCGCCGGGCTGATTGACGCGCGCATCTCCTGGGAACCGCGAGAGAACGGCGGAACGGTTTTCACGCTCATTCGAAAAGCATGATTGAGATTGATCCAGCAGTCGCGGCGGCGAGATCTGTAGTGGCGCTCGAATCGACCGTCATCGCGCACGGCTTGCCTCGTCCGTTGAACCTCGAGACCGCGCGCAAGCTCGAAGCTGTTGTTCGTGAATCGGGCGCGACGCCTGCGACTGTCGGAATTATCGGTGGCAAGTTGAAAGTCGGGCTCGACGCGGTTGACGTGCGCAGGCTGGCCGAAGAGGAGAACATCAGGAAAGTCAGCACGCGAGATCTGCCGCTTGCCGTCGCGCAAGGTTGGGACGGCGCGACGACGGTCGCCACTACGTGTTGGATCGCGCATCGCGCCGGCGTCAAAGTCTTCGCGACTGGCGGCATCGGCGGCGTCCATCGAGGCGCGCTGCCGGACATTTCGGCTGACCTTCCGGAACTCGCTCGCACGCCGATCATCGTCGTTTGCTCTGGCGCAAAGATCGTTCTCGACTTGCCTGCGACGCGTGAATGGCTCGAAACACATGGCGTGACTGTCGTTGGTTACGAGTGCGATCAGTTTCCGGCGTTTTATTCACGGCGCAGCGATCTCGCGGTCGACGCGCGCGCGAACACGCCCGCGGAAGTCGCAGCGATCTTCCACGCGCAACGCGCGCTCGGAATCGAGTCGGCTTTGCTGGTGACAGTGCCGGTGCCCGAGCAGTTTGAAGTTCCTCACGAGCAGTTACAGGAAGTTCTCGATCAAGCGCTGGAGAGCGCCGAGCGCAACGGTATCGGCGGCCGCGAGTTGACGCCGTTTCTGCTCGGCCATATGGCCGAGCACAGCGGCGGCGTCACGCTGCGCGCGAACGTCGCGCTCCTCGAGAACAACGCGCGCGTCGCCGCGCAGATCGCCCTGGAGCTTTGAGGTCGCTGATCTGAGATCTCAGATCGCAGATGTTTGTGCTACTCTTTGAGATCTGCAATCATAAATCTGAGATCTCAAAGGGAGGGAAACTCATGGCCGACGATAACGGAAAGACGTGTAAGAATCCGAGCTGCACTTGTCCGCCGCAGGACGGCGCCAAGTATTGCAGCGCACAATGCGAAGGCGCAGGCGATACTATCGAACTCGATTGTGACTGCGGTCACGATGCGTGCGGCGGAAATTTTTGAGCCCGGGGTCAGCTTTGGTATAAGTCGATGAACTGTGACGCGAGTTTTGGTCCAGTGCCCTCGTCTTCATGTTTGAAGAAGACGTAGGCGGTCTTCCACTCCTGAGCCCTCATACGACTGATCCATTTACGCAATTCGCCCGTCGAGTACTTGACTCGCCGCAATCGCAGGTAGCCCCAGTCGGCTGTCCTGTCGATGCGGCTGACTGGCCAGTCGTCCCTGTCTGAAATACAGAGGACGCGGTTCTCGCTGCGCAACAACTCAAAAACGTCTTCGTCGAACCACGTCGGGTGGCGAAACTCGAACGCGGCCGGCGGATCTTTGGGCAGGTGCTTGAGGAACGTCTCGAGCCGCCCGAGATCTTTCTCCATGTCTTCCGGCATCCGAAACAACACGACGCCGAGTCGGTCCTCCAGCGCTGAAACTGTGTCGAGCATGAACTTCGTCGCGCTCGTCGCGTCCTTGAGCCGTCTGAAGTGAGTGATTCCCTGCGACGCCTTCAAGGTGAAACGGAAGTTTTCCGGCACCTGCGACTTCCACGTTTCGATCATGCTCGGCTTCGGCAGACGATAAAACGTGTTGTTGAGCTCGACGGCGGGAAGCTTCGAAGCGTAGTAACGCAGCATGTCCTTCGACGCCATCGTCACCGGATAAAAACTTCCGTTCCATTCTTTGTAGCTGTACCCGCTGGTGCCGACGTAAAGATTCATCCGCGTTCCCCAACCCCGTAACCTGTTGTGGCGTCACGCAATTCTGTGATACACAGGCAAGCCAAATCAAGAGTTAGAAAAAGATACCATGTCGACTGTTACCACTAACATCGAATCAATACTCCAGGAAGAGCGTGTCTTTCCCCCGCCGCCCGAATTCGCCGCGCACGCGCATATCAAATCGTTCGAAGAGCTCGAAAGACTTCGGGCCGAGGCGAGCGCGGACCCGGAAGGCTTCTGGGCGCGCATGGCGGAAGAGCTTCATTGGTTCAAAAAGTGGGACACAGTGCTGAAGTGGAAGCCGCCCCACGCGGAGTGGTTCGCCGGCGGAAAGATCAACATCTCCTACAACTGTCTCGACCGTCACCTCGGAACGTGGCGGCGGAACAAAGCCGCGCTCATCTGGGAAGGCGAACCCGGCGAAACGCGCACGTTCACGTATCAGCAACTCCACACGGAAGTCTGCAAGTTTGCGAACGTCCTGAAGAGCCGAAACATTCAGCGCGGCGATCGCGTCGCTTTGTACATGCCGCTGATTCCCGAGTTGGCCATTGCGATGCTCGCATGCGCGCGTATCGGCGCAACTCACTCGGTCGTATTCGGTGGTTTCTCCAGTTCCGCGTTGATCGATCGCATCAACGACGCGAGCTGCAAACTCGTCGTGACCGCGGACGGCGGCTGGCGCCGCGGCAACGAAGTGAAACTGAAAGCCGCCGTCGACGAAGCAGTCAATCAAACACCGTCAGTCGAAGCCTGCATCATCGTTCGCCGCACCGGCTCGCAACAACATATGGAGCCAGGGCGCGACTTCTGGTGGCACGAGTTGATGGAGACGATCAATGCCGATTGTCCGGCGGAAGAGTTGGACAGCGAGCATCCGCTTTACATCCTCTACACCTCCGGCACGACGGGTAAGCCGAAAGGCATCCTGCACACGACCGCCGGCTATCTCTTGCAAACACACCTGACCACGAAGTGGGTGTTCGATATCAAAGACGAAGACATTTACTGGTGTACCGCGGACATCGGTTGGGTCACCGGACACAGCTACGTCGTGTACGGTCCGTTGTCGAATGGCGCGACCGTGCTGATGTACGAAGGCGCGCCAAACTTTCCCGAGCCCGATCGCTTTTGGAACATGATCGAGCGGCATCGAGTGAACGTCTTCTACACCGCTCCGACGGCGATCCGCGCGTTTATCAAGTGGGGAGAGCATTGGCCGTTGAAACACGATCTCTCGAGTCTGCGTTTGCTGGGGACCGTGGGCGAACCGATCAACCCTGAGGCGTGGATGTGGTATCGCGAGTTAATCGGTAAGGGACGCTGCCCGATCGTCGACACGTGGTGGCAGACCGAGACCGGCGCGATCATGATCACTCCGCTTCCAGGCGCGACGCCGACGAAACCCGGATCGGCGACGAAACCGTTCCCGGGCATGGACGCCGACGTCATGACGCGCGACGGCCAACCTGTCGGGGCCGAAGAGGGCGGCTACCTTGTAATCAAACGCCCGTGGCCTTCGATGCTGCGCACCATCTGGGGCGACGACGAACGTTACCGCCAGCAGTACTGGTCGCAGATCGAAGGCATTTACTTCGCGGGCGACGGCGCCCGGCGCGATGAAGACGGCTTCTTCTGGATAATGGGCCGCATCGACGATGTTATCAACGTAAGCGGTCATAGACTTGGAACAGCGGAGGTCGAGAGTGCGCTCGTGTCGCACCCGGCCGTCGCCGAAGCGGCCGTGGTCGCTCGCCCCGACGACCTGAAAGGATCCGCGATTGTGGCCTTCGTGACGCTCGAGGGTTCCCACAGTCCGTCCGACGCGCTGAACCAGGAGCTGCGTGCCCACGTGACCAAGGAGATTGGCGCCCTGGCTCGTCCCGACGACCTCAGGTTTACCGACGCGCTGCCGAAGACGCGTTCTGGCAAGATCATGCGACGGCTCCTGCGCGAGATCGCCACCAGCGGCTCTGTCGCGGGAGACGTCACCACACTCGAAGATTTTTCAGTTCTGGAAAAGCTAAGGGCGGAGGAAGAATGACATGACCCGGTACACCGAACCCGACAATCGTTCCGGACCGCGTTACCTCGCCAGTTTGGAAGTTAAGGCTGAATGGGACGAACCGGGTGGCGCGCACGTCGTCGCCGAGGGAACGACCGAGAACGTCGGCCCGGAAGGAACGCTCGTCCACTTGCCGCGCCACCTGCCCCAGGTTGGAAGCCGCGTGCGCCTCGAGGTGCTGGGCGAGTCGGGCGAGAAGCTGCAAGTGATCGCCGAAGTGCTGCGCATCGAGCGCCATCCCGGTCATCCACTCGCGGCGCTGCAATTGCTTGGCGAGACTGACGAGTGGAAAGGCCTGGTTTGGGAACCGGCCGCGCCGCGCGTGGCACCGCCTCCGCCCGCGGAAGGTGAAGGCGAGGGCGAGGGCGAACAATCAGCCGAGGAAGACGACGATGTCACCCACTGATTTCGAAACACGGACGACCTCTGCGGATCGCCGGCGGTATCCGCGTTACTACGTCACATCGCGCGTGACGCTGGCGATCGAAGACGAAGGGCTGAAGGAGTCGCTCGGGATCGGTGAACCGCAGGACATCAGTCTCGGCGGCGTGAGAGTCACAAATCTTCCGGCGGGTTCCAGCGTGAAGGTGGGCGCCCAACTCGGTCTGCTGCTGCTCGACGGCGACGACGCGCTCTCGTTGACCGGCGAAGTGGTCCATCACGCGACGCCCGACACGTTTGGAGTTGAATTCAGAGAGCTGAGCAATCACGATCAGAAGGCCGTCGGAGAGATGATCGGGCGCCTCCACTCGCGTATCTGATCGACGGTCTCGAGTCATCGTATGGCTGCGAACGAAACAAAAGATGCTGCCGTTACGGCAGCTAAAGCGGCGGTAGAGGCTTACGGACCTCCGACTCGCGTCATCCTGCGAGTCATCTTCATCCTGCTCGTAGTTATCGGTCTGCTGTGGGTGATTTCGAAGATAACCGGAATCATTCTGCTGCTCGTGCTGTCGATCTTTTTTGCGTACCTGGTGTCGCCGTTGGTCGAGGTGTTGCGGCGGCCGCGAACAATCGGCAGTCGCGAGATCGCGATACCGAAAGTCGCCGCGATCACGTTGGCTTACCTGATCATTCTGACGGCAGTCCTGGTGGCCATCTTCGTCATCCTGCCGAGCTTGAGTAACCAGTTTCCGGAATTCGTCACCCAGGCGAAGCTGTACTGGCAATCATTTGGTGAACGAGCACAACAGATCATCGAATACTCGCGTTCACGCCGCGTGCCTGGTCCGGTTGTCAACGCGGTGAACAAGGCGGTTCCGCAAGTGCTCGAGAAGGTCGGTCACACGTCGACGGAGTTTGCTAGTGCGGCGGTGGCCTATCTCGTCTATTTGCCGTGGCTGGTATTGATACCGATTCTGGCGTTCTTTTTGTTGAAAGACGCGGAGAGTTTTCGCCGTTCCGCATTGCTGATGTTGCCGCGGGGACGCTGGCGCTGGCGTGGCGACGAGTTCTTTCAGGACATCAACAGCACGCTCGCCGCGTATATTCGCGCGCAGTTGACCGCCTGCTTGTTGATCGGGATCGTTTGCGCGGTGGGCTTTACGCTGCTTGGTCTGCCGGGCGGGCTGGTGATGGGGTTTATCGCGGGCGTGTTCGAGTTTGTGCCGCTGGTTGGGCCACTGGTCGTTGCCATCATGGCCGCGATTCTCGCGGTGCTCCATGCTGGTCCATTCAACGCGTTTCTGGTGCTATTGTTCCTCGGCGTGCTGCGCATCGTTCACGACTACTTCGTCTATCCACGACTTATCGGGCAGGGCATTCATCTTCATCCGCTGGCTGTGATCTTCGCGATACTTGCCGGCGAGAAACTCGCGGGTGTCGCAGGCATCTTTCTGGCGATTCCGCTGGTTGCGATCGTGACCGTCAGTTATAAGCACTGGCTCGAACATCGAGGCAGCGAAGGTTTCGCGGATCTACTCGAGCCGAGCCCCGCGGTTGCGAACGAATTGACGCCTGAGGAGACGTCAGTTCCTAATGAGCTGCACGCGGAATCAACACCGGAACAGATGGTGCGCGTCCGCCCCGACCTTACAACGGGCGAACTGAAGTGGCCCCTCGAAGAGTAAGCACGGATGAACGCTGCGTTAGCCGGCGTGCAGTTCGTTTTGGGCCTGCATCAATTCGATGAAGCGTTGGAAGTGGTGTTCCGCGTCGTGAGGGCCGGGCGCGGCTTCCGGATGGTATTGCACTGAGATGATCGGCAACGTGCGATGCCGCATTCCTTCAATGCACTGATCGTTGAGATTGATGTGAGTGACTTCAACTTCCGGCGGCAGACTCTCCGCGCTGACCGCAAACCCGTGATTGTGCGACGTGATCTCGACGCCGCGTCCCGACACTTCTTTCACCGGTTGATTCCCGCCGCGGTGTCCGAAGACGAGCTTGAACGTCTTCGCTCCAAACGCTCGTCCCAACAACTGATGTCCGAAACAGATGCCGAACATCGGCACGCTCGCGTCCAGTAACTGTCGAATCTCCGCGACTTCCTTGTTCATCGACGCGGGATCGCCTGGTCCATTCGAGAGAAAGATCCCGTCCGGCTTGAGTGCGAGCGCTTCGCTGGCGGGCGTCGAAGCGGGGACCACCGTGGTCCGCACGCCAAGCTCCGCCAGTTCGCGCAGTGAGTTTTTCTTGACGCCGAAGTCGTAACAGACGACGTGGAAACGTTCCTGGCCCACCGCGGGAAACTCGTACGGCTCTTTCGTCGTGACCACGCTCGCGAGCTCGCGATTCTCCATTGGCGGCGACGTCCGCGCTTTCTCGACGAGACTCGCTTCGTCGAGGTCCGTCGTCGATAGACAGGCACGCATCGCGCCTTTGTCGCGGATGTGGCGCACGAGCGCTCGGGTGTCGATGCCTTCGATGGCGACGATGTTCCAACGTTTCAGATAAGCTTCCAGACTTTCTTCGGCGCGCCAGTTCGACACGATCCGGCTCGCTTCGCGCACCACGAATCCTTCGACCCAAGGACGCGACGACTCCGAGTCAGCTTCGTTCACTCCGTAGTTGCCGATGAGCGGATAAGTCATGCAGACGATCTGTCCGGCGTACGACGGATCGGTCAGCACTTCCTGGTAGCCGGTCATCGACGTGTTGAAAACCATCTCGCCGCAGACTTCGCCATTTGCCGCCCACGATCTGCCGCGAAACGTACGGCCGTCTTCAAGTGCGAGGAGTGCTGGGGTTCGTTGTGTCATCTATGTTTACTGGCTGCTTTTAATAAACTGCTGCGCCTCGTTCAGCCACCGTTTGCTGGAGCGATACTTGTACGCCGGCGCTGTTTTCACGGCTTCGATGCAAGCCTGCATGAGGCTGGTCGCCTCGCGCTTGTGACCGAGCCCGGCGTGCGCGCGTCCCATCAGGTAAAGTCCTTCCGGATCGGACGGACGGTGCTCCAGAAAACGATCCAGCGCCATGCGCGCGTCTTCAAACTGGCCCGCCGCGATGTACGTCGCCGCGACCTCACGCCAGATCTCGTGTTGTGAATGTGCCGGATCGCGCGCGACGACGTGTTCGAAGTTCTGAATCGCGTCGGCGTATCGTTTCTGCTGGCGTGCTATGCGTCCGAGTTGGTAGCTGGCATCGATCTCGCTGTCGTCGATCTTCAACGCGCGTTCGAAGCGTTCGCGCGCAGCGTCGAGCTCGCCGCGGCTTTGATGAATCAGGCCCAGGTTGTAGTGCGCCGAAGCATCCGCCGGATTCAGAGTTGCGGATTCGAGGTTCTGCCTGAACGCGGCCTTCGCGCGATGGCTGCCCATGATGTCGCTGAAGTAACCGCGCAGGAGGAAGAAAAGCATTATCAGCAGGAACGGAGAACCGAGCACGCTCGAGAACAACCAGGTAGCCATCGGCGCGACGAAGATCGACGCAAACGACGCGACAAACGTCACCGCCAGTGCTCGCCACGCAGACATGCGAAACGCGTCTTTCACTGCCAGCACCATCCCGATGCCGAACAAAAAGAATTTCGGCGTTCGAAACAGGTTCTGCGAGTGGACTGTCGGGTTCTTTAGCTGTTCGGATAATTCGGCGTACTGCGGTCCCAGCATCTCGCGCATTTGGTCCGCTTGCTGGAGCCCGGTTGCGACGTAGTCCGCCTGCATTCCCGTGTAGTGAAACAACGCCGCGAACAGCATCCCGAAGATGTTCGCAGCCGTCAGCACGTAAAACAAAGCTGACGCGATTGGCGCGTATTCCTGCGTGATCACGACTCGAAAACTGCCGCGGCGGTCGAATGTGTTTGCGACGAGTGTGAGTATCGGGACGAGAACGACGGCGATCAGGATGATCGGCATTGCCGGTTCTGTCAGGAGCGAGAAGAGACCGCCGCCTCGCGAGAAAGGATCGCCGCCGCCGAACCTGCGGCAGACCATGTTGTAGGCGATCTGGCTGAGCAGCGCCATCAACGCGATCGGAGCGAGCGAGCCGCGATCGCGGGCCTCGCGC
>DASRIM010000074.1:0-6407 GCA_035649995.1 Pyrinomonadaceae bacterium | reverse complement strand
CGCGTTCACGCTTCAGGGTCCGCCCGGAGAGTACCTGCTGTTCACGTGGGACGTCCGCAATCGGCCGCTGCAAAAGATCGAAGACTTTGTACGGTCGCAAGCTGCGAACGCGCGCCGTATCACGGTGCAGAGCAAGGAAGAGAAACAAATGGAACTGACGCTTGCGCCGCCGAAGAAGTAACCACAAAAGGCACAAAAGACACAAAAGGCACAAGAGAAATTTCTAAAGGAAAGTAACGCTGTAATTTCTAAAAGGAAAGTAACGCTTTTGATTTGTCGTTACTCCCTTTTGAAAATCCTTTTGTGCCTTCTGTGTCTTTTGTGCCTTTTGTGGTTGTTAGTGGCTCATCGCGTAGATGACGACGTTGATTCCAACCTTGTACGCAGGCAAGCCGTATTTCACCGGATACGAAGGATCGTTGATCCATTCCCACGCGTCGCCGAGGTCGCAGTTGCGCGCAAGGAACGCAACAAGGCGTCCATTCTTGTTCTCGATCCCCATGTAATGCGGAACGATGCCGCCCTTCTCTGACGTGATCCCGCGCTGCGCGTTGTAAACATTCGGCACCTGCACGACTTCTTCAACGTCCAGGTACGCGTGAAAGAGCGGATGGCTCAACGGCAGGTCTTTGATCTCGTACTCAGGCACGATCTTCTGAAACTGTTCCTGCACGTTCTGCCATTCATACTCGCCCCAGAAATCGTCGAGGAAGATGAAACCGCCGCGCATGATGTACTCGCGCAAGCGCAAGGCTTGTTCGTCGGTCAAATCCATGAATCCCGGTTCGACGATGTAGATGATCGGATAGTCGAACACGCGGTCGTCGAGGATTTCCAGCGCTTCAGGACGCGGCGCGATCTTGAGGTTCGTGCCGGCCCATTCGCGCAGGCCGACGATAAAGTTGTTGTCGGCTTCGGGATAATCGGTGGTCCAGGTGCCGCCGCCGTAGCCGCGCCGCCCATAACCGCGAAACGGCGATGAGTAGATCGTGCGTACGAAAGTGAACTCGCCGAACGACGCGCCCGGGCTCGCTTCACTTGAAGGCGGGCGCCGTCGCTGGCGGAAGTTGTTGAACTCGTTCTGAGCCGCGGTCGGGATCAGAAGCGCCGCGAGCACGAGTATTAACAAGATGAACTTCATAAATTACTGTCTGGCCCGAGCGCCGGATAACCTCCGGTAATACTCTTCGACCGCGCGGCGATACTTCTCAGGCGCCGCGCCTTCGTCTCTCAACCGCAGGTTCGTGCGGCCGCTTTGTTGCTGCAAGTGTCTGCTCAGTTCCAACTCGAGTTGGCGCAGAGGTTCGACGACGTCGGCTTTGAGATAAGACGCGGTGGCGGCGTCACCTTCCATGCGGCCGTCGGCCAAACGTCGCAGCTCTTCGATCACTTCGTCGAGGCGTCCGGCGCCCAAACCGGTCGTGCCCCACTCACGCCGCAGGTCCTGTGCTTCGCGCAAACGTTCGCGGATCTCGGCGGAGAACTGGCGATTGTCGCCCCAGCCGTCGCCTATCGGTCCCCACTGTGGTCCAAGACGATTGCCGCTGCGGTCGCCGCCTCCACTCTGTGTGCCGCCCGCTTGTTGGCCGCCTTCCTGCTGACCGTTTTGCGAACCCTGCTGTTGGCCGGACTGTCCCTGCTGACCTTCGCGACCGCGTTGCCCTTGTTGTCCCTGCTGACCTTCCTGGCCCTGCTGGCCTTGTTGCTGACCCTGCTGGCCTTGTTGCTGACCGCGCTGATTGCCCTGTTGTTGGCCCTGTTGGTTGCCTTGTTGTTGACCGTTGCGACGCTCATCCAGACGGCGACGGAGCGAGTCGAGGTTGTCGGCAAGTTGGCGTGTACGGTCGAGATTTTCTTCGGCGCTCGAACCGTTCGCGCCGCGCGCGCTCTGCTCTGCTGCCTGAAGGCGTTCGGAAACGTTGTTGAGACTGCGCTCGAGCGCGCGTTCGTCGTTGCGTCCGGCAGCGCCCTGCTGACCGCCCTGCTGGCTGCCGTTCAGCGACTGTTTACTCTCGCGAATGCGATCCGCAACGCGATCGCGCGCCAGCGAATCGGCGGCATCTTTTAGTTGGCGCGCGGTGCGTTGTTGTCCCTGGTTTCCCTGGCCCATCGCGCGCGCCGACTGCTCGATGTCTTGTTGCAGATTGGCAACGGTGTCAGCCAGCGTGTCTTTTCGTTCGGCGATTTGTTCGCGCGCCTTGCGAGAGTTTTCGTCCTGCGCGTTTTGTCCGCCGCGCCGCGACAGGTTTTCCATGTCTTTCGCGATCTCTCGTTGGCGCGAGGCAGCTTGCGCCGCGCGCTGCCGGAGATCGGAGAGTTGTTGCTGGCGTCCGGACGAGCCCGTTTGCCCGCCGCGCTGATTGGGCGAGCCGTTCATCTGCTGCAGCCGTTGCTGTGCCTGCTGCAGACGCTCGAGCGCGCGCTCGTTCTGCGCGATCGACTCGCTGGAGTTGCCGCGCGACGACGCTTGCGCCTTTTGCATCTCGTCGGCCGTTTGGTTGAGCTGTTGGGCCAACTGCTGCATCTGCGGATCGCGCCGTTCGCGCGAGAGACGTTCCAACTCGCGCGCGGCTTTGCGCGTCTCCTCCATCAGCTCCTGCTGCATTCGCTGATTGCCGCCTGAGCCGCCTGACTGCATCTGCTGGCGCCGGCGTTGTTCTTCGAGTGCCGCTTGTTGCCGGCGTGCGAGCTCTTCGAGCCGGCGTTCGGCTTCGCTCTTCTGTTGCTCGGCCTGCTGTTGCTGCGCGCGCTGCACGGTCTCGTACTGGTTCTTCATCTTGTCGAGCTCCAGTTCGAAGAGACCCGCGAGCTCCTGTTGTTCGCGTTCGCCGCCACCGCCACCGCCGCCGTTGCTCTGATTGCCGAAAGCGACTTGCACTTCACGGAAGATCGCGTCGGCCGCGAGCAAACGCTGGAGCGCGCGCTGTTCGGGAGGAAGCGCGTCCTTGCCCGCCTCTTTGCGAAGCGGAGGCGGCGCGCCTTCCATCTCTTTCGCCGCCTGTTTCAGGTGCTCGGCCATTTCGGCAACCTGTTTCTGTCCGTCAGTGCCGCCGAGCCGGCGGCCCATGCGATCGAGAAACTCGAGCGTGTCGGTGCGCAGTTTTTCCTGGCCCGCGGCGACGGCTTCGTAACCGTCCTTGCGTTCCTGGTCCGTGTACTTGTCGCCTTCACGGATGAGCCGGTGCGTGGCCGCGATCAGATCTTTCTGGCGGCGCGAGAGCGCGTTCTGGTCCTGCTCGCCGCCGCCGCCACCGCCGCCACCGCCCTGCTGCTGAGCCTGCTTGTACTCCATTTCGAACGGCTTTACTTCGATGAAGTAAATGTCGCTGGTTGATTCGTTGCTGGCGTCGCGGGCCTTTGCGTAATAGGAGATGAAGTCGCCGGGTTTGAGATTGTATTCCTCGAGGAAGAACGTGTAGGCGCCGCTCAGCGAGCGCGCCGAATCGCGCGTCAGTTGCTGGAGGTTGACGCGCTTCTCGTCGCCGCCGTTGACGGAGAAGTGTAGGTCCATCGAGACCACGCCGTAGTCGTCTTCGGCGCGTGCCTGTGTGAACACCTCTTCGAGGTTCGTCGCTTTCTTGTCGCGGCCGGGTTTATCGAACGAGATCGTCGGCGCTTGATCGACGAGTACGGAGACGTCGTACTCGTTCGAGCCGCGATAAGCTTCACCGTCGTTGCTGACGAGCTCGATGTAGTAACTGGTGTCGCCGGTGACGGTCAGTTCGCCGACAAAATCAGCGCCCTGCTGTTTCATCTCGACTTTCTTGCCGTCGGCATAGACGATGCGCGCCGTGCGCACTTTGCCGGTGAGTTTCGCGGTAATCGCCGCGTTCGTTCCTTTCAACGCCGCGATGTCGCCGCCGTCTTCGATCGCTTTACTCGGCAGGTTCGTGAACGCGGGGAAGTTGAGCATGAGGTCGAGCTGTTTGACGTACGGCAGATCGACGACGTTCAGCTTGTAGACGTCCGAACGAATGCTGTTCGACTCGACGAAGTATTCCATCGAGTCCTGAATGTTGAAGATCGAGAAACGGAAGTCGCTGCGTGCTTTGGCGGGTTCCATTGTTTGACCCTGGAAGTCGCCGTTTGAGCCGAGCGGCCGTGCGAAGACGGTTACGGTTTGCGAATCGAAGTTGACGAGCGTCGCGAGAATGTCCTGATCGGATCCTTTCGGAACGCGGGCAGTGCCGGGCTTCACCTTGATGCTCATCGCGTTGGTGGTGGCCGCGAGCGTTGTAGGTGTAACGAGCTGCGCGACGCCTTCGGAGATCTCGCGCGGTCCCCACTTGAGCACGCCGGCAAAGAGCAGGAGACTGGCAAGCGCGGCGCCGCCGTAGAGCATGAGACGCGAACGCCGAATCACGTTTCGCACGTCGAGCGTGGCTGAGACGTCGTTGGCGTCGCGGTACAGACGATTGACGATCGCGGGCGAGATATGATGCGCGTCGTTGGCGAACTCAACTGCCGTGACGAGACGATCCTCGACGCCGCCGGATCTTTCTTCTATCAGCCGTGCAAGTCGCGCGTCGCTGATGCGTTTGAGCAGCGGACGAACCAGTGCGAAGTAGATCGTAGCGAGAACGGTGAGCAGCGCGCCAGCGCGCAGGACGATCAGCGCCGCGCCGTTATAACGATAACGATGCGCGGCCCAGCCAGTCAGCAGCAGGACCACTGCCACGACGCCGAGGCTGATTGCCACTCCTCGCAGTGAAAGCAACAATTGTCGCCGCGATCTCGCCTTGCGGAGGAGATCCTGCAATAGGTTCGTTTCATGGCTCATTGCGTTACTCCATGGGCCCCGTCTTTGTTTACCCGACCATTTTCACCATTTTTGTTCGCCGCGCCAATACGGATTCCGCCACCAACAGCAATAGCGCCGCCAACAACAGCGACCACCACACTCTTTGCCGTCCTTCGACTTCCTCGCCGCTCGCATTTCGGCTCGCCGCAGTTCCCTCGGCAGCGCCCGCGCCGCCGGTCACGCCCGAGATGAACTCGCCGAAGTTCAACTTCGTGAAATCGCCTTCCGCGCCGTCGCTGTCCACGGCCGCGAATCCAGGTTGGGAACTGTAACGAAGACGATAGAAACCAGGCTCGCGCGCGGTGACGAGCAGGTCGCCGTCCGGCGTGTTGCGCGCTTCCGACAAACGCGCGCCCGCAGGCGTGTCTACAGCAGGCGGCTGCCCGTTGGCTTCCTTGCGAACGGTGAACGTTTCACCGAGACCGTACCAGGGATTCTCTTCGCGCGCGCCCGCGTAGCGCACCATCTGGTGAATGAACGGCAAGTAAAGCGGCGTCAACGGCAGATCGTTCCAGCTTGGACCAAGCGACGACGTGAACAACATCACGCGCCCTTTGCCCGTGCGCGACTCGACCAGCGCCGGACTGCCGTCTTCATAACGTGCGAGCACGGTCGAGGTGGCGCCCGGCTCTGAACGAAAGTAGCCGATTACGTGCGCGGCGGCGAGCCGCCCACTCTCCTGAAAGACTTCGAAGATCGGATGATCAAACTTCACGTTGGTGATGGCGACGCTCTCGCCGGCTTTCGTCTGCACGGCTTCACGGAGCGTCGCCGGCATAATCCGCTGGAGGTTTGAATTGAGATCGTCGGTAGTCGTTCGCGGTCCGGTGGAGACGATCATCTGCCCGCCTGCTTCGACGAACTTCGTCAGCGCGCCGGCCAGCCCGCTGCTGATTGGGCCGGCATCGTTGAGGACGACGAGCGCGTACTCCGGAATGCTCGTCGGATCGACCGAGCCCGTGCTCTTCAGCGTGAATGTGAACGGCAGATCGTCATTCGTAGTCAACGCGCTTTGCAGGTGCAGGCTGTCGCTCTGCCCGCGCGACGCGCTTTCGACGATCAACGCTTTCGCCGGCGTCTCGCGCCGCAGCGTGAAATAGAAGCGATTGTCCGGAGCAAAGTCGCTGGAAACGATATCGATCGTGCAGCGAATGGCGCCTTCGTTCAGATTGAAACCGGTGAACTCGATCACTTTCGTGTCGCGGCTGTTGAGAGTGATGTCTCGTTTCTCGACTGTCTGCTCGTTGATCTGGAAGTCGACCTGAATGTGATCGCGCGGAGTGTCGCTGAAGTTGCTGACGTGGACGGCGAGGTTGTCGAGATACTTCTGACCGAAAACGACGCCGCGAGCCTCGACGTTGGTGATCGCGATGTTCGGCGCCGGAGCGTTTCCGGCAACGTCCATCGGTATGAGCTCGGTGCTGTTCGCGAGTTTGAAGGTGGCAGTGTTCTGGGACCAGCCCGGTTGCTGGAAATCGGAGATCAGCACGATCCTTTTCGAACCGCTCGTCTCGATCTCGCCGAGTAACGACTCCGCGCCACGCAGCGCTTGTTCGTAATCCGTTCCATCCCAGCCGGCGTTCAGGGTTCTAATCGCCAGTCGCAG
>DASRIM010000073.1:0-3492 GCA_035649995.1 Pyrinomonadaceae bacterium | reverse complement strand
GCCAACCACTTTTCCGAGCCCCAACGCGCGGAAGCCCGCCGGGAACATCTCGGCATTCGAAGCTGAACGCCAGTTCTGCAACACGATCTTCGGTCCGAAGAAGCCCGCGAACGGACGGCCCGCAGGTTCCGTTCCGCGCGGCTGCCAAACCTGATACTGGCGTTGGACCAGGATGGCGAGCAACTCCTGTTCGATGTTGCCGCCGCCGTTCCAACGCTGATCGATAACCAGCGCTTCCTTGTTGCGAAACTCGCGAATCTCCTTTTCAAACTTGCGGAGAGATGGTGGGTTCATCGCCTGAATGTGGAGGTAGCCGATGCGTCCGCCGGAAAGCTCGTCGACTTTCTGACGGCGCTCCTTCACCCAACGCTCGTATCGCAACTGGCTGTACGCATTCGGCGTGATTGCCTCGATGCGCGTGTTCCAGGCGCCTTCCGCGGTGGGTTTGTCGTTGAAGGTTACGACGACTTTGCGGTTCAAACGAGAGTTGAGTATGTCCCAGTACTCGTCGCCGGCTTTGACTTGCTTGCCGTTGATGGCGAGCAGGTAGTTGCCAACTTTCACGCGCACCCAGTCTTTGTCGGCTGGTCCATCTTCATAGACGTGCGTCACGCGGTAGCGTCCGGCTGTGTTGTCAGCTTCGAGCTCGACGCCGAGATGGGAAGTGGTGACTCCACCGCCGCCCTGTCCGCGTGGCGGCGGCGCGGCGCCCGTGTGTGAAGCATTCAACTCGCCGATCATCTCGTTGAGGATGTTCAGCAACTCCTGACGGTCGCCGACGAACTCGACGAGCGGGCGATACTTCGCGCGCGCGGCGTCCCAATCGATGCCGTGCATCTTCGGATCGTAGAAGCGGTACTTCATCGTGCGCCATCCGTCGTCGAACATCTCGGCCCACTCCGCGGGACGATCGACGGTCACGCGAAGAGTGAAATTGATTCGACGCCGTCCCGCGTCACGCCCTGCGCCTGCGGCCGTGGTTGCTGTCGCTGTCGCTGTCGCTGCCGCTGCCGCTGCGCCCGCGCCCGCTGCTGCTGCTCCGCCTCCGATCGCCACGGAGTAGACGCCGTCACGTTCACGGAAGAACAGTGTTCGTCCATCGCGTGAAATGTGCAGGTCGGTGAGCCCGCCGCCGAAACCGCCGCCGCCTGGGCCACCTTCGCCGGCTTCTGCGCCCTGGCCCGACGTGATTCGCGTTAGACGGCGGCCGTCTTCCTGAATCGAGTAGATCACGGGAACGCTTGCCGTCGCGGCTGGTTCGGTGGTGACGAAGACGATCGTGCGGCTGTCGGGAGTGATGACGTAGTTGAGCACGGGGAACGGCATGCGCGTGACCTGGCGCGTGCGTCGTTTCATGCCGGTCCAATCGACTTTGATCTCGCGCGGCGGACGATTCGTAACTTCCCGTCGCACCGGCGGCGCAGCGCCTTCAGCTCCTTCCGCAGCCGGTTCACGTTGCGGCCGCTCGCCGGCGGTTTCACGTTCTTCGGCGTCGTCAGGATCGCGTTCCTGCCGTTCGAGCCAGACGGAATAGATCTGTACGGAGTTCTGTCCACCGCCTGGTTCGACGCGCTGGAAGTAGAGCTTGCGGCCATCAGGCGCGAAGCGCGGGTTCGCGTCGTTATTTGAATCGAACGTTATCTTGTGCGGCTGTTTGTCGTCGCCGGATGCGGCGATCAGGTAGACGTCCGACGTGCGCGCTGCGTCAGACTTCGAATAAGCGATCCACTTTCCGTCAGGTGACCAGACCGGCAGACCGAAACCGCCGTAACGCGACGTGTCGAGCTCGACGATCTGTTTGGTTGCGACGGTGAGCTTGCGCAGTTTGTCGTCTGACGACGCGAAAGCGATCTCTTTCGAATCCGGTGACCAGTTGTAGCCTGCCTTCAAGGCGTCGATGTTGGTGAGTTGTTGTGCCGGTGTGGAACCGTCGATGGGCACGACCCAGAGTTCCTCGCGACCGCTCTGGTCCGAGACGTAAGCGAGCCACTTGCCGTCGGGCGAGTATTGCATCGCACGATCGCGAGCGGCGCCCTCGGTGATCTGTTTCAGATCGCCTTCGTCGACGGGCGCGGTGAAGATCTCGCCGTGCATCGAGACGGCTATGCGGCGCGACGACGGTGCGAGATCGTAATCGTCCGCTTGCGAGTTGAAGGTCAATGTCTCGGTCAAGTTCTCCTGCGTTTCGGCGTCGATGTTCAAGGTTATCGGCGTGGCGCGTTTGGAGTTGACGTCGAGTTTCCAGATGCCGAAGTCGTGCTCGAAAACGATCACGCGGCCGTCTGAGCTGATCGCGGGCCAGCGCACGTCGCCGGCTTTGAACGACGTGACGCGATCCGCTTTGCCGCCGTTTTCAGAAACGCGCCAGATGTTCGTCAGCCCGTTTCCGTCGCGGTCGCTGACGAAGTAGATGAAACCGTCGCGTCCCCACATGGGCCATGAATCGAGGCCGTCGAAATCCGTGACCTGCGTGAACTTCTTCGCGGCGACGTCCATGATCATGACGTCGGTTTGATAAGAGCCGCGATAGTACTTGCGCCAGTAGACCTGTCCCTTCTGGGTGTAAGCGAGTCGTTTTCCATCGGGCGAGTACGAGGCCTGGATGCCCATGTCGGTGCCGGCTTTCGTGGGCATGCCGCCTTCGAGGCCGACGAGATAGAGCTGCGCCATAAAGTCTTCACCGCGATTGCTGCTGAAGATGATCGAGCGCGAATCGGCGGACCAGCCGAGGACGGTGTCGTCGGCGGAATGGTTGGTGAGCTGTTTGGCGGCGCCGCCGTTCGCGGGGATCAGAAATACGTCGAGGTTTCCGGCGCGGTCGCTCGAGAACGCGATCCATTTTCCGTCCGGCGAGAAGCGTCCATAAACGTCGCGTGCGCGATTGACCGTCAGACGTTGGATATTTTGGCCGTTTTCGTCGGCGGTCCAAATGTCGCCGAGATAGCTGAAGACGATGCGGCCGTTGTGGTAATGCGGATAGCGAACGAGCCGCGCTTCGCGGCCAAACGCTGAGATTGCTGCGAACAGAAGCGTCGCTGCTGCGAGTAGAGTTGTTGTCTTTTTCATGGCTCCTGACCTGCGCGAAAAGGGTTGGAATTACTGTGGCTTGCGGAGGGTGGATTATATATCATTGGGCCGTGACGATCACATGCCGGAAGATGCACGCGGCGGACGTGCCGGACGCGTTTCATATGCTGAGTGATTTTCTCAGTGCGGACGAGCACTATCTTGCGAGCAGTCAGGCTTACGGCGACCTCGGAATGAAAGGCCTGAACGACGCGCTCGACCTCTTCCTCGAGCGCCCCGAGTTGGGTTTCGTCTGGATGGCTTACGACGAGCAGGGCGCCGCCGGGATCTGCGTCGTGTGTTACGCGATTTCGACGTCGATGGGAGCGATCGTCGCGAAGCTCGACGACGTTTCAGTGAAGACGGATCGTCGCGGGCACGGCGTCGGTTCGGAGATGCTCGAGCACTTGAAAGAGCAGTTACGAA
>DASRIM010000072.1:0-3207 GCA_035649995.1 Pyrinomonadaceae bacterium | reverse complement strand
AAGCTCGTAGAGCTCATTTTCGTCCCTTGCGCGTCGGAGGAAGCGCACAGGCGGTTCCCGCAGCTCAATCACGACCTGACGACGAAGGACCTGACCGTCGTCGCGAACGACGGCGCCGTCTATTTCGGTCCGAAGGCCTGGTTGATGGTGCTGTGGGCGCTGACCCGCTATCGCGACTGGTCGTACCGATTAGCGCGGCCGGAGTTGCTGCCGACTACGAAGCGAGTTGTGTCGATGATCTCTCAACATCGATACCAGATCGGACGAGTTGCGGGCGTCAACAGGTGACGACATGGCGGCGATGCGCAAAAAGTCGACGGCGAAGAGACTGAAGAGCGATCAGACGCGCGCGCTGATCCTCGACACTGCGCTGACGATGTTTCGCGAACGCGGATACGAGCAGACGACCATGCGCGCGATCGCCGAAAAGGCGGGCGTGTCGCTCGGCAACGCCTATTACTACTTCCGTTCGAAGGAACATCTGATTCAGGCGTTTTACCAGAGCATGCACGACGATCACGTCGCCGTCGCGCTTCCCGCCCTGGAAAAAGCCGAAACGTTGAAAGCACGCCTGCTGGCTGTAGTGCGGCTCAAGATCGAAACGATGAAGCCGTACCATCAGTTTGCGGGCGTGCTTTTTAAAACCGCCGCCGATCCGCAGAGTCCCTTGAACCCGTTCGCCGAGGAGGCGAACCCGGTCCGCGTCGCGAGCATTAAACTGTTCGAGAAGGTCGTGGAAGGTTCGACAGCACGAGTCCCGAAAGACTTGAAAGCCGAATTGCCTTACCTGCTCTGGGTCTTCCACATGGGGATCATTCTCTTCTGGATCCACGACCGTTCACCGAAACACCGGCGCACGTATCGCTTGATCGATCACACCGTCGAACTCGTCGACAAGTTGATCTATCTCGCGAGTAATCCCTTTATGCGCCCGTTGCGAAAACAGGCGCTCCGCCTCGTCGACGAACTGCGCGACGCCGCCGAGGACGTGCTCGACGGCGACGACGAGTCACGCTAGTTCCCCACTCGATTACTCGAAGTCGGCGACGCGCCTCCTGCTGCATTGCCTTCGATATCCAGCAGCGTGATCGGCGCGATCCCGGTCGCCTTCAGCCCAGCTTCGATCTCCGCACGATTGCCGACGATTACGATCGCCAGGTGATCGAGATCGATGTAACGCTTCGCCACCCTCGCCAGGTCTTCCTTCGTGACGGCTGAAACGTTCCGCGCGTACGTTTGGTAGTAATCGTCAGGCAGACCCTGCACGACGAGCGACGTGATAGCGCTGCTGATCCCGGCGACCGAACCGAAGCGCTGCGGCAGTCCTTGAATCAACGAGTCTTTCGCCGTCTTCAACTCTTCATCCGTGACCGGCTTCTCGCCGACGATGCCCTTCAGCTCTTTCATGAACTCGATCAGCGCCGCATCTGTCTTCGCCGAAACGATCGCGCCGCCCGCGCGAAACGCGCCCGGTCCTTTTCCGTAACCGAAATTCGAACTGACGCCGTAGCTGTAGCCTTTCTGCTCGCGAATGTTCGCGTTGAGCCGCGACTGAAACTGTCCGCCGAGAATCGTGTTCAGCACCTGGAGCGCGAAGTAGTCGGGCGTGTTCCGCGGCGGTCCGGGCAAGCCGATGTTGACGATCGACTGCGCGGCGCCGGGTTTGTCGACGAGATAGATCCTGGCCCGCTGGAGCTCCGGCAGTTTCGGATAATTGAACGCCGGTTTGTCGCCTGCTTTGGTCCAGGCGGCGAGCCCCTTTTGCACGGAAGCCTTCGCCTTCAGTGTCGTGACATCGCCGACGACGGTGATGATCGCGCGGCCGGGTTGGAAGTACGCCTTTTGAAAAGCGACGACGTCGTCGCGCGTGATCGCTTTAACGGATGCTTCAGTAGTGCGCTGGCCGTACGGATGCGCGTCGCCGTAGAGCACTTTCGAAAACACCTGTCCGCCCACGACCGCCGGTTGATCCTTCGCCTGCGTGAGGTTCACGAGCGTGCGAGCACGCAGACGTTCGAGTGCCTCAGCAGGAAACGTCGAGTTCAGCATCATGTCGGCGAGGATGGCGAGGGTTGCGTCGAAGTTCTTCGTGGTCGAAACGAAGCCGACCGATCCTTCTTCGCCGCCGATGCCGGCGAGGACATTGGTGCCGAGCAGTTGCAGTGCGTCCGAGAGCTGATCGCCGGTCCTGGTCGTCGTGCCTTCGGTGAGCATAGAGGCAGTCATGGCGGCGACGCCGCGCTTGCCTGCCGCTTCGAACTGATTAGAACCGCCGACGAAAGTGATGTTGAACGACACGAGCGGCAGGTTGTGTTTTTCAGAGACGATCAGCAACGCGCCGTTCGGCAACTGCGTCTTGGTCCACGTTGGCACACGCAACACCGGATTCGGACCGGGCGTTGGAATCTTCGTGCGATCGAGTGGCTGTTGCGCTACGGAGGCGACGCTCGCGAGCGCGATCGTCAATGCCGTCGCGAGGGCAAGATGTCGATTCTGTTTTTTCATGATCTACCTCCTCGGCGGTTCTCGTGCAGCATACTGATGGCTTCGCTTTCGGCCGCCTTCGAAGCCTGGTCCTTCTTGCCTTTCGGAACGACGCTCAGCACGATGCGCGGGCGTCCGAGATATGCAGCAGCTACGCGTTTTACGTCGGCAGCCGTGACGGCGAGCGTCTTTTGATAATCAGTGCGGAACTGCGCGGCGTTGCCGTGGAACACCGATCCGCTGATCAACTGGTTCGCCTTGCCGAGGTTCGACTCGAGTCCTCTTAGGAACGACAATTCCAAACCATTCTTTGCTTTCTGCAACTCCTCGGCGGTCGGCCCTTCCGCGATGAACTTCTGAATCACCTGATCGACGGCAGCCTCCAATTCCGTCAGCGAATGCTCCGGACGCGGCACGACGGTCACCTGAAACACGCCGACGTCCTCTGATGGGTTCTGAAACGCGAACACCTGCGAAGCGATCTGCGAGTCGTAGACCAGCGCCTTCGTCAGACGCGCGGTGCGCGAGCCGGAAAGGATCGAGCTCATTACTGAAAGCGGGTAGTCGTCGTCGCGCTTGAATCCGACCGTGGGCCATTGAATGTAGAGACGCGGCACCTGCACGCGGTCTTCATAGACCAGGCGCTTGCCGGCTTCGAGCTTGCCGAGCGGAACTGACGGGCGTTGCACCGGTTTGCCTTGCGGCAGGGCGCCGAAATATTTC
>DASRIM010000071.1:0-8153 GCA_035649995.1 Pyrinomonadaceae bacterium | reverse complement strand
ATGTATAACGCGGTGTTCGGTGAAGAACGTCCGCCCGTGCAGAACTTCCACATCGATTTCAGTCCTGAGGTCTCCGGACCGGCGTCTGCGAACGCGAGAACGTTCACCGTCGAGCCTAATATCAACGTCCTCGACGTCTTTGCAACTGTCGACACGATTGCCGAAGAAGGAACCGGAAACCTGGTCGGGATGCGCCTCACCAGCCCAAGTGGCGTGAACTATTCGACCGCAATCGAATTTCCGGTAATTGGTACAGATAAGCGACAGATCGTCGTCCAGAATCCCGAACCGGGAACATGGACACTCGAGATACGCGGAGCTCGTGGTTTGACTGCGGCGCCGCAGGTATCGTCGCCGACACAGATCGCAGTTCCGGGGCCGGTTGACGGCAACATTACGCAAACGCGATTCATTCTCCCGCTGATCGCGGACATCCAGGGACATGGGGAGCAGGCAGCGATCGAAGCCGCGTTAAAGAGCCGGCTGATCGACACCTTCGCGGACGGAACTTTCCGTCCGAACTCGACGGTCACTCGCGAGGACCTGGCGCGTTCACTCGCCTTGAACACAAGCCTTCGTCAGACGCTTGGCTCGACGCCGAAGTTCACCGATGTAAGCGGCGACCTCCGGTTGTTCGCGGAATACGCGACTGCCCGCGGCTCAACGAACCGCGACTTCAATTTCACTCCGACGGGAATGATCGCCGCTTCAGGCACGTTGTTCAATCCCGGAGGTTTCGTGAACCGGCTGGACCTTGCCGTTGCGTTGCTGAAAGCACTCGGCCACGACGCTGACGCACGCGCTCTTGCAAACACGACCGTCATGTCAAACGGTACGGCACTGAGCGACAACGCTCAAATACCGGGTTCCCTCCGCGGCTACGTTCAGCTCGCAATCAATAAAGGTTTGTTCGAAGTCTTTCCAGCGGAAGTTCGTGAGATAGCTCCGGGACAGTTCGTTGTGATCCCGGGACCGCGATTCGAGCCGGCGACAACGGTCTCGCGAGCGGTGCTAGCAGCGAAACTCAACGCCTATCGCACGTTGTTTACAACCGGCGGCTAATTGTTTTCACCCCGCGCCAAACTCGCTGCTCGGCGATTTCACCCCGACGGCTTTCTCGTTCCTGCCCGTGACTGGAACGAGTTTTTAAAAGCGGCCCCCCGACGGTTTGGGCCGCTTTCTTTTTACAGGTGCGGCTCAATGGTTGTCATCTTGGCGCTAAGAGTTATTTACAGCGATTTCAAAGGCTGTGGAAGAAGGGTGGAGAAAAATGACAGACATCAGCAAAACATTTACTAGAAAGCGCATTGCTCGGTTAACGATCTCGCTTACTGCCGCTATCGCGATCCTCGGAGCGCTGGTTGCGCTGCCGTTCGACTCAGGCAAGGCGGCGCCCGGAGCATCAGAAAGCATGAAGGAGCTGTACAAGCGTCCGGCTCCAAACTTCGATCTGAATGCCTCGCGGCAACTGCCTAACGTCCGTCAGGCGACGTCCGCGCAGCTCGCTGCTCTCAACAACCTGAAGACATCTGTAAACGCGTCAAATATGACGACTCGCTGGAACGATTTTGGCGGATCGCCCGACGTGATGTACGACTTCGCGTCGCCGCCGTATTCGGGCACGCCGGAAGAAGCGGCACGCGCGTTCGTCATGCAGAACGCGGGCATCTTCGGCGTAACGGAGTTGAATAACTTTCGCGTCTTCAGCTCCCGGAATGCGCTCGGTGGACATCTTGTGAGGTTTCAGCAGACGTTCAACGGGGTCGCGGTTGAAAATGGCGGCATCGGCATTGTGATGAACGCGAACAAGCAGGTCATCATGGCGTCAGGGCCATTCTTTCGCGATGTTGCCGTCAACACTCAGCCTTCACTGACGGCCGAACAGGCAAGAACCCTGGCTGACGCGGACCTGAACCAGTTCCACGTTGAACTGCCTGCCGCGGCAACGAACCTTCTCCAGAACGGTTTATCGATCATCTCGCAGCAGCTCGCGGCTGTTTCGAATATTCCACCTACTCTATCGATTTACCCGACTGCGGATGGCTATCGTCTCGCCTGGAAGGTCGCCAGGTTTTCGACGAATCCATTCGGTTTGTACATGATCACGGTCGATGCAAACACCGGCGACATCCTTGGGCGCAAAGACTTTTTAGCTTTTCAAACTACGCCTGGATCGGAAACCGCGGACATCTATCCGAAGTACCCGCAGATCGATGCAAACCTGAAGGACCACAGCATCATCAGCTCGTGCACGAAAGACGGAATTGTGGCGCCGTGCGGACAGGAACGTGTGAACTTACGCTCTTTCGATCCATCCAACCGAGTGACGGGCGTGAATGGGACTCTGACCGGAGCGCACACGATCGTCAACAATGCGCTCGCGACAAAGCAGCCGTTCGGACAGGCTGCCCTCGGCACCTGGCACTTCCGCAAGGACGATCCGGCAGCACTGGAAGCTCGCACTAACGAACAAGATCAACTCGCTGAACCCGCCGAACATCAGGACGAGATCAATGCGTTCTTCTTCGTAACTTATCTCGTCGAGTATGTCGACTACCTACACATCGGCGGCGATAACACGATCATCGGCGGCGGCGCTTTCCCGGACGATTATCCAAACAAGACGACCCCGCTTCCGGCGACGGTCCACATTCCGAATATCTTTGTAGCGATAGATGCTGCCAACGGTGAATTGCCCGATCCGACGCATCCTGACTTCGTCAAGATCGTGTTGGGAATGGACAATGCTCTTGCATTTAATTTGACGTCGCTGATCGAAGCTGTGACAGCCACCAAATCGCCCGTCGTCGTGAACCCGACGGTTTACGGGCACGGCTACTTATTTAACGACCTCGCTCTCGAGGGAACAGTTCCGTATCACGAAGGGATGCACGCGATCACGTCACCCATTGCCGGCCTCGAAGGCGAGGAAGGAAGCGCCATGAACGAAGGCCAGGCAGACATGTGGGCCTTCACCATCACGGACAACGCCAGCCTGGGCGACTATGTCGTCAACGCAAAAGGCTTCCGCCAGTACTTCCGCGACAACGGACGCGATCCCGATTCGATCGCCTACATCCGCAGCGCACGTTCGACCCTGAAATATTCCGACTACGGAACTTTCGGTGCGAGCGGCCAGGTTGAAGAGCATCGCGATGGTGAGATCTATATGTCTACGCTGTGGGACATTCGCGAGATGATGAATCGTGTTTATCCGGACGCCGCGACCTTTAAGCGTCCGCAAACCGTGGACGGTTTGCCGCAGAAGTCCATCACCCGCGGCACCAACATCTTCGAACGTGATTTCCTCGGCTCGATGTACATTCTCGGCACTACTTCGCCGGATACGATGGTCAAGGCTCGCGATGCTTTCATCGTGGCGGACCAGATGCTTTATCCGTCGGATTCGACCGATCCGGACGCGCCTGGAAAGCATCGTGCGATGATCGAGCAGATCTTCGCCGCGAAAGAGCTGGGCATCAATGCCCGCGAGGTTTCCGGCGGACAGGCGACCATCTCGACGCAGGTTTCGCACTTCGCGGGTGGTCAGGCGGCTCCGGCAGTTCCGCAAAACGTGAAAGTCACACCCGCTTCGACAAAAAGCGTAACCGTTACCTGGGATCCGGTTCCGGGCGCGGTTTCATACGAAGTGTTGAAGCGAAAGATCGCATTTGCCGGCCGGCGCGAACCGAACGGCAAGCGCGTGTTTGCCGACGGTGATGCCTCGACGACAGGCTACCGCCACGCATTCTTTACGTCAGGAAACAAAACCTCGTGGGAGGACAATGGGCCAGTGTTTGAGGTCTTTGCGCCCACCGGCGTGAAAGACCTGTTCGACAGCGAATACGTTGTTCGAGCGATAGGCGTGAACTCGACGGGCCAGCTCGGATGGTCCAACCTGTCGGGTTCGTCTCACGCTGTACAGTCACGGCAGGACGTTACGGCCCAAGTCGATTCAGCCATTTCCAACGTCTCGTTCGCGAATGGCGTGATGGCTTTTGACAATCGTCTGACAAACGCACGCGGTGCATTCTCCACAGACAAGACTCTCTACAAACCGCTCGAATTCCAGATCGTGAGCATCTCGAATCCGTCCGTAACAGTTCGCAACGCGGACGCGAACGGCAACACGTTCATCTACAACGAGACACTGACGCTCGGGCAAACATCCTCCCCGAAACGCATTGAATTCAACGACCCGGCAGCGCAGATGTTCAGCTTCGACGCGAAGATCCATGCAAACGCATTTGCAGGATCGACCATCGGCACGGGTTCGCAGAATTCAGACGGTTCGTCGAGCTCGCCGGCAGCGGTCACGTATTCTGTCTTTACGGAAACGAAGACAGGAACGTTGCTCGCCGGCGAGCCGACGGCCACGGGCGGCACAAGCGCCACCTGGGGTAAGCCTGAGTTCAAAGGCATCACGTGGGATGACGTCCTCGTCACCACCAAGTCCGATGCCCTGGCTCTCGAGGGGCAACTCACCTCGGCTACGGCAGTCGATCTGGACTTTGAGCTGCGAACTACGGATGGGAAGGTCCTGATGCGCTCGGCCGGAGCAACGGCGACCGAGTTCGTATCGTCGGCTGTGCAGCCGAACACAACGTACGTCTTCCGAGTACTCGGGTATGCGAACGGCCCGAGCACATTTCAGATTGTCTCGAATCAACTGCTGCCGCAGGGCTCGCCTAACGAGAACGGAGGTACGCGAACGGTCGGGGGAAGCTCGACTGTTTCAGCGACGACGAGTGTTCTCACCCGTCTGGTCCGATTCACAGTGAATCCGCTGACCAGAACGGTGTCGATCCGAATACTCTAAATTTCCGTTAGCGCACTCGAGTCCTGCCAGAAAGGCTGTCCGGTCGCCCGGGCAGCCTTTTTTGGCTGCAGGACCGGCTCAAGCGGAACTCAAGATTAACTCAAGCCGCCTTGCGTAAGCTCCGGCCAGATGAAGCAGGAGGAACCGTGATGAGAATGCTCGTGAAAACCCTTGCCGTAGTGATCGTAACGATTGCGGCATCCGTTTCGGCCCTTACGGCGCCGTCGGTGGATCGCCTTTTGGCAGCCAGGATCAATGCATCGCCTTTGGCATTAACACCGGTTGTGATCACCTTCAATCAGAGCGTGACGAGTAACGACTTTCTGATGCTCCAGTCGCTTGGCATTCGCGGCGGGTACTACACAAAGGCTTTGCCCATCGTCCTGACGTCGATCAATCGAACACAGTTCAATGCGTTGAAGACAAAGCCGGGCGTTCGATCGCTTTATGCCAATCGCACGTTTCGCCTACTGGACCTCGAAGGCCGCACAATAACCGGTGTCGAGAATCTCATCCGCGATACTCAGGTGACAGCGCTCAATAACGGGCTGCCGGTGACAGGCAAGAACATCGGCGTTTCGTACATCGATACGGGCATCGATGCGACCCATCCCGATTTGAAGGACAACGTCGCCCAGAATGTGTATTACGCGACCGCTGATCTGCCGGTCGAGCCACCTGCCGGATTTCTTCCCGTCGTACCCGTCGAGAACGTGCCGATAACAGACATCGAGGGAGGTCACGGAACTTTCGGAGCAGGCGTCACGGCTGGAACTGGCGCGGCATCGGCAGGTCTCTACACGGGAATGGCGCCGGGTGCGAAATTGATCGGTATACGTGCAGGTAATGACGTCGGACTCACGACCTACGCGATCGTTCAAGCCATGGATTACACGCTTGTGAATCAATTTAGATACAACATCCGCGTCTGCAATAACTCCTGGGGGACCACACTTGCGGACAATCCTTACGATCCAAATGACCCAATCAATACCGCCACGCGAATGATGCACGACCGAAATATCACGGTCGTTTTCGCCGCCGGCAACGACGGCGACGCTCCGGACATGATCAACCCGTTCTCGGTCGCTCCATGGGTGATCTCGGTCGCAGCCGCCGAGAAGCAGGGCCTGGGTACGCCGGCAGGGTTTTCATCACGCGGCAATGACAACGGCACAGGCAGCGATACCGCGGGCCAGCCTGCTGATTCTGAAGTTGCTCCGAATTTGAGGCCGGACATCACAGGCTCCGGAGTTGATATCAAGAGCACACGCTCGAAAGCTCCGGGCGTGACGAATCTCGCGGGCACCATCCCGATCTTTGTCGGTGCGAACGACCTCTCGACGATCCCGCCTGCGTACCTGCCATACTACACGACGTCTCAGGGAACCAGTTTCTCGACGCCGCAGGTCTCCGGGATCGTCGCGCTGATGCTCGAGGCAAATCCGCTTTTGACACCCGATCAGGTCGTAACGTTGCTTCGGCAAACCGCAACGCCGATGCCCTACGAGGAACGCGTGGTCGGCGCCGGCTACGTCGATGCGCACAATGCCGTGCGTGCCGCGATGTCGCTAGCGGCGGTGCCGCATCCGGCGAACCTGTTTCCGTCCGACGATCCGAACGCGCCGCAGATCGTGGACCCTCAGGATGACCAGCTCGGCACCACCGCACAGGATATTCGTGCTGCCTTTTTCAGATACGACCCGGTCGCTAACCAAATCGTCTACCGGCTGAGAGTCACTGACGCATCCGTCCGCACGCCGAACATGCGGTGGACACTGACGTCAGCCTTTGGCGCGGTCGAGGTCTTCGTCACGGCATCAGTTGACGAGACGGCTGTCACTTACGAGTACGGAAAGATCACCACCCTCGCGACCGGTACGCAAAATCAGGAGACGATCGGCGCGGCGGACTTCGGCTCAATCGACGGCAATGAGATCACGATCAAGCTCGGACTCGCAAAGGTGAACGCCGCGGTCGGCAGCGATGTCCTTGGAACAACCTCGACGAACACGCAGGCCGAGGCTCAAATACTTATCGGTTCATCACTTTCCGGCGGCCTTCTACTGAACGCCGATTCGGGAACAGGGTCGAGCTTTGACGTCGCTCCCAACGATCCCGATCCAACACCAACTCCAACACCTAGTCCCACACCAACCGCGACGCCGACACCGTCACCGGCTCCAACGCCCGGTGGTGGCAACGATGGAAAGGGCAACGATGACGACTTTAAGGAGCGCTACTCGGGTACGATCCAGCCAGGGCAGTCCTCGGTTGAGATCCCTTTTTCGCTTCGACGTAGCGGGCTCGATGCGCAGATCAATCAGAACCACGGAAACCAGAAGATCTCTTTCGAGCTGCTGGATGCGAATGGGAACGTTATCGTAATCGCCGAGAACGATAAGATCGAACTGCGTACCCTTGCCACGGGAAACTATGTCTTCCGTATTCGCGGCAGCGTCACGAAGGCAGTCGATTTCACCGTCAAATCTGAACAGGGTGAATAAGTAATGCGACGCCTGGATCGCGTCTTTATGGTTTGATGAAAAGTTCCTCCGCGTTCCACATCGAGTAAGGGAACATCGGGCTCGGCGAAAAGTTTCCGACTCTGGCGTTCGCGGCCGAAACAACGTGGCGCGTGACGATCGGTATGACTGGCGACGCGTCTGCCACGATTCGCTGGATCTCGTGAAATATCGACTTCCGCTTTCCGGGATCCGGCTCGCGGGCCTGCTCGGCGAAAAGCTGATCGACTTTCGCTTCCCATTCGGTCGAAGGCGACGTTTGATTCGGCCTCCATTGATGCGCATCGCCGTTGCTCAGCAGCAGGTTGGCGTAGGTCGATGGCTCGAGGTCGGTGACCGACAGACCTAGCAGTATCGCCTCGTAATCATAGGACCTGGCCCACGCGTTTGTGACGGCGGCGAACTCGACCGGTACGACCCGCATTCTTATGCCGAGCTTCGCCAGATCTTCCTGGATCACTGCGGCCATCAGCTTGCGGGGTTCATTCTCAGCCGGGACCAGCAGCGTGAACTCGACACGATTGCCTTGCGCGTCAACCAGCTCCGGGGCATCGGCGGCTCCGCGCTGAGTGAAACCAGCTTCTTTCAGCAACGAAGCTGCTTGAACAAGGTCGTACGCAATCTTCGGTAGATTTGAGTTGGACCAGATTCGGTTCGCCGGTGACACAACGCCGTAGAGAGGCGTTGCTAAACCCTGAAGTGTCGACTTGGCCATCGAGTCGCGGTCAACGGCCATTGAAATCGCCTTTCTAAATCTAGCATCCGAGAACCATGCGAGCTTGGCCGGATTCATCGGAGTGCCGTCCGGC
>DASRIM010000070.1:0-7616 GCA_035649995.1 Pyrinomonadaceae bacterium | reverse complement strand
ACGGCGTCGGTGTCGGAGAGGCTGTCTCTTCCGGCGACGGGCTCGCTGTTGGTGACGCCGTTGGTGATGGCGTCGGACTCGGTGTTGGGTTTGGGTTGTTGTTGCCGTTGGTAGTTGAGCCACCATCAACAGGGCTCAGGTTCCCGTTTACGTTGACATTCGGAACGTCGTCGAGATAGACGTCGCTATCGATCGTGACGTCGCCCGAGCGGGTTATGTCGATGTAGCGTTGATCATCTTCATCATCGCCCCACTGTATGACGATACTGACTTTGATGTCCGTATCGGGAAGGTCCACCAGCCGGCCGCGCCAATCGAAAACGAGCGCGATCGGGTCGGTGGCGAACTCGACGCCATCGTCGAGCGTGAAGTCTTTCACTTCCATCACTCCGTCGCCGTCGAAATCCATCTTCACGCGGTAGTTGGTTTTGTCCAGCACCTCGATGCCGGCCATCTGTTCGTCATCAATTGGGTGACGGCGCACGGAATCGACGCGGGCCTTTTCAGCCCAACTGGCGATCATACGGGCGGAGTTCGTCAAGCGGATGCGTTGTCTGGCGGACGCAATGCCAAAGACGGCGAGCCCGGAGACGACGCTGACGACGGCGAGCGTGACGATGAGTTGCATCATCGAGAAGCCGCTCTGTGCCGGCTGTTTCTTTCTTCGGGCAGTTCGGGTAATGGCGGTCATCACTCCTCCCGTGCAGGGGAAACTAGGGGGTTTCGGCAAAACTTTCCCGAGGCCCATGGTGCAACGATCATGCCAGCGGCGGATCACTCGCAAATCGCGCGGTTTCTCGCAGGGGTTCGTCGGTGGCAGTGGTCTGGTTGTTACCGAAAGTAACGGCGGTGGGAAGGCCGTTACCTAAACGACGGGTGGATGATTTCTGCGGAATCCGCCGCGATTGCGCCTTTAACTAGAAAGCGGCACCTATTCCGACCCGAAAACGAGTTTGGTGCGGAAAACAGAGAATCGTCCGCTGTGTTTGCGGTGCCGCACGCCGCAACGCGGTTGGACGACAAAGCGCCCCGGTGATCTTCGGATCCCCGGGGCGCAATTTTTACTCGGCGCTCTGTAGTTTTTACTTAGTTCAAGCCGTGATTACTGCTGTTGCTGAGACTTCGACGGCGGCTCGAATTCTTCAGCGCCGGCGATGGTCTCGGTGTTCGAGAGCTTCATCGTCAACATCAGCGGCTTGTACTCGAAAGCCTTCGGACCACCGCGCGTATTCTGGACCAGCATCACGAACGAGTCCTGGTTTTCGCGGAAGCGTGACACACTGCCGCGCTGGTTCATGATCGCAAACAGCAGCACCTCGCCATTCGCCGCGCGCATCTGTCCGACCAGCGAACTGGCCCCGCCATCCGTTCTCAACAACGTTCCCGTCTTCGCGATCACACTGCCGCGCCACGGCAAGCCGGTGAAACGATCTTCCAACGTGCCGGGATCGATTCCGGCAACCGGCATGATCGCCGCCGGTGTCAGTCCCGACTTTTTCAACTCGTTACGCAGCGCCCGGTAAACCTTCAACATCACTTTCGGCGACGCGCGATTTACTCCTAGACCACTCAACCGCGAGATCTTCAACTCGTCCGGCCCGAGCCGCAGCTCAGTGATCAACTGCTGCCGCACTGACTCCGGTCCACCCAATGCTTCACCGATGCGATCCGCCATGAAGTTGTTCGAATAGCAGAGCAGCACTTTGAGTATGTCGACCAGCTTGCTCGACTTCTGCGTGAACAACAGTTTCGCCGCCGGCACGACCGGAGCGACGCTCACTTCACCCATCACAGCAACACTCGGAACGGTCTGCAAACTCGCCCTATCGTTAAGCAGCGTCCGCTCGTAGTTCCACGCGCGCACTGCCGCGGCATATCGCAGCGTCGAATCGAGCGTGTCGTAGAGTTGGTTTCCGGAGCGAGTCGCCGACGGGCTGAAGTTCATGGTGAAGCCCGGCGCGACGATCAAGTCGCCCGTGACCTGTTTGATTCCCAGCTCGTTCAGTTCGCGCGCGAGCAGCACCGCGTGTTCGTAGTGGAACGATGGATCGCGGCCGGAGACGTACAGATTTCCACTCAGCACGCCCGTCGTTTTGTCGACCACGCCATCCGTCCAGACGCCGGTGGCAAACCGGTGGTCAGGGCCGAACGTTCGCAAAGCAACCAGCGCAGTCGCCAGTTTCAACGTCGACGCCGGATTAAACTGTTCATTTTCGGATTGATTGGAGACGACTTTGCCGTCGAGGGTCTCCACCAGCACCCCCTGATAACCGTAAACCGGTCTGGCGGTTTCAGTTCCTTCAACAGACGCCGAAGGCGAAGGCGAGGGAGACGGCAGCGCCAGCGGTTCCTGCCCGAACGCCGCTGTCCACGCGGCGACAATCATCGCCACGCAAGTCACACCAAAAGTCAGCCGCCGTTTCAGTCCGTTCGTCATCAGTCGTCTACGTTATCTCCAACTCATCTAACGGGATGCGTGAGGGAGAGCAAGCTTTGATGCGCCGGCTCTCAACGGGGATGCGCGTCGCCATCATAACACTAATTGATGCCATCCATGGGGGACTTTTCTAGAAAGCATTTCGTTGACAATGTTTCCGGCGCGCTCATAGAATCGCGCTATTGACAAACTACAGTGCAACGCAATCAAGAACCCGTCACAGTCGAAAAAGTGATTGCCACTCACCGGGGGCGGCGCAAAGAGATCCGAAAGAGGCTCGGTGAGTTTCAGGAAGTATGGCACAAAGGATCCGATGCGCGGCTTTGGGAAGAACTTGCCTACTGCATCTTCACCGCCGGCGCATCGGCCCGAATGGGGCTCAATTCAGTCGACGCGGTCAGACCGTTGCTACTTGACGGTGAAGCGAAAGCGATGACGAAGGCTTTGAAGAAAGCCGGCGCGCATCGTTTCCCGGTCGCCAGACCACAGTACATCGTCGCCACGCGCAACTACTTTCGTGCCGACTGCGGCATGGCGCTGCGAAACCGGCTGCGAAGTTTTTCAGACCCTTTCGAGCGCCGCGATTGGCTGGCCCAGGAGAAACAAGTCAAAGGACTGGGCTACAAGGAAGCAAGCCACTTCCTGCGCAACGTCGGCGTCAAGGGCCACGCGATCCTTGATAAGCACGTGATGCGTTGTTTGTGTGACGTTGGCGTCGTCGATGCGCCGAAACCGCCTTCGACGCGCGCGAAATACCTGGCAGTCGAACAGGAGTTGATTCGCTTTGCACGAGAGATCAAGATCGACTTCGATGAGCTCGATCTCGTACTGTGGTCGATGAAGACTGGTGAGATTCTGAAATAACCTGTGGCGCAGCCCGAAGTGAGAACAAATCATGCAGTGTAACAGCAAGACGCGTTTTCTTCGTATGGCGGCCCTCAGTGTGGCCGCCTTCGTCTTTTGTTTCGCACTCGTGGGCGCCACGCATGAGGTGTACGGCTCAGCCGACAAGAAGACTTACAACAAAGCCTACAAAGCGCTGCGCAAGGGCGACTACGAGCAGGCTGAAAAGATTTTCCGCGAGCTGCTCAACAAAGACGCGCACGACATCGACGCGCGGCTCGGTTTGAGTTTCACATTGCTGAAACAGCGCAGCTTGCAGGGCGCGTACGACAATGCCGCGCGCGTGATCATGCTCGATCCGTTGTCAGCGCGCGGACATGCGCTGCTTGGTGCGGCGATTCTCGCCGCGGGCGAGTTTCGCCTTTCGGTCGAAGAGTTTCGCACTGCGCTGGCGCTCAATGAAAATGAGGCGTTAGCGGTGGCGGGCCTCGCGATGGTCGATTTTTACGAGAACCGTCTCCCACTCGCGGTGCCGGGTTTGCGACGCGCGGTCAGTTTAGATCCGGAAGAGCCGGACTTTCTTTTCAACCTGGGCCAGGCTGCGGCGAGAAGCGAGCGATACAAAGAAGCGGCCGACGCGTACGAAAAGTTTCTGATGGTCGCGCCGAAGACTGACGTCGATCGCCGTTCGCGCATCCTCGGCCTGATCGATTTTCTCCGTTATCTCGGCCGCCAGGGCTCGCTCTACGTCACCGGAGGTGAAAGCCGCACTTCCGTACCATTCGAAGCGACAGACAATCGTCCCGTGCTGGAAGTTCGCGTCAACGGTCAGAAACAGCCGTTGCGTTTTGTACTCGATACCGGATCGGGAATGTCCGTCATTTCTGACGAGACGGCGAAGAAGCTCGGCCTGAAACCCGTGGCGAGAGGCGGTCTCGCTCGCGCGGTTGGCGGCGGCGGTAAGTTTGAGATCGTGTACGGCTACATCAACTCACTCGAGATCGGCGCCGTCAGGATCGATAACGTTCCCGTCTACATCCGCAAGTTTTTCGACAACGCCATTCCCGTCGATGGATATCTTGGTTTGTCGGTAGTGGCGAAGTTTCTGACTTCGATCGACTACGGCACGCGGCGCATGACGTTGGTTCGTCAAAACCAGACCGACACGGTCGAGCCGTGGACCATGGTGCGACGGCCGGAAGGCTATCAATCACTGTCTCCTGCATTGCCCGGCGAGGGAATGGTCGAAGTCCCGCTGCGTACGACGTCGAGCGGGTTCCTCAGCGGCGAAGTCGGTCTCGAAGGGTTCGACAAGACAGTCAACTTCATCATCGACACTGCCGCGAGTATCACCGTCGTCTCAGAAAAACTCTCGCAAGAGGAACAGCTTCTCGATCTGCTTCAGCCGTCTCGCATGCGCGTCTTCGGCGCGGCCGGCGTGACTGAAGACGTGAAGCTGTTGCAACTGCCGCATCTGAGTTTGGGTTTGACTAAACTCGAACGCATCAACGCCGCGGTGCTCGATATGGAACCCGTAAACGAAACAGCGGGATTCACGCAGAGCGGCATCCTGGGCGGCAACTTCCTTCGTCACTTCCGCGTCTATTTCGATTTCGCGCGCGGCGCAATGCGTTTGGAAGCGTTGAATCAAAAACCGAAGAGTGCGACTGAAAACAAGCCGGAAGCGTTATCATCTGTTCCATGAAACAAGCTCTATATTTGGAAACGTCCGTAATCGGCGCCTATCTCGATAACGGCGAGCCGTTCAGGCGCGACTTGACGATCCGTTGGTGGGAGCACGAGATGCCCGACTACCGCACGGTCATCTCGCCGCTGGTTTCGTCGGAGTTGCAGCGGCTGGCGGAGCCGCATCGCACGTCGTATCTGAAGCTGATCAAGGACCTCGAACAAGTGGACCTGACGGAAGAGGCGGCAATACTCGCCGAGGGTTACATCGCGCGCGGCATCTTTCATCGCAAGTATATCGCCGACGCGCTGCACGTCGCGATTGCCTCTTTTCACAAGATTGAGTATTTGGTCACGTGGAACTTCGGCCATCTTGCTAACGTGCGGCGCCAGGCGCGCATCAAGCTTTTCAACACGGCGGCGGGATTCTACGTGCCGATGATCGTCACGCCGGAGTTTCTGGTGTCGGAAGCGACCGAGAAAGTTAGTTGAATCTATGTATCGACGTCCGAAATTTTTAGAAGTCCTGCACGCGATCAGAGAAGACATGTCGCGCGAAGCAGACTATGATGTCGATCTATTTGCGGAGATGGTTCGCTCCGGTGTGCAGCCGGCGCACGGTCCGCAGCGAGTGATTCGCGGCTTTAGAACACGAGCACCACGCGCCGAAGCAAGCAACGGCAACGGAAAGGTGAAGTCGACGAAACATAGACAGCGCAAGCGCGGCGCGCAATAATGTCTGCGAATAACTTACTATCGCAGTACTCGATAACGTTCGCGAATTATGAACCCTACTTTTGAGACGATCGGTTTAGAGGTTTCGAGCGAGAAGGCGTTTAACTATTTGGCCGAGCGTGCAGGCGATCAAGGTGAAGCGACGCGGCTGAGTCGTCGCGGCGCTGTGTTGCACGGGCGCTGTTGGAAACTCGGAGAAGGTCTCGAAGTTTGGACCGTGCTTTATGAGTCGGGCCGCGGCGACATGTTCTATGCCGACTGCCGGCCCGGTTTTCGTGCTCGCTACATTCAGACCATCGCGCCGTGGGCCCTCACGGAATACGACGAAGAAGGCGAGGCGGTGATTCACGGGTATCGTGAAGGCACCGACTGCGAGGTTTTATTCGAATTGCAAAACCTCACCGAAGTTGGCCCAGCAGGATTCGGCGCTCAGGAGTTGCACATCGGTCTGTGCGGTCTCGCATATCGCGCTCGCGTGGTTCGCGGCAAAGGGAAGACGCGCTGGCTCCCGCTGGAGAAAGCAGCGCCGGCGCGCGCCGCGCATGAGAATGACTGGAGTTTATCCGGCCGCGTCATTGCGTTCAAACCCTTGCGCAACCCGCTGTCCGGCGAAGAGCTCGTTTGGATTCATCTCGACCTCGAACGCATCAAACTCGAAGTGCTCGTCAATCAACGCTCGTTGCGCGGCGACTCTTTAACCGTAGGCGCAACGGTCGACGCCGAAGTCTGGTTACAGGGCCACGTGCTTGACGAACATGCGCTGCGTTCGCGTTACGAAGGCGTTGACTATGCTTGTTCGCGCGCGAGTTTCTGGTCCGCCCTGCGCCGCAAGAACTGATTCCCCGATTAATGAAACGCCCGCTCGTCGTTATCCTCCTGATCCTCATCCTTGTTGTTTCTGCTTACCTGCTCAATAGTTATTGGACCCATCGCTTCGACGCGCTGATCGCGCGGCAGGCTGCGATCTACCGCGTCGATCCGGATCTCGTTTGGAGCATCATCTACGAGGAGACGTACTTCAGTCCGTGGAAGACGGGAAAAGACGGCGAGATCGGACTGATGCAGGTGACGCCTACAGTCGGACGCGAGTGGGCCACGGAGACGGGCATGCGCGAGCTCGAACGGCAGATGGCGACGGATCCGCAAAGTCTCTTGCGCGATCCGGAACGAAATATTCAGGTCGGCTGCTGGTATCTCGAAAAGATCTACGAACAGTTTCAGGACAAACCGGACGCTGAGACGCGAATGATTGCGGCGTACAATGCCGGGCCGAGTCGGGCCGTTGAGTGGAGCCGCGTCGGGGAGGGAAAGGTGCAGAGCGGCGACGAGTTCATCACGCGAATCGACATTCCGTCAACAAAGGCGTATGTGTTGTCGATAATGGGGCGTTATAAAAAACTGAAGAACTCGAAGGCGCCTCGTCAGGAATGATCCTTTAATCCGTGGTTTCTATTTACTGTGCAAACTGGGTACTGCCCATGTCTACAGCGCCGATCGAATCCGGCGCCGTGGCAGTTGAAGGTTCACGAATCGCCGCCGTCGGTTCGCAACCTGATCTCAGCGCGCGGTTTCCTGATGCTCGCGTCGAACAGTTTGGCGAAGCTGTAATTCTTCCCGGGCTCGTCAATACACACACTCACCTCGAACTGACTGCCCTGCGCGGTTATCTCGAAAACGAAGAAAGCGACTTCTTTGCGTGGTTGCGAAAGCTCACGCTCGCGCGTCTCGAAAGAATGACGCCGGATGACATTCGCGTCTCCGCGACGTGGGGCGCGTGCGAGGCGGTGCGAGCAGGTATTACGTGCGTCTACGACGCGAGCGATTCGGCGCTGATGAGTATGTGGGCTTTGAAGGACGTTGGCTTGCGCGGCGTGGTGTTTCAGGAGTCGTTTGGGCCGGATCCGCGTTTGGTCCA
>DASRIM010000069.1:0-9598 GCA_035649995.1 Pyrinomonadaceae bacterium | reverse complement strand
CCACCAAACCAGACCTCGCGCGGAAACATTTCGGCGGGAAGCGCCTTGCCTTGTGACGCGTTTTGATTGTTCGGCATCGCATCGAAGCTGCCATCCGCAGGACGCCCTACACGTGCCGCAACCGAGAGATCATAGACCAGCGGCACGGGCACCGACTTCGCCGCGGGCACTCGTTGAGGCGCAGCCGCAAGCTTCAAGGCAAACGTTCTGGGCTGGTAAGGACCAAACGAGGTCACCAGTTCACCGCCGGCTGCTTTCGCCGGACCGAGTGGTTGCTCCTGCCCGTTCACTTCGCGTGCGGAAACGATCGGAGCGGCCATCGCTATGCGAACGTTCTCGGCAGCCTTCCCGTCAACCTCCACGAGCCGGACGATCACTTCGTCACTCGCTTCCGCCTTCTTCAAGGCAAGCACGCGAACGCGATCGTTGTTCAACTTCAGAAGCGAAAAACTCTTCCCTAAAAACCCCGGATGTTTCGGACTGACGAACGCCATCAACGGCTGGTTAAGCCGGTACGCTTGCCAGTCAGTTCGTCCGTCGCGCCAGTCGCCGGCGTGGCCTGCGAGTCCGAAGCGTATCTCGTGGCGTCCCCAATCCTGCGTGCCCTGATCGGCGTAGCCGCCACGCGTTCCCGGCGTGCGCAAAAGTGTCAGCCGCAGTGTTTTGTCGTCAGGCTTGTCGGAACCGTTCTTGCAGTCTGTTAGCACCGTCACTCCGTGCGAACCACTCTGGTGCGTGAGATCGATCCATTGATGCGAGGCGACTTCGAACTGACGCTCCGCTGCGTTGGGTCGCTGGATGGTGCCGACGTCCCAGTTGTAAGTCGCGAGCTTGTTCTCAACTGCGAGAGGAAACGTTGCCTTCAGATTTGCGCTTTTCGTTTTCCAGTCGATTACGTTGTCGAACTCGACGCGGTTGCCGGCGTCTCCGGCGGAAAGACTGATCGTCTGCACAAACCTCGAACCTTCGGCTTCGCGCTCGACCAAAAGAGCGACGCGCACCGGGCCGGTCTCGACGATTCGTACCTTTGCCGGCCCGGTGACGAAAGATCTCGGAGGCCGTTGCTGGTCTTCGAAGTCCATATTCCACGCCGGCCACTGGCGCGGGTTGTCTGTCGAGATAGCGAGTCGAATCGGAGCTGACAGCAATTCACGATCGATCTTCTTGTCAAGGATGCTGGAGACGTCGCCATCCGCATTCAAGCGAACACGATAGCGGGCATTTTCGAGCGACGACTCGGTGACCGTGAGTTGATTCGAGATCGCAGGCGCGCCGGCCGGTTGCACATCGTAGACAGCGTAGCCAACGGACGGCGCCTGGGCCACGAACTTGACTTTGTCGCCGCTCAGTTGCGCCGGTACTTCGGCGCCGTTTGGTCCAAAGACCCTGACTGCCTTTGGCGTACCGCCTGGGAAGGTTACATGTGCTTCGACGACGTCTTCGCGCTGAACGTTCAGCGAGTTGTAAACAACGATTGCGGTCCCTTTTGTTTGTGTGTCCAACGCCGAGGCCACGACGCTGCTGGCGCTGGTAACGACACCGGCAAACTGGTTCATCGCGACGACCTGATCGTTCCACGCAAATTCAAAAGCTCTCGGCGTGGCGGTACCGGGCAACAGATCGTGCATCTGGCCTGCCATGACCAGCGTCCAAGCATTGTTCAGCCGCTCGAGTGGGTACGGACGGCCGCCTAACCATTCCGCCGCGATCGACGCTTTTTCCGCGGCGTCCGCGAGTGACTCGTTCCGGCGCATCCAGCGTTTCTGATACGCCTGCGAAGTTAAAGATCCCGCTGAGTGATTAATCAGCTCGAGGTCGCCTTTATATCGCGGCAAGCGATCCGTCGCGCAGCAGTCGACGATGTCGCGAAAAAGCTGATCGGCCTTGGACCAGGTAACGTTGATTGGGCCATCGCCCATCGGTTTGTCTTTGGACGTAATCGCCTGCATCAACTGCACCGAGCTCTCATTCGGCGAGCCGCCGACGTCTCCGGTGCCGACGTAATGATAGTCGGCAAAGATCCCGGTCAGTTTGCCGTTGATGTCGATTCGTTTGGGCCAGTCTTCGCGGCCCCTGGTGCGAACCTGGTTCTGTTGCGCTGTCAGGTTCGGATCGGGAGGCGGTGGTGGTTCAGGCGACTTGCTGATGTCGTAGGTCACCTGGCTGCCGTAACTGAGCGGATTCAAAGCGGCGATTACGGTGCGCCCGTCTGGTCCTTCCCACAATCCGACGTTGAAGGGAATACCGACCGGCGTTTTCTGCGGCGAGTCAGGCCCGCCGACGTGTGGCGCAGGCTGCCACGTCGACGACAGTTTCTGTGTCGAGAAACCTTTGATACCTGCGTGGGCGAGAATGCTCGGAAGCGATGCGGGAAATCCGAAGCAGTCAGGCAGCATGTACTCCTCGCTGGCAACGCCAAACTCTTTGCGAAACCAGTTATTGCCATAAAGAATCTGGCGGATGATCGATTCGGCGTTCGGCGAATTGACGTCGCCTTCGTCCACTGATGATCCGGCGGGAAACCATCGTCCGGCGGCGACGTATTGTTTGAGTCGTTCAAAATCCGCCGGGTAATAATCTTTCATCAAGCTGTATCGATACGAGCCCGTGAAGTTGAAGATGTAGTTCGGATACTTCTCGAAGAGCGCGAAGTTGTTGCGCATCGTCTTCGGCAAGTATTCCTGTATGACCTGAGGATATTCCCAGCGCCACTGAGTATCGAGATGCGCATAACCGACTACGTAAAGCGTCGGTTGCTTCGCGAGGTCGGGCGACGTTCGCGGCGTTGCTTCACGCGATCGGGGTCGTGACGATGATTGCGTCGCGGCAGGTTTGGAACGCTTCGTTTGTTGATTGGAATTCGGCGTCTGGCTCATCGCTCCGTTGAGCAGGGCCAGACAAGCTAAGACTGGAAAGAGCAACTGGCGTCGTCGCATCGAGGCTTCTCCTCGGTAGTGTCGTAGTTGAGGGTAATTGATTAAATCCGGCGCGCTCTATCTTAATCTCGCACCGCTGGATCGGCCAGCTTCAAAAAAACTTTCATAAAAATTTCAGGCCCATAAGCCGCCGCCTTTCCGCGTTTAAGGAATAGATTGCAGTGGAAGTAGGTACTGCTATGAAACAGTGTCCCAAATGTCAGCAATTGTTTGCCGACGGAAATCTCAGGTTTTGTCGCTTTGACGGCTCTTCACTCATCAACGAGGCCACGCCTCCGCAGGAGGCCCCGACAATCTTGTTTTCAACCGGACACCTCAACGACCGATACACAGAACTCGAAGAGCTGCGCCGCGGAAGCGAGTCAGAAGAACAACTCTCACATTAACCAACGTAACCAGCCTCAAAAATATTTTCCATGCGAGGTAATACGTCCGGGAGTTCAGCAACTTTCTTTCAGGTATCAGCTCGAATGAATGTTAGTTCCAAGGGAGAAAATAATGCGTTACATGAAGGTAAAAGTTATCGCCACGATCATTCTCATACTCATCGCTGGCATCGTACTCACATCATTGCCGCGCGTCACCGCGCAGAAAGAAAATCGCCCATCGCCCGAAGAAGAGAAACTGTTGCAAGTCGCTGCGAAACGCGAAGGACTCGACGCGAGCCGTCTTCAGGTGATTAAGAGCAGCGCAGTCGAACTACCGTTATCCGGACGCCACGTCCAGACTGCCAAAGTCCTCAACACGGACAACGGCAAAACGTTTTCGGCCACGATCGACGATCAAGGCCAGGAAGTTGACTTCTCTGCATTGAAAGCCGAAGAGCAGCGCGCCTATCGTGCGCGTTACGGAAAGCTTCATCCGAAGCTGCACCGGAAAGTCGAAGACGTGCGCGGCGACGAGAAGATCAAAGTCGCGTTCTGGCTCAATGCTACTGAAGATCTCGAGGCACAAGATCCTCGCGACGGCCGCACCAACCTGAGCCGCGAGGAAGTCGACGCGTTAGTTGCGCGGCGCATGGACCAGGTGACGGCCGCCACCTCGCGCGCCACTGAAGGCATCACGCGTGCTTTGGAACGCGCCGGCCACGCCGTCAATCGTCGTGGTGAAGGCGCACCGATGGTCTTCGCCACGCTGCCCGCGGGTTTGGTCAAACAGTTTTCCGAACGCGCCGACGTGCAAGTCGCTTACCTGGCGCAGGACGAACAGTATGCGGACCACATGAACGTCGCCGGTCCTTCGATGAAGGCCGACGCGCTGTGGAACCTCGGAATCACCGGAGCGGGCGCGCGCATCGCGATCATCGAAGACAGCCGCGTCGACTTCGGCAACAGTTGTCTGTCATCGCACAATCTCGGCACGCGCATTCCCAACGATCCGAACGTTGACGATCACGCGACAGCATGCGCCGGCATCGCTGCCAGCTCGCATAACAAGTTCACCGGTATCGCTCCGGGCGCCGGTATCTACAGCTCGAACATCGTGAGCTATGCCAACTTCGCGAACATCGCAGCGGCAACTGACGCGGCCGCGCAAAACGCTGACGTCTCGAACAATAGCTGGGGACTCGACGGCTGCGGTTATGACGGTTCAGTAAACGTCTGGGGCCGTCACGCCGACTACATCGTGCGTTACATCTGGGACACTGTGACAGCGTCGGCCGGCAACAACGGCGGCTGCACTTCAAAGGGTTATGTGAACAGCGTCGGTTCGGGTTTCAACACCATCGCCGTCGGAAATTACAACGACATGGGCACAGTCTCATCCGCCGACAATGCGATGTGGCCCACGTCGAGCTGGGAAGATCCGATCTCGCTGCACGGCGATCGCGAGAAACCGGAAGTCTCAGCGCCTGGCGCGAACATCAAGACGACGATCATGAGCCCGAACATGTCATGTGACATGGATGAAATCGGATCCGGCACGAGTTTCTCAGCGCCGGCAGTGGCGGGACTCGCCGCTGACCTGATGCAAGTGAACCCGGGCCTGCGCATATTTCCCGAGTCTGTGAAGGCCCTGATTCTCGCCGGTGCGACGGACAACGTTGAAGGCTCCGCGCGTTTGAGTGAATTCGACGGCGCAGGCGGCGTGAATGCGCTGACCTCTTACACGAGTGTCGTGAACAACCGCTACACATGGCGCAGCGTGGTCGCGGGAAGCTTCGACGCTAACGGCGACATCACGATCGATATGGGCTGGGTAAATGCCGGTCAGCGCGTGAAGGTGGCGCTAGTGTGGGACTCAACTCCCACCGCCGACTATCTGACCGATCCGCTGAAAGCCGACCTCGACCTGTACGTGAGTGGTCCAGGCCAGTTTCAGGCATCGGCGAGCTGGGACAACAGCTACGAAGTCGTCGACTTTACGCCGGCGATCTCGGGGCCGTTCCAGATCAAGGTCCACAAATTCCGCTTCGAGGGCTTCAACGAATACCTCGCGGTCGCGTGGAGCTTGACGTAATCGATCCGGTAAATCGTAATCGGTCCAAAGGGACGCTCGCGAAACGAGCGTCCCTTCAACCTTTCAAGTTTACTGTCGCTCACCGAACCAGTAACACAGACCGTCAGGCGCAACGACGTAGAACACTTTCCACGTGGAGTCGTCGTGCTCCTCGTTACTGAAGTCAGAGAGCTCCTTTTGCAGACCGTTGGCTTTGAATTCCGCCAACAACGACTCGACGTCATTTACGTGGAAAGCACAGCCGTCCTGGCTGGGATCGCCGTCATTTTCAGCCAGTCTGATCTGAATTTGGTCACGTGCAAGAACGGCTGCTTTGTGTGGCTCCTCACTTTGCGAAACTAACTCGAACCCAAGCACGTTCTGATAAAACGGCAGGGCCGACGCGAGATCTTTAACCGGCAGGTTCATGTTGTCGCCCTGGTAGCCAAATGCTTTCTCGAGTGATGGCATGGTCAGCTCTCTTTCCACCGAGCACTACGGTACAATCCGGCATGTCTTCCACAAGGTCTTCAGCTCGGTAAGCGAATGCCTAAGTTTATCCCAGGCCTGAAGCTCTGCGAACTCTTTTACGAAAAAGAAGTCGGGCCGATCCTGACAAAAGAATTTCCACGGCTCCGCTACTCCGCCGCGCTTATCGGCTGGGGCTCAGAAGTGCTCGGCTTCGACACGCCGCTTTCGCGCGATCATCACTGGGGACCTCGCGTGCTTTTATTCCTGAGTAACCACGACTATTCGCGGTCAGAAGAGAAACTCAATCAAGTCCTGTCGGAGAATCTGCCGTGCGACTTCCTCGGATACTCGACGAACTACAGCGAGCCAGACGCTAATCGCGTCAGACATCCGATCCGGATCAAGCACGGTCCGGTGAACCACATGGTTCAGGTATTTACGTTGAAGTCGTTCTTCGAAGCGCGGCTGGGTTTTGATCCGACGAAAACGATCCGCGTCACCGATTGGTTAACCGTCCCGCAACAAAGATTGCTGGAAGTCGTGAGTGGCCAGGTTTATCACGACGGCTTGGGGAAACTTCGACCGATTCGAGAAAAGCTCCGGTTCTATCCAAAAGACGTTTGGCTGTACCTGCTCGCTGTTCAGTGGACGCGGATATCCCAGGAGGAAGCGTTTGTTGGTCGCACTGGTGACGTCGGCGACGAGCTCGGGTCGAAGCTAGTTGCGGCTCGCCTGGTCCATGAAATCGTGAAGCTGGCGTTTCTGATGGAGAAGCGGTACGCGCCTTACGCGAAGTGGCTGGGAACTGCTTTCGCAACATTGAAAATCAGCGCGAAGTTGACGCCCGTATTGCAGGCTGTGTTAGCAGCGGAAACGTGGAAAGAAAGAGAGCGACAACTTGCCCGCGCATATTCAATCGTCGCCCGGCGGCACAACGCGTTGAAAATCACCGAGCCGCTGCCGACGAACCTCACACGCTACTACGACAGACCATACTTCGTGATCCATGGCGACGAGTTTGCGCGCGCCATAAGAGACGTCATCACGGATCGTAACGTGAAGCGCATCGCAACAGCCGCGGGCTCAATCGATCAGTTTATCGATAGCCACGATCTACTCCAGCAGTTATCGCTGGTTCGGCGACTCCGCGTGGTCTACGAAAATTCGACGTAAAAGAGTTACGTTTTTCGTTTCGTCGGGCCTAAATGATAATCTCTCTCACCATGAATTTACTTACCGTTCTGGTTCTTCTCGCTATCTTCCCCTTAACCTCATTGCCGGCGCAGGAGCCGGCCGAGACGTTGTTCAATCGAGGAGAAGAGTATCTCCAGTCGAAAAACTACGCCGAAGCAATCAAACAGTTCGAGAAGGCCGTCAGCCTCAAGCCGGATTGGGCCGAAGCGCACTTCAAACTCGGCATGGCGCATTCGTCCGTTCCACCTTTAGACAAAGACAGACCAGCCCATATCCAGGCAGCGATCAAAGCTTTCGAAGCAGCCATTCGACTCAGGCCCAACTGGGCCGAGGCCCACAACGAACTCGGGCTCAGAATCATGTCGTCAGGCAGTTACGACGACGCGATCGACGCCTTCAAGCAGGCGATACGATACAAACCGGAGTTCGCGGAAGCGCATAAGAACCTCGCGATCCCGTATCTCTACACGGGCCGCTTCAAGGAAGGAATCGAGCAGCTAAAAGAGTCGATCCGTATCAAACCGGATCTCGCGTCAGCACATAAACTCCTCGGCTCGGCGTATCTCGCTATCGATAAACGAGACGAGGCAATGCAGGTTTACAACGTGCTCAAACCACTCGATGCGGAAATGGCGAATTTCCTCCTCACCGCCATTCAACGCCCGGAGAAATTCGTTTTCGGAGTCAAGCAAGGGAAACTTATCAGCAATCCCAAACCGTTCTATCCTGACGCCGCTCGTATAAACAGAGTATCAGGCCAGGTCACGGTCCATGTCGTGATAAACGAACAGGGCAACGTGACTTCAGCAAAGGCGGTAAGCGGTCCCGTAGAGTTGCGCGAGGCGGCTGAGGCTGCGGCACTCCAGGCGCGCTTCACGCCGACACTGCTGTCCGGACAACCGGTCACTGTAAACGGCTCGATCAGCTACAATTTCGTTCCACGGTAAATACCGCGTCGTGTGGCAGTTGAGAAACTGCCATTCCAGTCCCGCCAAACTTTTCTAACTCCCGGTACATTGGTCCACCGAAGAGGTGGAACCGATGACAAAAACAACAATCTACCGTCTTGCCGTAATCGTCGCCTGTGCTTTGCTGGCCCAGAGTGTTCTTTACAGTCAAACCCCGCCCGAAGTGGTTAAGTTGCGGCTGTCGTTTGATATCACAAAACCGCGGCACAGGACGTTCAATCCCGTCAGCAAGCTGCTCGCGGTGCAGCGAGAAGACGGTTCGGTTCAGATCATCGACGTCACCGACGGCCGTGAAAAAGCCGTGCTGCCGTTGACTGACAAAGGAACATGCAGCATGCAGTGGACCAAAGACGGTTTGCGCCTGCTGATTGCTTATTCGAAATCCGCGGCCCTTTGGGACGCACGAACCGGCGCGAAATTATCGACGACTATCGCGATCCGTCCGGATACGCTGACCCTGCTCTTAGGAGATTTGACACTGAGCGCCGACGAGAAATTTCTGCTGAACGTAAAGCGGGATGAAAGTATCAAGGACATTGCCTTCGACAGGGGAAAGACAAGGGCGCAAATGTGGAACCTCGAAACGGGTCAAATGAAGTTCGAGATCAAGATAAGGGGAACCCACAGCCGCGTGCAGTTGAGCCCGAATGGTAAACAGATCCTGACTTCGTCCGAAAGAGAAGAAAATCCCAAGCTGTGGGACGTCGAGACGGGCCGATTGTTCGCGACCTTAGAAACACCCTACCGCGCTATCTTTCGCGAAGGAAGTGAGGCTGAGTTCACTCCTGACGGAAGGTTCGTGATCCAGACACACGAAAGCGGCACATACATTTGGCATAGCAGGAGCGGCGCCCTGAATACCATGATTCCTTTTAACAAAGACGGCACCGACCGCATTGTGAAGGGGTTCACTCCCGATGGGAAGATGTTTGTGACGTTCGAAGGAAGAGGAGGCTCGCGCTCGGGGACGTATATCGAGTTGCGCGACTGCGAAACCGGTGAGTTGAGAACAACTTTGACCGCGCCAAAATGGAACGACTGCCCGAGTCAGATGGTGTGGAGTCACGACGGCCGGATCCTTATCGCGGCCAGCGGCTATAGCAAGTACACGGGCAGGATCTGGGATGTTGGCACAGGCACATTCAAAGCGATGTTCCCAATGGTGATCAGTTACAGCCGCATTCCATTCGATTTTGGTTTTAGAGATCGCGATCAGCTGGGGATTCATCCAACGCTGCCGGTTGTCAGCACGGCCAGTAACAAATACCTGCGGCTTTGGAATGCAAAGACGGGTGAATTACTGCAAACGTTGGACAACCACGGCGGCATTGGCGAATGGAGCGCTGACGGCAGACTGTTTCTCACGTTCGCGAAAGACCTAAAGTCCGCACAGGTTTGGGACGTGGTTGGCGCGGACCTGGAAACAAGGCCTCGGTGGGCCACCGGCGGTCAGGATCGTTGACCAGTGCTCAGACGGAATCACGGATATCACCGATTTCAAATCAGGACACCCATGATTACCGCCTGATCAGTGGCGTAGCTTCACATCCCACGCACATCGCGGGAGGCGATGTCGATGGTGATCATGAA
>DASRIM010000068.1:0-2456 GCA_035649995.1 Pyrinomonadaceae bacterium | reverse complement strand
ACGAACGGACATACTCGCGCTCGGATTGCCGGCGCTCTCCACGTTGAAACTCGGCATTCACCAGATGAAACGCGCCGGATACATTTCGGATCACGACGCCGAGATCGGCGTGCAGCTCGCGCGCATCCTGACCGGCGGCGATCTGAATCACCCGACGCGTGTTTCCGAGCAATACTTGTTGGACCTGGAACGCGAGGCGTTTCTATCGCTTGTCAGCAAGCGCAAGACGCAGGAGCGGATCGCGCACATGTTGAAGACCAGCAAGCCATTGAGGAATTAGACCACGGATTTTCACGGATAGGTACGCATATGAGAGACGCAGTGATCGTATCAGCAGTAAGAACAGCAGTCGGCAAAGCTCCTCGGGGAACGTTGAGAACGACGCGGCCGGACGAGATGGGCGCGGCGGTGATCAAGGACGCGATCGATCGCGTGCCCGGGCTCGAAACGTCGCAGATCGAAGACGTGATCATGGGCTGTGCGATGCCGGAAGCGGAGCAGGGAATGAACGTCGCGCGAGCGGCAGCGATCCGCGCGGGTTTGCCCGTCGAGACGAGCGCGATGACGATCAATCGTTTCTGTTCGTCGGGTTTGCAGTCGATCGCGATGGCGTCCGATCGCATCAGGACCGGCAGCGCCGACGTAATCGTCGCGGGTGGACTGGAAACGATGTCGATGATACCGATGGGCGGTCACATCATTCGGCCCAACCCGTACCTCGTCGAGCACTATCCCGACTTCTATCTCAGCATGGGCCTCGCAACTGAGAACGTCGCGCGCAAGTACGAGGTGACGCGCGAGGAGCAGGACGAGTTTGCGCTGCATTCGCATCAACGCGCAGCCGCGGCGCTCGACGCCGGGAAGTTCAGTGACGAGACCGTGCCGCTGAACGTCGTCCTTGAAGAGTTGGATGAAAAAGGCAAGAAGCAACGGCGCGAGGTCGTGTTTGATAAAGACGAAGGCGTGCGGCGCGACACGTCGGCGGAAGGTCTGGCGAAACTGAAACCGGCATTTCACGTCAAAGGCACGATCACCGCCGGCAACGCGTCGCAGATGTCTGACGGCGCGGCCGCCGCGATCGTGATGTCTGATGCGCGTGCGAAAGAGTTGGGCGCGCGTCCGATGGCGCGGTTTGTCGCGTATGCGACCGCCGGTTGTCCGCCGGAGGAGATGGGCATCGGTCCGGTCTTTGCCATTCCGAAAGCGCTGAAACTCGCCGGACTGAAGCTCGACGACATCGACGTGATCGAGTTGAACGAAGCGTTTGCGGCGCAGTCGTTGGCGGTCATGAAGACGTTGGGGCTGGATCCCGAGAGAGTGAACGTGAACGGCGGCGCGATCGCGTTGGGCCACCCGCTCGGATGCACTGGAGCGAAACTCACCGCCAGCATCCTGCGCGAGCTGGAGCGGCGCAACGGCCGTTACGGAATGGTGACGATGTGTGTCGGCGGCGGCATGGGCGCCGCTGGAATTTTTGAACGAATCGCAGCTTAGTCAACAGGAGGACGAACTGAATGTCAGCCGTAGCCGAACAGAAGCAGCTAATCAAAGGCGGTGCGTTTCTCATTGAAGAGCGTCAGCCGGAAGACATCTTCACGCCGGAAGATTTCACCGAAGAGCATCGCATGATCGCCGAAACGACGCGGCAGTTTGTTGACAACGAAGTCAGTCCTCGTATCGGCGAGCTCGAAAAGCACGACTGGAAACTCGCGCGCGATCTCGTGGCCCAGGCGGCGGACCTGGGACTGATCGGCGCGAATATTCCCGAGGAGTTTGGCGGGCTCGGTCTCGATCAAACGAGCGGCGCGCTCATCGGCGAGAACATCGGCCGCTCGGCTTCGTTCGCGACCACGCTCGGCGCCGAAAGCGGCATCGGCTTGTTGCCGATCGTTTACTTCGCCACCGAAGCGGCGAAGAAGAAGTACTTGCCCGACATCGCTGCGGGCAAAGTGATCACGGCGTACGCGTTGACCGAAGCGGGCGCCGGGTCCGACGCCATGTCAGGCAAAGCCACTGCGCGTTTGAGCGACGACGGCAAAGAATACATTTTGAACGGCGAGAAGATGTGGATCACGAACGGCGGCTTCGCCGACATCTTCATCGTGTTCGCGAAGGTTGACGGCGACAAGTTCAGCGCCTTCATCGTCGAGCGCCAACCGGGACTGACGTCCGGCGCTGAAGAGCACAAGATGGGAATCAAGGGCTCGAGCACGACGGCGCTCGTGCTTTCCGACGTCCGCACGCCGGTCGAGAACCTGCTCGGCGAAGTCGGCAAGGGCCATAAGATCGCTTTCAACGTGCTGAACATAGGACGGTTCAAACTCGGTGCGATGTGCGCCGGCGGCATGAAGCTCATGGTTCATGAATCGGTGCGTTACGCAAACGAGCGGCATCAGTTTGGGAAATCGATCTCGTCGTTTGGCGCGATCAAGGCGAAGCTGGCGGAACAGGCGATT